>DATFWZ010000588.1:0-9969 GCA_035258765.1 Gemmataceae bacterium
TGCGGTGAAACCCACCGCCGTACCGGTCACGGTACCGGCGTCTATGCCCGTGAGGGTCCAGGTGTTGGCGAGGGTGCCGGCCAGCCGGAGCAGATCGAAGCCGGTGCCCCCGTCGTAGGACACTGGCGTCGTGAAGTGGCCGCCGGTGTTGTCGATGCCCAGGGAGTCGTCCCCGGTCAGCAGGTTGACGGTAATCAGCGGGGCCGTACCGGACCCGAGAATCAGTTGTTGAACCCCCGGGGTTGCCGGGTCGAGGTCGGTGTTGCTGTCGAGGGCCGGGTCGTTGAGGTTGTGCCCCAGGGCGAACTGGCCCCCGCCGATGTCTACCGCGAACAACTCGAGGTGGTCGTTCGGATCCCCGCCACCGTCCCCGGTGAACGTGACCCGGCCCGTGACCGGGTCGAACCCGGATACCGTGATAAACGAGCCCATACTGGACAGGACCGTGATCGACACAGTCGCCGGCGCGGTCGACAGGCTGCCGTCGCTCACCACGAAGGTGAACGTGTCGGCCGCCGTGCCGTTGCCGTCGTGCTGGTAGGAGACCATGCCGGCGTTGATGTTGGCCTGGGTGAACGTCAAGACTGGGTTGCCACCGATGAGCAACGTCCCGTGGGTGGGGGCCACCGTGACCGTGTAGGTGAGCTGCCCGGGCGGATTGTCCGGGTCGGTTGCGGCGAGCCGGCTCGATGTGATCTTTACGTCTTTGGACTGGATTACGGACAGCCCGGTGTTGGTGGAAACGACCGGTGCGTCGTTCACGGGGGTGACCGTGATGCTGAAGACGGCCGCTGGCGAAGTGGCCGATCCATCACTGACCGTGAACGAGAAGGCGTCCGTGGCGGACTCTCCGCCGTCGTGCTGGTAAGAGATCAAGCCATTATTGAGGTCGGCCTGGGTGAACGTGGTGGTGGGCACGCCACTCTTCAGCAGCGTCCCGTGGGCAGGGGCGGCCGTCGCCGTGTACGTCAGCTGCGCCGGGGTGTTGTCCGGGTCGGTCGCAGTCAGGATCGCGGGCCCGATCCCGGAACTTCCCCCTTCGGCAACCGTCAGGCCCGCGTTGGTGGTGACCTGCGGCGCGTCGTTGGTCGCGGTGACCGTCACCGACTTGGTGACCGCGGCGCTGGTCCCCCCGTCCCCGTCGGTGAGCACGAGCTGAACGGTCCGCGGGGCGGTCGCGGGGTTGTCCGAGACGTTGCGGAAGGTCAGGTTGCGGACCAGGGCCTGGGTGACGGCCGGCGTGGCGTTGGCGTTCAGGGTCACGACGAGCGGGGTTGTGCCGACGCCCCCGGCGAGCGTGCCGATCGCCGTCCCACCGAAGGTGACGGTCGTCCCCGACACGCCGATCTGGCCGGCGGCCGTGCCGTCGTTGCGGACCTCCAGCCGGTCGTCGGCCGTGCCGTTGGCCGTGAGCGACACGGTCAGGGTGCCGTTGTTGAAGTCGGGCGAGTCCGGGTCGGTGACAGTGGCCCCGGAGTCGAGGACAACGGCCGGGTCGTTCTCGTTGTAAGTGACGGGTCCGCCCGGCAAGGTGACGACCGGCGGCTGCGACGGGGCCTGACCGACCCACGTTCGGAAGCCAAGGTCAAAGCCGGCACCGCTTGCGACCCAATCGTGGTTGCCGATCACTCGACCGTACATCGCCCCGCCCTGGTAGGAGTCATCGTTCCTCCCCCCGAACCAGTAGGTGACGTTGCCGCCGGCCGCGGTCCCGACGTGCACGACGACGGCCAGCTTCTGTCCCTGGGTGACCTGCAAATTGAACCCGCTCACATCAATGGGGAAGTAGGCGGGGGGGCTGGCGTTCGAAACTTGCGAGGCCGGCAGTGTGACCGTGAGCAACTCCTGGCTGGCCGCGGAGGTCGGCTTGCCGTCGGGCTGGGTCCCGCGAATGTCCATGACCAGGGGGCCGGTGTCCCCGCTGAACCGGCGCATGTAGAGATCCACCTCGGTCAGGACCCCGGAGATGCCGACGGTAAATGTCTGGGCCCACTCCTGGTTGGTGTTGATGGAGCTGACGCTGGTACTCATGGTGACTCCGCCCGCGGCCATCGGGTCGAATACCTGGTCCAGGGCTGGTACTTCGCGGGCTTCCAGGTTCTCCACGAACAGGCGGGGCGATCGCCGCGACAGCGCGCGAGCCGGCCGGTGCGCCCTGGGGGTGCGCAGACTCCAATTGATGATGGCGAACACGGTCTCTCCTCGAACTGGTACGAATGATGCGAGTCAAGGAAGGATCGGCCGGCGAGGGCCCGACGCGAGATGGATACCCCGGGCGCCGGGTCGCCGAAGCGCGGGTGCGACAGGGCTGAGTATCGCACTCCGGCCGGCCGGAGGCAAGCGCCTGGGGCGACGGTGAGTTGATGGAATTGGCCGCCCGATCGACCGCGTTCGATTCGCTGGATCAGTGCCGGGGATTGTCCTGTCGGCCGGTCAAGGTGTAGGCCGCCCAGAAGAACGGGTGGGCCGCGGCATTCTTCTCACGGCGCCGCTGGACCGACTCGAGTTGCGCCTCCCGCAACGCTGCCCCGGCCGGGCGCCCGCCCGCCTGCAACTCGAAGCAGCGGGCCATCAGCCGGGCCGACTCCAGGTCCGGCACTTGCCACAAGGTGCTCATCACTCGCTCCGCCCCGGCTGCGAGGAACGCCTGCCGCAGCCCGCCGACCCCCTCGCCGTCGCGGACCTCGCCGAGGCCGGTCTCGCAGGCGCTGAGGACCACCAGCTCGCACCCGCGGAGGTCCAGCCCGAGGACGTCCAGCCCGGTCAGCACCCCGTCGTCGTCCGCGGACTCCGGCTCCCGATTGCATCCGGCCAGCAACACGCCGGACCGGCGCAGCGGATTCACTGCCTCGTCGCCGACGGCCAGGGGCAGTGTCAGCGATCGGAACCAGTCGTCGCGGGACGCCTGGTGCTCCGGGTCCGGTGGCAGGAAGAACCCGTGCGTGGCGAGCATGAGCACCCGCGGCCGGGCGGCCGCCCGAATCCGCCGCTTGGTGGCCTGCTCGCCCGTCAGCGTCTTCGGCTCGCGGGCGGTCAGGGCGGTCAGCTTCGGCGCCACCGCATTGGCCTCGACGGCCGTCCCCCGCAGCCGGGCGACGCGGCCGAGCAGGTTGGCAATGCCTCGCCCGCCGGCGGGCGATTCCGCCGCGGCCCGCATGCGGCCGGTGCCGGCGTCGAAGTCCGGGTCGGCCACGATCAGGCTGTCCGCGGATACCGTGTCCGATTTCCGCGGCAACAGGTCGCGACCGCTTGTGACGTAGCGGATGTCCACCGCCTCGGCGAGGTAGCCGTCGGCCGTCGGCAGGGCAGCCCACGGGTACAGCCACAACTCGCCGTCCGGGGCGACGTACCACACCTTCGCCGGGCCGGCGGCGGCCTGCAATGGCGCCAGCACCAGTTTCGTCACGGCACCGGCGGCGTCGCGGAGTGTCTTCTCGGCGATGGCCTCGCCGTCGGCGCGGATTGCGGTGGGGGCATCCGCGATCGCCTTGCGGGCCGTGGCCACGGCCGCGTCGATCGTCGCCCCCGGGCCCAGGTCAATCACTTTCGGGGCACCGGCCTTCGCCGTCACCCAGGCGACGTACCGGGCCGGCTGGCGCTCGGTCGGCTTGCCGAGGGTGACGCGGTGCTGGTCGAGGCGGACGACGTCGATGAGCACGGCCCCATCGGGCAACGCGGACTGCAGAGCGGACAGTGAAACCCACGGGTCGGCCGGCCGCATGCGGCCCGCGGTCGGCGGCGTAATGGCGATGCCCGCGGCCTGGCGGCGGAGGTTGAGCGTCGAGCGGACGGGCGACCGGCCGGTGGTCCCGCGGGCGGCGGCGGCCAGGGCGTCATGCGCCACCGCCCTGCCGTTGAGCACCCACTCGGCGGTCCGGGTGGCGACGTCGGAGTCGGCCGCGTGGGCCGGACCGAGGTTCAGCGCGGTGTGCAGGTTGAACCGGTCGAACTTCTCGAGGACGAAGAGCTGCTCGCGCTCGCTCAGCCCCGGCAGGGCCTCGACTAGGAACCGGCGGACGGATCGCCGCGCGGCGTCGAACTCGGCTACCGCCCCCCGGACGTCGCCGGCCGCGGCGAACACATGCCCCGCGTTGTGCCGGGCCAGCCAGCACATGGGGTCGTCGAATGGGTAGAGGGATTCGACCTTCTCCACCGCCGCGACCGCCCGCCGGGCGTGGTCCCGGGCAGACTTCGCGTCCCCGGCCCACACGCTCCGCAGCGCCAGATTGGACGACAGCCGAACCGTCACCATCGGGTCGGTGTCGGCGTTACGGTCGAGGGCCTTGCGGACCAGGGCCTCGGCCTCGGCGGGCCGCCCGAGTTGCTCCTTCACGTCGCCCAGCAGCTCGAGCGTCGCGATGGTAGCCGGGTGGTTGGGGCCGAGCGTCTTTTCGCGGCCGGTAAGCGTAATGGTTAGCGCCTGGTCGGCCTCGGTGTACCGTCGATTCGCGATCAGGAACAGCGCGGCGTCGTACGCCCAACTCGTGGTGAGCGGGTGCGTGGGACCAAACTTCTCGTCCGCGGCCTTGATGGCGGCGACGTAGAGGGGCTCGGCCTCCGCGAACCGGCCTGTTTCGCGATACAACTCCGCGGTCGCGTGGTCGAGCCGACGGATCGCGAACGCGTCCGCCTTCTTGTTCCCGGTGAGCGCCTTGCGGGCGTCGGCCAGGAGCGCCTCGGCGGCCGCATGGTCGCCACGCTCGACCAGGCAGACGGCGAGCTCGCGGCCGGCGTCGGCGGCCTTCGGGTGGGCCTTGCCGAATCGGTCGTCGGTAGCGGTTTTCGCCTTGCGGTAGAGCTTCTCGGCCTCGTCGAGCCGGCCGCTCGCCCGGAGGACGCCGGCCAGGAGCGACCACGCGACGACGGTGTCCGGGTGCCCGGGCTCGAGGAACTTCTCACGGAGGGCGACCGCGCGCCGCGCCACGGCCTCCGCGTCTTTGTACTTGACCTGGTCCTTGAGCGCGTAGCCGAGGCGGACGAGGCACGCGGATACCTCGGTCGCGCTCTTGGTGTTGTCCCCACCGCCGAGCTTGTTCTCCAGTTGCTGGAGGGTCGCCCGGGCCTGCTTCTCGGCCTCCGCGGATCGGCCTTGGCCGCGGAATGCCTCGGCGAGCATGTTCCGCGCGATGATCGCGTACGGGTGGGTCTCGTTGTCCGACGCCTTGAAGATCCCGAGCGCCCGGTTGAGGAGCCGCTCGGCCTCGGCCGCGTTGCCGCTCACGAGCAGGACTCCGGCCAGGTTGTTCAGCGTGACGGCAACATTCGGGTCCTTGGACCCGAGGTCCGTCTCCTTGGCGGCGAGCGCCTTGCGGAGCAATTCGGCCGCCTCCGCGAACCGCCCCTCCTCGGAGTAGAAGCTGCCGAGGTTGTGCCACCCCTGGGCGAGGAACTTGTCCCCGTTCGGAACCCGCGCGGCCAATTCGAGCCCGGCCTGGTAGAGCCGCTCCGCGTCGGCGACGCGGCCCGCGGTGGCGTACGCGGCCGCGAGGTTGTGCATGACCGTGGCGGTGACCGGGGTGTTCGCGAACTCCTTGTGGCTCTGGAAGGCCTTGAGGGTTTGCTCGTAGAGCGGGATGGCGTCGCGGACACGACCGGACAACTTGTAAGCCAGGGCGAGTTGATTGCGGGCCCCGGCCGACTGGACCGTGTCCTCGCCGGCGCGAGCGGAGCGGATCTTTAAAAGCCGTTCGGCCACCGGCACGGCGTCGCCATAGCGGCCGGTCCGCAGCAGCATCGAACAGTATCGGTCGAGCACGTCGCCGACGGCCGGGCTATCCGGTCCGCTGACGGCCTGGGCGAACAGCTTGATTGCCGCGTCCGTTTGCCCCTTGTCCTCCAGCTCGCGGGCCTTCCGCGTGAGCGCGGCCAGTTCGTCCTGGGCGAGCGCCGGTCCGGCGAGCAGGCCGAGGAGAGTGATCGCACAGAACCGACGCATGGCAAACCTCCGGTCGTCATGTAGGTTGGCGAGCGGAGCGGCGTAAGCCGCCCGATGATGACGGCATCGGGCCCCTCACGGGGCACCCGCTCGCCAAAAACCCCCTCACCCCTGCCCCTCTCCCCCGCAAAGCCGGGGGAGAGGGGACCAAGCCCGATGCCCTCTTCACTTCGCCTTGTAGTAAACGATCGTTAGCGTCATCACTGGCGTCGCGGCCGGCGTGAACTTCACCACCTGCACCTTCCCCTCCACCTGCGCCCCTTCGGCGATCAGCCCGCGGTTGGCGTCCTCCAACAGCTTCGCCTTCAAGGAGTCGAAGCTCTTCGACGGCTCGGCCGGCAGCTCGGCCTTGTCCACGGCGGACTTCTCCGCGGCGTCCTCCGCCAGGTCCGGGGCGGACTCCTTCCCCTCCACGAACACAGTCATCGTGATCGTCCCGACGTCGGCCCCGTAGTTGACCTCACGGGCCTTCGACTCCGGGGCCGATAGCACCCGGAACGTCTCGACGCGGTCGATACCGAGCTGGTAGCCACGGATGGTGACCGTCTCCCCCGGGTCGGTCATGATCCACTTCCGACACCGGACGTCCGGCAGCCGCTGCTTGTCCAGCGTGTTCTCGCCGTTCACCTTGAGCACCACCCCGTACCGCGGGGCCTTGGCGTCCTTGGTAATCATGAACTCGACCCGCTGCCCGGTCGCCGGCTCGGGCACGAACGCCTTCCCGTCGCGCACCTCAACCTTGACCGGCTTGCCGTCGTACAGAACCGTCAGCTTGATTGGGGAGTTCGGGTCCTCGGCCGGGTGCTTGCCCGCCTTCTGGTCCCGGACGTCCACGGCCGACTGGAGCGCCGATTGGTCCTTGTCCTTTGGGAGGTCGGCCGGCGGGTCGTTCTTGGCCTTCTCCTTGGGCGGGTCGTTCTTCGCCTGCGGTTTGGTCTCCGCGTCGTTCTTTCCCTTCGGCTTGGTCTCGACCTTGCCGTCGTCGAACGCCCCGCGGAGGGTGAAGCTCTCCCCCATCTCGACCAGCGCCGCCGCCCGGTTGGCAACGACCACGTCCGCGACGCCCGGCACAGGTTCTAGCCGGTTCGTGGCCCGGTCGAAGTAGAGGAAGCTGACTCTCAAAGTCTTCAGGTCTCTGCTCACCTCAACCAGCCCAGTCAGGAAGGCGTCCGGGGTGACCCGTACCTTCGCGTCGCCCCAGGCGAGCTTGTACTGGGCGGCCAGGAGGGATTTCCGCCCGGCGAGCGTGAGGTGGTTGGCCCCGGGAATCTTGGCCGCCACCGCGGAGGCGTCGTCGATCAGCTCGATTGGCTTCCGAGGGTCGTTGGCCATGACCAGGGCGACCTCCAGCCGGTGGGCAAGCAGCGTGTTGACCGTCCCCAGGTTGTCGGAGAAGTCGCTGCCGTGCTTTGCACCCAGGAACTTGAGAACGCCGACCGACTTGTAGCCCTTCGCCTGAGAGAACTTGACCAGGCCCTTCGCCCGGTCGAGAAGAGCGCCCTCCAGGTCGGCCCCGCGGGCCGGGGCGACGACGCCGGCGAACGCGGCAAGAAGGAATGCGATGCGGATCATGACGGGCTCCTATCCTCAGCGGGTTTCGATGTCGATCGTCTTCTTGACCACGGCCGCGGCGTCGGCGCTCAGTCGGGTCCGGCCGGCCTCGGTCGTCAGCTTGTAGAACCTGTGGACCACGCGGTCGGTCACCCCGTTCCCGCGGAGCAGCTCGGCCGGGGGCAACGGGTCGGCGCTGGCCAGCAAAGTGACCTGCTCCCGACCGACCCCGGGCTTGATGGCGACGGAGTCCAGCTTGAACGTCTCGCCCGGTTTGACGACGACCGGCTTCGGCGTGAGCAGCACCTTCCGCCCGCGGCTGCTGGTCCCGACCAGCTCGATGTGGACCGGCCTGGCGGACTTGTTGGTAACGCTCACCACCAGCTCGTCGCCCGGCTCGAACAGGTTGTTCGGCTTGTTCGTTTTCAGCTCGACCTCGGCGGCGAGGGTGCCGGCCGCGTGGTCGCGGCGGAGCACCCCGTCGATCGCCACGAGCGGGGTGCCGAGCCCGAGGGCGCGGACGGCTTGGTCGTAGTTGTCCTCCCAGGCGTCGCGGCGCACCACGCCGCCGGCCGCGAGCGGGGCCAACCCCAGTCCTGCGAATTGCGGCGTCCGGAAAGTAGCGCCCAACTTCGACCCATCCACCAGACCCAGCTCCGCGGCCGCCGCGACGGCGCCCAGCGCGTCGTCGAGGTACCCGGCCGTGACCGGGACCAGCGGCTCGCGGGCCGACGCCTGGCCGAGCAGGGCGGTCATCGCGGCCAGGAACGTCTCGCGATCGGCCTTCACCAGCGCGTCCAGCTTCTCCTGTGGCGGGTACAGGTCGAGCACCGCCCGGCGGTCGAACCCGGGGCTGCCCGGTAGCGCCGTCACCGCCGGGCGAATGGTGTCCACGAATTCCTTGATTCCCTGGTCGTGGCAGCGCATGCACCCGAGGCCGTTGCGGACGGTCTTGTCGGCCGCGAACTTGTCCGTCACGATGTCAGTCGGGGCGGCGTCGAGCCTTTGCCCGCGGCCGTCGGCGACGTAGTACCCCTGCAAGCCGTTCGGCAGTCGGAAAATCATCTCGCCGCCGCTCGGCTTGAAAGTGATCGGGTCCTTGAGGACGTTCTCCGGCCCCTTGCTGGTCCGGAAATCGAAGCTCTTCCAGTACATGCCGGTCCGGCCCGCGTGCCGCTCGACCACCCGGTTGTTCCGGCTCACCCCGGACACGGTCATCCCGGCTCGCGGGGCCGTCCGATCCGCGAGGTCGGACTCGGCGTCCACCCCCAGTTCCTTTTCCAGCTCGGCGAGGGTGAACGGCAGTTGCAGGAAGTCCTCGTACAGGGGCGGCAGTGTGACGACGCTACAGAACCAGTCGGCCCGCAGGTAGGGGATGGGCCGGATTTGGTTGGCCGGGTTCAGGAACTCCTCGGCGAGCCGGTCGAACGTGTCCGAGTCCGCGTAAGCGATCGCGTACGGGTACTCCAGCAGGGCGAGGTCGAACACCGTCAGGTCGGCGGGGACCTCCTTGTCCCCGTTCTGCGCCTTGAACGGCTTGCGGTGCCAGCCCAGCTCGCGGATGTCCACGGCGAACAGGGTGTCGGCAGGGGCATCGATCGACTTCGGGCGGACCAGCCGCGGCTCGCGCGACAGGTGGTTGATCGCTTTGGCGAGCGCCGCCCGGTGGTCGGCGAGTCGGTCGGCGGTGGCGCCGGCCGTGAGCACGTGGTTGATCGAGAAGAACCGCAGGAACGGCCGATCGCCCGCCGGGACGGCCCGGACATGGGCAAGGATCTTCTTCAGGACGTAGTCCACCCCGGCGACGTCCTTGAGCGGCTTGTCCTTCTCCTTCACCGGCTCCGGCGGCGCGGGGGCGTCGGCCGGGAACGCCGGGGCACCGGCCGCGATCCACTTTCGGATCACGTCGATCTGCTCGGCGGTGAGCCGCGGCCGGCCCGTCGGCGGCATGGCCGACTCGTCGGTCGCGGTGATGAGCTGGTACAGGACCGAGTCGTCCGGCTTGCCGGGGACGACCTTTTCCTTTTTGACCAGGGCGTCGCGGTCGAAGACCTTCACCCCGGCCCGGGCCTTGGTCCCGCCGTGACACTCGGTGCAGTGGGCCCGGAAGACCTCCTTGGCGCGGGCGGCGAGGTCGGTGTCGGCCGCGATCGCGGGGCCGGCGGTGAAGAAGACGGCGAGGAGCAATGGTGAACGGCACATCGCGGGACCGCGGGGTGGGAGTCATGGGCAACCGATTCCTCCTCTCGTACGGTCCATGGGCCACGGACCTAACGTCGCCCGGCGGAGAAAATCGGTTGAAGATCGCGCCGAGCGTTCGCTACCGGTACTCTCGCGGTGAGACGTCGCAGCACTTCCCCGTGAAGCCGCGACGCGGAGGCTTTGCGGAGCGGAGCGCGAGGGCTCGCTTCCCGGGTTACCGAATCGAGCACCCGGGGCGTCCAGCTTGCGCGCTCCGCTCCGCAAAGCCTCCGCGTCGCGGC
>DATFWZ010000589.1:0-15817 GCA_035258765.1 Gemmataceae bacterium
CTCCCCGCCGCCCCGCCCGACCGGCCCGCGGACCGCCCACGCCACTTACGAAGTCATCCTGGGACGAATGGGTTGTTCCGCCGCTCATGCCCCACGGTCGTGACCGGGCCATGGCCCGGGTAGATCACGGTCGTGGGCGGCAGGGCGTACATCTTCTTCCGAATCCCGTCCGCCAGCGTTTCGAAGCTCCCGCCGGGGAAATCGGTCCGCCCGATACTGCCGCGGAAGAGGACGTCGCCCCCAAAGACCATTCCCTCGTCGCGGACGACGAAAACGACGTGCCCGGGCGAGTGGCCGGGAACGTCCAAAATGTCCAGCGTCAGGCCGGCGAATACCAGGGTGTCGCCCTCGCGGACGAGCCGGTCGGCCGGCGGACTGACGACTTCGAAACCGAAGGGTCTGCTGACATTCAGGTCCGGGTCGGCGAGGAGCGGGGCGTCATTCGTCCCGATGATGAGGGGCGCGGCGGGGTAGGCGGCTTTCAGGTCGGCGTTCCCGGCGATGTGGTCCGCGTGGCCGTGGGTGTTCAGGATTGCGGCCGGGACCAGTTCGTGCTCGCGAAGGAATTCGAGGATTAGCCCGGGCTCGGTGCCGGGGTCGATGACGAGGGCGTCCGAGCTACCGTCCCGCCAGACCACGTAGGTGTTCTCGGCAAACGGCATCGACATGATCGTCTGGACTTGCAGTGCCATCACCGGCCCCCGGTCTGGGCTTGTGGCGTAGAATAGGGCAACCTAACATGTGGCACCAGCGGGCGCCCTCCCGCTAAACCGAAACTCAACCCTCGAGGATCGTCCATGGCACACTACCTGGTGGACGGCTACCACCGCGAAGCAGCCGCATACGCCCCGGAGGACGCCCGCGTCGGGTTCATCCGGCGGACGTACCTGCACCTGGCCGGGTCGGTGGCGGTTCTGGTCGGCCTCGTGGCCCTGCTGCTGCGGGCCGTTGACACGCCGGCCGGGAAGGAGTTTCTCGCGCAATGGTTCGCGAGCCCGATCTCGCTCCTGTTCGTGCTGGCGTTGTTCATCGCCGGTGGGTTCCTGGCGCGCTACATGGCGCGGGCGGCCATGCCGGTGGGGGTGAAGTACCTGGGCCTGGCGATCTACATTGCCATTGAGGCGGTGTTCCTGCTGCCGATCCTGTACGTCGCCACCCACCACCCGAAGTACGCGCAGACGAACATCATCAACCAGGCGGCCATCCTCACCTTGATCACGTTCGCGGGGCTGACCCTGAGCGTGTTCATCACTAGGCGGGACTTCTCGGGCCTCGGGCCGATCCTTTGGGTGGCCGCGTGGACGCTGCTAGCCGTGATCGTGGCCGGCATCCTGTTCGGGTTCGGTTTGGGCCTGTGGATCAGCTTCGCGTGCATCGCCCTGGCCGCGGGCTACATCCTCTACGACACGTCCAACATCCTGCACCACTACGGGACCGACGAGCACGTCGGGGCGTCACTGGAACTTTTGGCGGACGTTGTGCTGCTCTTCTACCACATCCTGCGGGTCCTCATCCTGACCCGCGAGGACTGAGCGAAACGTGGGGGCGGCAAATGCGGCCGGCCCCCGGGATTCCCGGGGGCCGGCGGCGTTTACGGTTCGAACTCGCTAGACCCGCAGCTTGGCGCCGAAGTCTCGCTTCTCCATCGAAATGAAGTACGTCTGGCACGCGGCGTCGATGAGGTCGGGGCTGAAGTTGACCCGCTCCATGTTGTACTTGGCGATCGAGCTCATCTGCTCGAGGATGTCCCGCGGGTGGCACATGCGGAACGGCCGGTTCGTCGGCCGGTACCACTTCTCGATCATGTAATCGACGCCATTCTCGTCGTGTTCGATCCGGCGCGTCTTGCACACTAGCTCCCAGATCTTGCGGTACTGGACCTCGTCCGGGTTCTTGATCTCGATCTTGAACTTGATCCGGCGCAGGAACGCCTCATCCGCGAGCTGGTTCGGGTCCAGGTTGGTCGAGAAGATCAGGAGCTGGTCGAACGGCACCTCGATCTTCGTCCCGTTCACGGTGGTCAGGTAGTCGTAGCGCTTTTCGAGGGGGACGATCCAGCGGTTGAGCAGGTCCATCGGCCGCAATTGCTGGCGGCCGAAGTCGTCGATCATGAAGATGCCGCCGTTCGCCTTGGTCTGGAGCGGGGCCTCGTAGAACTTGCCGACCTCGTTGTACACCAGGTCGAGCATGGGCATGATGAGTTCGCCGCCGACAACGATCGTGGGCCGCTTGACGCGCATGAACCGGCCGTCGTGGGCCGGGCCCTTGAGCATCAGTCCCCCGGCCGACTCGAACTCCGCCTCCTCTTTCATCTCCTGGTGTAGGATCGGGTCGTAGATCTTGACGATCTGGCCGTTGGCCTCGACCGCGTGCGGGACGTAGATTGCGTCGCCCATCAGCCGGGTGATCCGCTCGGCGACGCTGGTCTTGCCGTTGCCCGGGAAGCCGAAGAAGAAGATGCTGGCCCCGGAATTGATTGCCGGGCCGATCTCGTTGAACACGTTCTCCGTGATGACCAGGTCCTCGAACGCCCGCTGAATGCTCAGCCGGGTGACCACCAGCTTCTTAATGCTCTGGGCCAGGACGGACTCGGCGTAGTCGGCGAACGGCACCGGGGCCGGGCCGATGTAGCTGGTCTTGGACAGGGCCTCGTGGGCGGCCGCGGACCCCTTGGGGGGCTTGATCTCGTAGACGAACGCGGAGTCGCCGCTCGAACCCTTCTGGCCGACGATGTCGATCAGCGTGTGCTTCCGCATCGACTGGAGGACGCTGGAAATCGCGCTGAACGGGACGCGGAGGTCCATGGCGATCTCGCCGCCGGACAACTGGCCGCGGTTGTAAATGGTGCGGAGGATCAGGTCGTAGAGGAATGGCAGGGCCAGTCCGAGGTCTTCCCACCGGGCCGGCGGGCGCGGGATGTACGGGTTGACGATCTTCGGGACCGCCTCCTCGATGTCCGGTGGCGGGTCGCCGAGCAGGGTGACCCCCTCCAGGTCGCCCGCCTCCAGGGCCTCCGCGTGCAGCTTGTCGTAGTGCGACTTGTGCAGCCGCAGGTGGCGGATCGCTTCCTGGTCGTTCCGCTCCTCCGCGAGCTTCAGGCACTCCTCCATCGCCGGCGCGACGACGTATTTCACCCCGTCCACGTACAGGTGGTGCAAGTACTCCCCCGGACGGACATAGCAGTCCGGCAGGTGGTAGTCCTGCTCTTTCATCTGGTCGTAAAACTCGGGTGCAATGATGAACCGCATCCGGCGAATCCCCGCGTGAGAGAGGGCCGACACGGTACTCTACGTTATTTTTCCGGGGCAGGATTCTCCTCCGGGTGTCGCCTCAAATAGCGCCCGGCGGCAATCCGAAGGGCTATTGGAATAAGGACTAACAGCATCAGCGGCCAGAGCCGCTCGAAGCTGGCCAGTTCCCGGAACGACGTGATTTCTCCCACTTCCGCACCGGCGCTAACCACGACCAGAGTGCTCGGCAGCATCCCGAGCTGCGTCGCCCACCAATAGGTCCGCGCCCGGATCCGCGTGAGCCCCATGCCGAGATTGATGATGAAGAAGGGGAGCACCGGTGTGAGGCGCACAAGGAGCAGGTAGAACCAGCCGTCGCGCTCGACGCCGCGATCCAGGGCGTCGAGAGCGCCTTGCCATCGCGGCCGCGCGGCGACGCGGCGACGCAGGCTGTCGCGGAAGACGTACCGGGCCAGCAGGGTGACAATCAGTGCCCCGAGCGTCGAGGCAAACGAGACGACCAGCGTGCCCAGCCACCGACCGAACAGGGCCCCGGCGATCAGCGACAGCGGAGTGGCGACCGGCACAGACAGCCCGACCAGCACCACCTCGACGACAAGGAAGATCAAAAGCGCGACGAGAAGGTTCTCATTGACGGCCGCCTTCCACTCGGACTGTCGTCCGAGGATTTCTTCTTCCGACGGGCCGAACGCGAAGAAGCCGGCGACGACGCCGATCACGAAGAGGGCGACGGCGAGGCGCGGGAGCCGGCGGCGGAGGACCGGGGTCATTGGCGGCGTCCGGGGTGCCGCCGTCTGTTATCGCGGATCGGCGGTCACCTCGCCACTTCCACGCGCTCCGCGGCCAGGTGCGGGCGGTAGAGCTCCGGCCGCTGGCTGACAACGCCGTAGAGTTGTACCCGCTTGTTGTTGAAATTCTGCAGCCTGATCCCGGTGACCGCGGTCACGTAGTAGATGACGTTTCCCCGATCGTCCTGCAGCGAGTAGACCGGCTGGCCGTCCACGAAAACCTTCTGCAGCTCTTGCAGGTATCCCGGGGTGCTCCACTTCGCGTCGGACGAGCCGCGACCGGTCGTCTCCGTGCTCGCGGCCGATTCCCGGCGCGACTCCGTGCGCCCCGGCGCTCCCTCGCCGCGCTTGAGGAGCTCATCACACCGCGTGTACCGGTTGTAGCAGATGACGATCGCGTCACGTTCGGCCTTCTGGTCCCAAAGGTCCTGGTAGATGCGGGCGTATAGCCCCTTGGCCGTGGCGTAGTCGCCCGCCTTATCGGCCTGCGACGCCTGGGCCCAGAGCCGGTGGTCGGTGAGCGCCCGCGGGAGCGCGGCGGCGGCCGGCTTGGCGACCGGGTCCGGCCGTGACCCCTCGGAAACCGTGAACGGCGATGTCTCCGGCCGGGCGTACAGCGGCGGCGGGGCGAGAGCGGACATGGTCGATGCCTTGACCGCGTTCTTCGGCACCCATCGCAGGTCGCCGTCCGGCGGCGTGACGGGCAGCCATGACATGTCCTCGACCCGGACGGCTGGGCCGACGACCTCCACGATCGTCCCCTTAGGCAGCCGAGTCGTTATGCGCTTGATCGGGCCGCCGGCCTTGTCGGACCCGGCCATGACTTCGGCCCCGTCCACCGCGACCGGGACGTTGGCCTTCCCGCTGTCGTTCAGCCCCACTTTCCCAACATGAATCTGCCGGACCCAGCTGACGGACCCCGGCGGGGGCTGGATGGCGTAGAAGCCCGCGTCATCGTCGCGGACGATGATGACGGTCTCGCCCTTACGTAGCTTGCCGGTCGCGGGGAAATTCATGGCGGCGCCGGCCCGCACTTCGACGCCGTCGATGTCCACGGCGGCCGTGCGTCGCGGCGGGTCGGCCGCGGCGGCCAGCCCGAGGCCGGCGGCCAGGAGTGCGAGCGCTGCGCGCATGGTCGTTCCCCTCTGACGGCCGGGGGCGGCCCCCACCGCCGTGATTCCGGACCGCGTGCCGGGGGTATAACAGGGTGGGCGGGGTGTGCAAGGCCAGGTTCGCCGGCGCGGCCGACCGGCCGGGTCCCGGTAGAATGGGGGAAAGGTGTCGTCCGTCTGACTGTATACCCGCCCGGAGCAGTGGGCCCGCCCGCGAGTCGTTTGATGCCAACCACCGCCGCCGCGGACCAGGAGAAAACCGGCCTCGGCAATTACTTCATCGCCAACTACCCGCCCTTCTCCTACTGGAAACCGCAACACCTGGCCGATGCCGAGGCCGCCCTCGATTCGGCCCCGGTGCCGGGCACACCACTCGGGCTGTACCTGCACATCCCGTTCTGCCGCAAGCGGTGCAAGTTCTGCTACTTCCGGGTCTACACCGACAAGAACGCCCGCGACATTGAAACGTACCTGACGGCGCTCCTCAAAGAAGTGGAGTTGCTGAGCCGGAAAGCGTGCGTCGGCGGGCGGCCGTTGGACTACGTCTACTTCGGCGGCGGCACGCCCTCTTACCTGAGCGCCGCTCAGCTCGACGGGCTCATGACCCGGCTGCGGCAGATCATGCCGTGGGGCGAGGCCCGCGAGGTCACCTTCGAGTGCGAGCCCGGGACACTGCAGAAGCACAAGCTCGAAACCCTCCGGGCGCATGGCATCACGCGACTGAGCCTCGGCGTCGAGAACTTCAAGCCCGAGATTCTGCAGTTCAACGGCCGGGCCCACCTGGAGGAGGAGATCTACCGGGCGTTCGGGTGGGCCCGCGACCTCGGGTTCCCGCAGATCAACATCGACCTGATCGCGGGCATGGTCGGCGAGGACTGGGACAACTGGCGGCGGTGCATCGCCAAGACAGTTGACCTCGACGCCGACTGCGTCACCATCTACCAGATGGAGCTGCCGTACAACACCGTCTTCTCGAAGGAATTGACCGTGCTGGGCAACGACGAGCCGTCCCTGGCAATCGCCGACTGGCCGACCAAGCGGGCCTGGGTCCGGTACGCGTTCGACGAGTTGGAGAAGGCGGGATACACGATCTCAAGCGCGACGACGGTGGTCAAGGACCCGGCCCGGACGCGGTTCGTCTACCGCGAGGCCCTCTGGCGCGGGGCCGACATGTTCGGAACGGGGGTCGCGTCCTTCGGACACGTCAACGGCGTCCACATTCAGAACGTGGACACCTGGGAGGCGTACGTCGAGAAGCTGGGGAAAGGCGAGCTGCCGCTGGGCCGGGCGTTCCCGACGACGCGACGCGACCGCCTGATCCGCGAAGTCGTATTACTCCTCAAGACCGGGCACCTGGACGTGGACTACTTCCGCCAGAAATATGGTGTGGACATCCGCGACAAGTTCCGAAGCGTGTTGGACAAGCTAATGGCCGACGGCTGGCTGACGGTCGCGGGTGACAGCATCGACACGACCCCGGCCGGCCTGCTCCAGATCGACCGCCACCTGCCGGCGTTCTTTGACCCGCAGTACACGGGCACGCGGTACACCTGATGTCGGAGCCCCTGGCGTTCCTGATGGGGAAGTTCGCCGCGATCCTGCCGGCGGACCGGCGGTATTGCCGTAACCACATGTGGTGCCAACCCGGGGCCGGCGGGGTTTATCGCTTTGGGTTCACCGCCTACGCGATCCGGCTCATGCAGGACGTCTACTTTCTCGACTGGTCCGTGAATGCCGGGGACGCGGTCGCCCTCAAGCAACAGATGGGCAACATCGAAACATCGAAGGCGGTGTCCGACCTGTTCGCCCCGATCGGGGGAACGTTGACGACTATTAATCAGGACGTCCTCAAGGACCCGTCGCAGATCAACGTGGACGGGTACGGTCAGGGGTGGCTCTTCGAGATGACCGGCGACGCGGGCGGGACGCTCGACGCTCAGGCGTATCACGACTTCCTCGCCGCCAACTGGGACCAGACGCAGCGCATTCTCAAAGGGCAGATGGGCGAATAACTGCCCTCCGGGCTGGCCGCCCGGCCGCCGCGTCCTTTATTCTGACACGGACACGTCCCGACCCTCGCGAGTGCCTCCATGAGTCGCAACCGGCTGACGGTCGTCCTGTCGCAGGCGCCGGGCAAGCACCCGGCCAAGCGGTCGCTGGAGGAGAGCATCGCGGCCGCGTTGATTATGGAGCCCGGGCTCGACGTCTCGATTGTCCCGAACCTGTACGACCTGAGCCCCGAACACACCGGGCGACTCTACCTCGAAGGCGTGACGGGCGACTTGTGCGTCCTCACCTGGCACTTCCCGCGAGCCGCGTTCTGGCTGCTGGACCGCATCGGGGTCAAGGGTCACGAGGGGCATTCGCAGCTGAAGCCGCCAGCGGACGACGAGGACGAGGAAGCCGGCGAGGTTGCGGCTACTCCGGGCATCGGCTCGGCCGGCGAAATCCCCGATCGACACGTCTACTGCCTCGACCTGCGGGACTTTAACGCGGCCGACCCGTACTTGACCGAGGTCCGGCGGATCGCGGCCGAGTGTCGGGCGCGGAGCGACGAGAAGGACGTCGCGAAGACCAACGCGGCCGGCCCCCTACTTGAGCTGGGCATCCCAAAGACCGCATCGGCCGACGCGAACGGGCACGGCCCGGCCACCAAGGCGTTCACCCCCGAGGAGCTGCTCGCGGCCCCGAATCGTCGGTGGTACCCGGTCATCGACTACAGCCGGTGCACCAACTGCCTGGAATGCCTCGATTTCTGCCTGTTCGGCGTCTACGGCGTGGACTCGCTCGAGCGCATCCTCGTCGAGAACCAGGACAGTTGCAAGAAGGGCTGCCCGGCGTGCAGTCGCGTCTGCCCCGAGCAGGCGATCATGTTTCCGGAGTACAAGACGGCGGCCATCGCCGGCGCCCCCGTCGGCGCCATTAGCGGGCTCAAGATCGACTTGACCAAGCTCTTCGGCGGCGAGGTCAAGGACGCCTTGTCCCAGGCGGTCGAGGAGCGGGACCGCGAGCTGGTGGCCGACGGGCGCGCCGCTGTCGGGATGACGGTCGGCATCCCGAAGCGCCAGGCCGACAAGCCGCAAGGCCCGAAAGACGACCTCGACAAGCTCATGGACGACCTGGACAGCCTCGGACTCTGACCTCGCGCCCGCCTCCCGATCCGCCCGGCCTCGTCAGGCCACCTCTCTTGCCCGCACTCCCTCTCCCTTCGGTCCGCATTGACGGACCCCCGGGGCGTCCGGTATGGCCCGGCCACCTTCATACCAGGACTGCGCGGGAGCGCGCCGCGGACGGCCCGCGCTCCCGCCCGGGAGGTCACGTGGCGGGGTCGCGCTCGCTCCCTTGGCCGACGCTGGCGCTGCTCGCCGTGGCCGCGGCAGCGCCGGCCGCGCCCGCCGCGGAGATCGTGCGCTTAAATCCGTCCGCCGACGGGACCACTCCACTCGAACTCGGGGCCGACGAAATCTACTCCTGGACCGACGCCGGCGAAGAAGTCTACTTGCTCGGCGGCCACGCCCGCGTCCAGCAGGACCGCACCGAAATCCGGGGCGACCGGGCGGTGGTGTGGCTGGACGCCGATGCGCGAAAGGCCGGCAAGCCCGTCCGCGTCGTCATGTACACCGAGGCCGCGGCCGGGAAGAAGGTCCGCCTCGAGCGGACCGGCGAGCAGGCGTTTGAGGCGCCGTCCGCGGTCGTCGAGCTAGTCACTCCGCGAATCGGCCAGGTTCGTGGCAAGGTCTACCCGGGCTCGCCCGCCGGTCTGCCGCTCTATCAAGAGGCCCTCAAGGCCCGCGGCAAGCCCGCGCCGCCAGACAACTTGCCGCCCTCGGCGCCCGAGCTCGCCGATGAGCGATCGCCGCGCACGGGACTCTCGTTCCTGCTCCCGGCCGCGTGGTCGGGCCAGCCGGCCCCCAAGGGGTCCGGCGATCCCGTCGTCCCGTCCGTGCCACCCGGGACGACGATGGTCGTGCCGGTGCCGCTGACCGAGGAGCGCCGCGTTTGGATTTCGCCGCGGAGCACCCAACCGTTCAATTTCGTCCCGGTCACGGTCGGCAAGGAGACCGCGTACATCGTTACGGGCGGGATCAAGCTGCAAGTCAAGTTCGCCACCGGGTCGATCCGGTCACTGGAAATCGAGGCCGACCAGGTCGTCATCTGGCAGAAGGAAGGGGACTCGACCGGCACGTTCAACGCCATGCGCGGCCCCGAGGGGAGTGAGGGGGCTGAGAAGATCGAGATCTACCTGACCGGAAACGTAGTCCTCCACTACGGCGCGTTCGCAGACGTTACCCGAACCGGCGTGCAGCGGGCATCGCGGACCCTCCGGGCCGACCGCGTCTACTACGACGTCGGTAACCATCGGGCGATCGCTGTCCGCGCTGACCTCGAGTACATGAAGGAGGGCTACATCAACGCCGGGCACGTCTTGGCCCAGGAGATCTATCAGATCGGAGAGACGGAGTGGGCCGCGGTCGATGCCGAGATCCACGCCAGCCGCCTGCCGTCCGACCCGGGCGTCAAGTTGGCCATGGACGAGGCCAGCATCTATCGCGAGCCGCGGACAGCCCGTCGCAGCATTTTCGGCGTCCCGCTGCGGGACCGGATCACCGGCCAAGTCGCCGAGGAGGAGCCCGAGATCCTGGAGGCGACCCGCATCCGGGCCGTCGTCCGGGATATTCCCGTCTTCTACTGGCCGCGCACGCGGACCGACGTGCGGGACCCGTTCGGCCCGTTCGAGGGGCTGACCTTCCGGGCTGACCGGCAGTTCGGCACGCAGGCCTACGCCACCTGGGACATGCTCGAGCTGATTGGCCTCACCAAGCTGCAGCACGAGAAGTGGACTCTGCTCACCGACTACCTCAGCCGCCGCGGGCCGGCCCTCGGGACCAACTACAATCTCAGCGGCGACAAGTTTCTCGGGATGGATGACGCCCCATTCCGCACATTGGTCAAGGGCTACGTGATCTATGACCAGTCCACCGACATCCTCGCCGGCCCGCGCGAGAGCGACTTCGTGCCCCCCGCGTTCCGCGGCCGGTTCATGGTTCGACAATTGCAAGAGTTCGGCCAGGACGTGACCGTCCAGGCACAGCTCGCCTACCTGAGCGACCGCAACTTCTACGAGCAGTACTACAACTTCGACTCCCTGTACGGGCCCAACCAGGAGACGTTCCTCTGGGTCAAGTACCAAGAAGGGAACGCGGCCGCGACCGTCCTGATCGAGCCGGACTTCTTCCGGAGCTGGGTGAGCGAGACGTACTGGCTCCCGCGCCTGGACTGCTACCTCCTCGGCCAGTCGCTCTTCGAACGGTTCACGTATCACACGTGGGCGAGCGTCGCGTACGCGCGGCTCGACCCGTTCCGGAACCCGCCGCGCGAGTTCCCGCTCCTGGTCGATAACGGCGTCCCGCCGCCGGAAGCCACGGTGAACACCGGGCGCATCGACTGGATGCAGCAGCTCTCCCTGCCGTTTCAAGCCGGGCCCGCCAAGGTGGTCCCCTACGGCGTCCTCGACCTCGCGTACTACACCGAGAACAACAACGGCGATCAACAGGGCCGGGTCTACGGCGGCGGCGGTATCCGGGCCAGTGTCCCGCTGTCGCGTCTCTACCCGGACGTCGAGAGCGAGCTGTGCAACTTGCACGGCCTGTATCACAAGAACTTGTTCAGCGTGAACTATTTCATCGCGGGCTCGACGACGTCGTGGGCCGTCCTGCCGCAGCTCGACCGGCTCAACGACGACTCGACGGAGTCCGCATGGCGGGACGTCCTGCCCTGGGAGGTGACGTTTCCGCAGACGGCCAACCTCAACGGGTTTGCCCTGGAACGGTCGCCCAAGTTCAACCCGCGACTCTTCGCGATTCGCCGCCTGGTGGACAGCAAGGCCGACACGCTCGACGACATCCAGGTCGTGCAGCTCGACTGGCGGCAGCGCTGGCAGACCAAACGCGGCTACCCGGGGCTCGAGCACATTGTGGACTGGTTGACGATCGACGTGTCGGCGTCCGTCTTCCCGGTCCCGGACCGGGACAACTTCGGAAGCAGCGTCGGCTTCATCGAGGGACGGATGCAGTGGAACGTCGGGGACCGGAACGGCATCTTCTCGAACGTGTGGGTGGACCCGTTCCAGTTCGGGACCCGGTATTGCGAGGTGGGGACCTACTTCTACCGCGACGACCGGACGAGCTTCAACGTGTCGTACCGAACGGTGGAACCGTTGTCGAGCCGGGTCGTGACCGTGGCCTCGACGTACGTGTTCAGTCCGAAGTACGCGTTCACCGCCATCACGGCCTACGACTTCGGGTTCCAGGCGTCCTTGACGAACCAGTTCCTGTTCACCCGCGTCGGTACGGACATGCAGGTGACGATTGGGTTCACCTACAACTACCTGGTCAACAACTTCGGGTTCACGCTGAACATCGTGCCGAACCTGATCGCGAATCAGGCGACCCCGGTGCCGCAGCGCGGGTACGGAGCGCTTGCGGGCGGGACGGGGATGTACCAGGGGCGATAAGACTCACCGCGCCACCGTCCCCGACGTCAGCTTTAGGCCGATGGCCACGGAGCGGTCGCTCTTGGCCAGCAGGGCCCACGGCGTGTTCGGGTGCTGTTTGCTGATCTCGGCCAGCGCCTTCTTGGCCTCCGAGTACATGTCCTTGTAATTGCCGCCGGTGTTTTTATCGAGGGTCGTCTGGGCCGTGAGGCGGTACCCAGTGTCACCCGGATTGAGGTCGGGGACCTTGCCGCCGCGGACGTTCGCCAGCGCCAGGTTGTACTGATTCGCGTAGCACAGTCGCAGTTTGACCTGAGCCACGACGTAATCGTAGTGGACCTGCCACCGCTTCGGCTGTTTTTCCTTGAAGTCCGCCACCGCCTCAAGGTCGTCGAGGTGGTTTTGAAGGATCGCCTCGACTCGCGCCGGGATTTCCTGGGCTTTCTTTAAATCCTCCTTGTCCTTGTCGGGCGTGTCTGCGGGGAAGTCCACTCTCAACCCGGCCCCGCCCTCGGCATCGCCCAACTGTCGCATCTCGGTCACCGCGTCACGGATCGCCTTCTGGAACTTGTCCCCTTGCTCGTCGGTCTTCAATTCCCCGGCTAGATAGTCCTTCAAGGCCTCCTGTGAGAATGGCAACACGTCCGTGACCACCGGCGGAGGGCCATCCTTCCCGGGCGGCTTGATCGGCGGGAGCTGAA
This sequence comes from Gemmataceae bacterium, assembly GCA_035258765.1. Taxonomy (GTDB): domain Bacteria; phylum Planctomycetota; class Planctomycetia; order Gemmatales; family Gemmataceae; genus SIAJ01. The sequence continues at coordinate 12,346 of DATFWZ010000589.1, forward strand.
TCTCGCGGACGATCGACTGCACCGTCTTCGGGTCGGCACTCGGCGGCGGGGCCGGGAAGTCGAATCGCCCGGGTTGCGGCTCGGCCGGGTCGAACGCGACCGCGTCGCCGCGCGGCTTGAGCGTCGCCTTCACCGTCTGCGTCCGCTCGCTGAACTTGTTCTTCACGACCTCGGCCAGCTTCTCCGTCATCCACGTCGCGAACCGCTCGACTGGGATCTCGTCCGTCGGGGCCGGGAGTTTCTTCTCCGGAGTCAGGGCCCCGGCAGCAGCCGCCGCGCGAAGCATGCTCACGAAATAGCTGCCGACTACGTCGATGGCGTGACCCTTTTGGGCGGCACCGAAATTGAACTGGGCATCGTACGCGTCGGTCTCCAACGATTGTTCGCCGGTCGAGCAACTGGTAATGACCGACACGCCGGCCGGCGAGTCGTGCAGGGCCTTTTCCAGGGCCTCGGTCATCGGCCCGAAATGCGGTCGCTGAACGCCTCGCCCCGGGTGGAAGCGACAAACGTCGAAGACGATGAGCTTGTCCTGCGCCTTGCACGCACCCAGCTTCTCGTACAACCATCTGAGCGGAATCAGCGACTCGACTTCATCCAGATCGCCTTCGAGCGGCAACAGATAAGCCTCCCCCTTCTTCTCGATCGCGTGTCCGCAGAACACGAGGACGATCCGGTCCTGGGCTCGCGACGAGTCGAGAAACCGACTGATCGTCCCCTCGATGACACTCTTGAGCGGGACTCCCCGGGGCGGCGATTTCTGCGCCACAACCATCCCCGCCGGGCTCTTCTTGCCCGGCTCCTTCTTGGACTCGACACTGTCGCCGACGAGGCGGCCGTCGGTGAGGTGGTAGTATTGGTCCTTGGGCACCCGCCAACGCTCCCTGAACCGATCGAGCACGATGTCGTCGCCAGTCTCCCCGTTGTAAAGCGGGTTGGCAAAGAGGTAGTTCTGGACGCTGATGGCCAGCATACGCCGCGGGAAGATGCCGGAGGCCGCCGTGCTCGGACCGCCGCCCCCTCCAGCCCCGCCGCCACCGCCGACCGGGTTCTCCGGTTCACTCGGCCCCGTCGGGTTGTTTCCCCCCGGGCTGAACAGGCCGGGCCGAAGGTAAGCGACCGCGGCCGACCCGCCCGCCAGAGCGGCGAAGAGAAAACCCACGGCCAGGTACTTGACCCAACCGCGCCGCGGGCCCGAGTAGCGGCCGCGGCCGGTGTATTTGTCGCGGGTGTCGAACGCGGAGACGTACTTATTGACTCGCGCGGCCAGTGCCGCGGGGGCGACCGGCGGAGTGTATTCCGGAAGGCTGGCGTCGTCGGGGAGTGGCTCCCACGTCGGGGCTGGCGCGCCGACCGGAACCCCCACGGGAACCGCGAGGGGTACCTTCCGCCGGACCTCCATGACGTGCCGGCAGTGCTTGCACCGGACCGCCTGGCCGGTCCAGTCGGCCGGGATCGTCAACGGGCGGCGACACCCAGGACAGGTCGCGCGAACGACTTCCTTCATCGGCGGGGATCCTGGCAAGGTGTGTAGGCGAATGAGCGGGCTGCCGGCGGGTGGCTTCTGGGACTTCTGACGCCATTCTAGTCCCGGGAGTTTCCATTTTGGGGCCGATTTCGTCGGACGGGTGAAGGCTGAAGTATCGGGGCCAACTGGTCCGACCGAAAAACTGAGACGCGGGGATGACGTCGACTACGCGGCCGGCCGGTCCGCGTTGAGCTTGGCCTCGATCGACTTCCACGTATCCTCGATCACGGTCTTGGCGGCCGCCTGGATCAGGCCGGGGGAGACGATCTTCAGGAACCCGGTCCGCTCGGCGACGTCGGCCGAGTAGTGGACCTTCGTCCCACCGTCATGCGGTCGGACGGAGAGTGCCGCCTGCACGACACTGGACGCCCCGACGCCGCGGCTCGCCACCCGGTAGGTTGCCCCAGTCGGTACGCGCTCAAGAACGGTGAGGGCGATCTCCAGCGTGGTGCTGAGGAAGGAGAACCCGGTCCGCAGCTTCCACACGGCCTTGTCCGGCTCGGCGCTGACGACCTGCTCGACGTTTTGCAGGCAGCCGACGAGGAACGCGGCGTCCGACAGCCGGGCCGCGACGTGCTCGACCGGCAGGGTGAAGTATCTTTCGCCTTCGAAGTGGATCATGACGGGTAGTCGCGGCGGGTGATTGAGGGACGCGCTGTCAGCCGGTGAGCGCCTTCTCGAAGATGACGAGGTTGTCGCCCCGGTCGCTGTCCCAGCGGATGCCCACAATGTCGTACCCGAGGGCGATCGACAGGTGCAACAGGGCCCTGTGATGGTTGTGGCACTCGACCCGCATCACCTCGTAGCCGTGCTGTCGGGTCCAGTCGTGGGCTGCCTCCATGAGCTGGGTGGCGATCCCGCGGCGGCGGTAGTCCGGGTGAACGCCGTAGAACCAGGCGAAATACGTCGTCGGCTTGAGCTCGAACCCGAGGAAGAAGCCAACCGGCCGGTCCTTCACCGTGGCCAGCATCTGGAGGACGTTGTACCGGCCGAGGTAGCGCCGGCGGAACGACTCGATGTCCCGGGCCGGCCGGAAGATCTGGTTGTACAGGTCCACGATGGCCGGCAACTCTTGCGCCCCGACCACATCGATCACCGCGTCCATCGACCACCTCGGGGGCGACTTAACTCGGCCGGTACAGCTTGGAGACCAGCTCGTGCCAGGTCATAACGTTCCACTCGAGGCGCGGGCGGGAGGCTTCGGCGTCCAGCTCCTCGTCCATGGCGGACGGAACCTCCGCGTCCTCGTCGCCCTCGATCTCGGCCGGGGCCTCCCCCTCCTCGACGTCGTCCGCGTCGGCCGGCTCGGCTGGTCCCGCCTCGTCCTCGACGTCGGGCGGGGCCGCTTCGCTCGCCGCCTCTGCGGGCGCAGCCCCCTTCTTCTTCCGCCGCCGCCGGCGCCGTCGCTTGCGCTTGCCGCCGTCCTGGCCCTCGTCCGGTCCGGCTTCGCCGGGCTCTTCCTCCGCCTCGTCAACCTCGTCCAGCGCCTCGGGGGCGGTATCGTCGAACTCGTCGGCGTCACCCGCGACCTCGCCGGGCCCGGGGTCGAAGAGCGCCCCGGCGACCGGGGCCGGCTCGTCGCCGAACCCGCCGCCGAAGTCCTCGGCGTCCTCCGGCTCGGGCTGCGGACGCCGGGCGGGCCGCGACGCCGGCGGGCGCTTGGGGGCCGCGGGCTTCTCGGCCTCCGGGGCCGGCTTCTCGGCCTCCAGGCCGAGCTCGTCGGCCAGCGAGTCCCAGCCGGATTCGTTGTTGTCGTCGGTCGTCATGAGGCCTCGGGTACGGCGAATGGCGGACGTTACCCGGGCATTATAGCGACGTGGCTCAGGCGGGCAGTATACCCAAGCGCAAGCGGACATCCCGGTACATGTCAGACGATCACCGGCCCGTCAAGGTCGAGCATCTTGGTCCGGGGTTCGCCGGGCCGTGCGCCGAGTGACACCCCAA
>DATFWZ010000590.1:0-7711 GCA_035258765.1 Gemmataceae bacterium
CTGGGCGTCGTTGAAGTACGCCGGGACGGTGATGACCGCCTTGCGGACGGTGTGCCCGAGGTAGGCCTCGGCGGCCTCCTTGAGCTTGCGCAGGATCATCGCGGAGATCTCCGGCGGCGTGTACTGCTTGCCGTCGATCTCGACCTTCACCAGGTCGTTCGGCCCGCCGACGATCTTGTATGGGACGAGCTTCTCTTCCTGCTCGACCTCGCGGTGCCGGCGGCCCATGAACCGCTTGATGGAGTAGATGGTCCGTCGCGGGTTCAGGGCGGCCTGCCTCTTCGCCGGGTCGCCGACGAGCCGGTCGCCCTTGTCGGTGAACGCGACGACCGACGGTGTGATTCGGTTCCCTTCCTGGTTGGGGATGACCTTCACCTCGCCGGATTCTTCCATCACGGCCACGACCGAGTTCGTCGTCCCGAGGTCGATGCCGATGATTTTGTCTTTGGCCATGTCTTCTGTGTCCTCTTCCAAGTCCCCCCTCCGGGGGCAGTTGTTCGCTGTTGTATTCCGGCAGGAGTCATGCCGGCTTGGGTCGTTGAGCAATTTGTTTCGCACTATCTAGCAATTGGAGTGCCGGTGTCAGCAGGGGATTCACTCCGATCGGAAATGCTTAGAGCCTTTGATCTTGCGAAGGAGCCGGCGGTACCAAGTGCCGCTAACCGACTGTCATTCTGGCACCGATGGATTGGGCAAGCAGCGCTCCATGTGAGCCCGACATTGCCGTATCGGGCCGCCGACGTCGACCCGCTCGCCAAAACCATCGCTCACTCAAACCGCAGCGCCTCAATCGGGTCGAGCTTGCTCGCCCGGCGAGCCGGGTAGAAGCCGAAGAAGACGCCGACGGCGGCCGCGAAGACTAGCGCGACCAAAGCTGCCGGAATTGAAACGACCAGCGGCCAGTTGGCCGACGGCAGGAAGGCATTGATAATCGCGGTCACACCGGCCGCCCCGGCCACCCCGAGCCCGATCCCGATCAGACCGCCAACGGCCGAAAGCACCACCGCCTCGATCAGGAACTGTCGCAGGATGTCCCGCGGCCGGGCGCCGAGAGCCATGCGGATGCCGATCTCTTTGGTACGCTCGGTCACGGACACGAGCATGATGTTCATGATCCCCACCCCGCCGACGAGCAGCGAGATGGCCGCGATGGCCGAGAGCATGGCCGTCAGGCTGCCGGTGATGATGTTCATCACCCGGCCGATCTCGACCGTGTTGTTAACGGCGAAGTCGTTCGGCTTGCCGGGGGGGATCTTGTGCCGCTCGGCGAGGAGGGCCGTCACCTCCTGCTCCGCTTGCTCGGACACGGCTTCCGACTTGGCCGACAGGAAGATGAGGTCCACGTTGGCGAACTGCGACCCCTGGAGGCGTTTGCGGGCCGTGGTGTAGGGCATGAACAGGATGTCGTCCTGATCGCGGCCGCCCAGGTCGGCCCCCTTCGGTTCGAGCACGCCGATGATGGTGAACGGGGTGTTCTTGATTCGCACCTGTTGGCCGACCGGGTCCTGGCCCGGGAACATCTGGCGGGCGATGGTGTGGCCGATCACGCACACCTTGTTCGCCCCGGCCACGTCGCGGTCGGTGATGTTCTCTCCGGCCGCGATCCGGAAGTTGCGGATCAGGAGGTAGTCCGGGCCTACCCCCTGCATGACCTCCGGCTTCCAGTTGGCGTTGCCGCCGACCACCTGCCCGCTAGCCCCGACCATCGGACTGGCGGCCCGGACGGACGGGCACTCCTCGGCGATCGCCTTGGCGTCTTCCCCGGTCAGCGTCTGGGCGCGGGCCTCCCGCAGCCCGTTCTGGGTCTCTTTCCAGGTCGGGAAGACGATGAGGACGTTCGAGCCGAGGTTGCGGAACTCGTCTTGGATCAGGGCCCGGCCGCCCTGACCGATGGAAACCATGACAGTGACGGCCGCGATGCCGATGACGACGCCGAGGACCGTGAGCCCGGATCGGAGCTTGTTCTTCCCGAGCTGCCGCAAGGACAGGATGACGAGGTCAACGACTTTCACGGCCGGCCCCCTCAATCCCGGTCACCAGGGCCTGTTCGGGCTTCAGGTCCCCGGAGACCAACTCCGCGTACTGCCCGTCCATGAGGCCGATAGTGACCGGCACCGCCACCACCTTGTCTCCGTCGGCCACCCACACCACCCGCTTGTTCTTCGCCCGCGCCTGCTCGGCCCGCCGCTCGGCCGAGAGCTTCTCCTCCGGCTCCTTCAGGTCCTTTTTCTTGGCCTTGGATTCGACGTACGGCTTGTCCTCCGGCCGGATCAGGTGGTCTGGGGGGACGAACCGCAGGGCCGCGGCTGGGATGCGGGTGACGTTGTCGCGGACGTCAGTCTGGAACGAGACGTTGGCCGTTGAGCCGACCCGGAGCTTTTCCAGGTCCGGATCGGGCACCTCGATGACGACCGGGTAGGTGACGACGTTCTGCGTGGTCGTGGCGTTCTGCCGGACCTGGTAGATCGTGCCGGTGAACACATCGTCCGGGCAGGCGTCCACGGTGAACTTGACTGGCCGGCCCTGCTTCTGGGCGATGAGGATCTGGACCACGTCGGCTTCGTCCACTGAGGCGAAGACGTACAGGTGCTTGTCCATCTCCATACCGACAATGAACATCTCCGGCGTCTGGAACCCGGCCGCGACCGTCTGCCCGGGGTCCACCTTGCGGTCGATGACGATGCCGTCCACCGGGGACTTGATCTCGGTGTACCCCAGGTTGGTCTTAGCGTTCTCGACGCCGGCCCGGGCCGCCTTGATGTTGGCCTCTGCCAAGTCGATCTGGGCGTACAGGGCCAGCCGGGCGTACTGAAGCTGGTCCATCTCCTGGTCGGATACGTAGTCTTTGTTCGTCTTTCGGAGCTGGCGGGCCCGCTTCTCGTTGGCCACGGCCTGGTCAAACTGGGCGACGATCCGGGCCAGCTCGGCCTCCTGGGTGGCCAGGGCCGCCTGCTCACGCTCGTAGGCAGATTTCAACAACCGGGGGTCGATCATGGCCAGCACTTGGTCTTTCTTGACCCTGTCGTTGAAGTCCACCCTGATCTCGGCGATTGGGCCGGAGACGAACGACCCCACCGAGACCGATTGGACCGGCTTGATCGGGCCGGACGAGTTGACGACGGTCTCGACCTTGCCGGTGGAGACGGTGGCGGTCGTGAACTTGGGGACGGACTTGGCCTTCAGGTACTGCTGTCCGAAGTGGCCGGCGGTCAGCGCCCCGCCGGCCAGGAGGCCGAGGGCGATGAGCCATTTGACGAGGCGGCGCATGCGAGTGTCTCTGGTTCGGGGGGTGCGAGCCGGGAGTGTAGCTTAGCAGCTATTTCGGCCGGTCCTCCGCGAACTTCGGCTTCGGTTTCGGCTGGGATGGGCCGTCGGGCTTGTCTTTGGGTATTTCGGGCTTCTTCAGGTCGAACGCGTTCTCCCCCGGCTGCCCGGTTGCCGGGTACTTCGTCGGCTCGCCGACCGGCTTGAGGTCTTGCGGGTATTCGCAGTCGTGTTCCGGCAGGCAGAGCGGGCCGACCGCCCGGAACCGCTCCTCGACAAAGACGAGCCCGTGGGTTTCGAGAATGGTCCCGGTCTGTCGCTCGAGGGTCGCCAGGAGAATGTTGTAATCGGTCAGGGCCCGGGCTTCCGACCGGATCGCGTTGCCCCAGTCGTTGAGCGCCTGGAGGACGTTCAGGAAAATGACAGTGCCCACCCGGAACCGGTTGATCTGCAGGTCCAGGTTTACGAAGGCGGCCGCCCGCGTTTCTCGATACGCCACGTATTGTTCGTAGGCACTCTCGAGCTGCCGGACGGTGAGGGCTAAGTCGTGCCCGGCCGCGTGCAGCCCTTGTTCCAGGTTGGCCCGGTCGCGGAGGATGATCAGGTCTTGATCGCGGACGCGGGCCCGCCCCTCCCGCAGGCCGAGCGGGACGGAGAACGTCGCCCCGACGGTCCAGTCAGTGAACTGCCCGGGGTCGCTCGACACGCGCTCGCCGAATGGCGGCAGCCGGCCCGAGAGTCCGTGCCAGCGGTACAGGGCGGTGGCGTCCAGCCGCGGCAGGGCGGAGTTTTCTGCCTGGATCTTCCGCTGGGCGTCGGCTTCGAGGATCAGCTTTAGTTCGACGATGTCAGGCCGCCGCTGCTCGGCGAACCGCAACAGCTTCTCCCACTCCGGCTGGAAGCGGAGGTTGGCCGGGGCCGAGGTCGGGACGAGAGTTCTGCCGTCCGCCGGTGGTAGACCGATCACGTTCCTCAAGGCGGCTTCGCGGTCTAGGGCGTCGGCCCTGGCGGCGATCAGAGACGCCCGGAACTGGTTGAATGTCACTCTCGACTGGGCCTCGGTGCCGGCGTCGCCCAGCCCGCCGATCCGGCGGGCGCGGGCGATCTTGTACGCCTCGTCCGCCTGTTCGTACTGGATCTCCGTGGCCCAGACGGCCAGTCGGGCGAACACCAGGTTCCAGTACGCTTCGATCGTCCCGCGGACGAGGTCCTGGGTGGCGTCCTTGAACTGAAAGTACGATCGCTCGGTGTCGATCCGGGCCAGGACGATCGGGGCCGTGTTGAACTGAAACCCACCCCCCTGAAGGAGGGGCTGGGTGTAGCTGAGCTCCAGCGCCCGCCGTTCCGTGGGATTGGCGGCCGACCCGCCGGGGGACAGCCGGGCCGTGTCGCCGACCGCGTTCAGTCCGAGCTGGCCGCCGACCGTGTTGGTCTTGGTCAGGCCCACCGACCTCCGCAACACGTCGAGTCGCGAGCCGATGACGTCGATGCCGAGCGGGTTATTCAGAACTGGGCCGAACACGGGCGATTCGGTCCGGTTGTAAGAAACGTCCGCGGTCAGCGCCGGGTCGAACCGGGCTTGCTGCTGGTCAATTGCCGTGGTGGCGATGGCCGCGTCGTAAATGGTCCGCCCGCTGTTCGTCGCGCCCAGCCCGGTGAACACGCGAATGGCCTTCGCGTTCTCCAAAGTCACCCGGATGGCCTCGTCGAGCGACAGGTTCCAGGGTTCGCGGGCCGGCGTCTTGTCGGCGACGGTGACCGGCGGCGGGATGTTTGGTATCGGGACAGGAGGGAGCGGGGCCGGGTCGCGAAACGGAATCGTCTGCTGCTCGGGCAGCCAGCCGGCCTCGACGACCGTGCGCAAAGGGACCGTGCAGCCGACGGTGCCGCACACGGCCATCACGCCGAGGGCGCGCAGCAGTCGTCCGCGCCGGTTCGTGGCCGGTAAGCGCATCACGCGTCCTCTTCCCCCGCCGCCCGCCGATGCAGTACCTCGGCGGCCTGGGCGATGTCGGTCGTGTCCGCGACCACTTCCCCGTCCACCAGGACGATGGCCCGGTTCGCCAGCCGGGCGATCTCGAGGTCGTGAGTGACCAGGATGATGGTCAGCCCCTCGACCGCGTTCAGTTCGCGGAAGAAGCCCATGATGTCGCGGCTAGTCCGGGTGTCCAGGTTGCCGGTCGGCTCGTCGCACAGCAGGATCGGCGGCCGGTTGACCAGGGCCCGGGCGATGGCGACCCGCTGCTGCTGGCCGCCTGACAACTGGTTCGGCTTGTGGTCCATGCGGTCGCCCAGGCCGACCCGGGCGAGGATCTCCTTCGCCCGCCGTCGCCGCTGTCGCCGGCCGGCTCCGGGGTCGTAGAGCATGGGCACCTCGACATTGTCGAGGGCCGTCGTCCGCGCCAGCAGGTTGAAGTTTTGAAAGACGAACCCGATCTGCTTGTTCCGCAGCCGGGCCAGCTCGTCCTTGCTCATCCCGCCGACCTCGACGCCGTCGAGCCGGTAGTTGCCCGCGCTTGGCCGGTCGAGGCACCCGAGGGTGTTCATGAGGGTGGACTTCCCCGACCCGGACGGGCCGATGAGCGCGACGAACTCACCCCGGTCGATGTCCAGCGTCACGCCGGTGAGGGCCGTCACTTTGACTTCGCCGAGGTCGTAGGTTCGGCCGACCGACCGCAGTTCGATCAACGCCATGGCGGCATCCCGACCGCCCGGCGGGCTCCCTTCCTATCCGATAAAGATCGGATATCCAGTATCGCGGCGCTGAGTGTTTCGGGGGATGAGAGATTTGGATTCATGTTTTGCGGTGAGCCACGACCAATTGCATGTTTGATGACGCCGCAACCCTATGCCGTGTTTCGGTACGCGGGCAATCAGATTGACCACGACCCGCGGGAGGGCAACGAATCTCCATGTCGCGGACAAGCGGCTGGCAGCCTGGGCCACGTGATAGCCTGAAGCACAATTCGCAAGTACTTTATCCATAAGAAGTAGTGGATCAAGTAGCCATCCCGGTTACCAACTCCGCGCGCAGGCTCTCGAATCTCCGCCGTTCGCTTGTGCGCGTTCGTTCGTGGGCATGTCTGCCAAATTGGCAGCCCACGACTAGATACCAGTCTGTCAGGTGTCTGCGTCCGCGGCGTTTGCCGAAACGTTATCCAATTCAATAAGTTGCGGCGATCGTCATTACCGGAAATCACGTGCCTCGATGATTGACGCCATTTCTGAGCATCGATACATTGAAGCGCGTTGAGCCTTTGATCTTCTTCCAACTCGGCGAGACCCCGGGCCATGACCCGCAAAGGCGAAGCGGCTGATCGGGCGGCGTCTTTGAAGGAACTGAAGACCTACCGCGTACAGATCGACAAGCTGGATCTGCAAATCCTCAAGCTCATTAACGAGCGGGCCGGACTCGCCGCCAAAATCGGGAAGGTTAAGACCGACAACAACGACACCGTTTTCTCTCCGGCCCGCGAGGAAGAGGTCATCGCCAACGTCCTGGCCGCTAACAAGGGGCCGCTCCCGGAAGTGACGGTTCGGGCCATCTACCGCGAGATCATTAGCGGCTCGCGAGCCCTGCAGCGGATCGACAAGGTGGCCTTTCTCGGGCCCGAGTACTCGTTCAGTCACCTGGCAGCCCTGCACCGGTTCGGGCGAGGCGCCGAGTACATGGGCGTGGCCAACATCTCTGCCGTTTTCGAGGAAGTGAACCGCCGGCACGTCGATTACGGCGTCGTCCCGCTGGAGAATTCGACCGACGGCCGGGTCGCGGACACGCTCGATATGTTCGTCCGGCTGCCCAACCTCAAGATCTGTTCCGAGGTGCGGCTGCGCGTCCACCACAACCTGCTGGCCAACTGCGAACAGCCGGAGATCCGCCGCATCTACTCGAAAGCGCAAGCGCTTTCGCAGTGCCGCAACTGGATTGCCAAGAATGTTCCCCAGGCATCCTTGCACGAGGTGAGCAGCACGGCTTACGCGGCCCAGCTGGCCACCAAGGAGCCAGGGGCCGCGGCGGTGGCCAGCCGCGAGGTGGCGGTCCAATACGGGGTACGCGTGCTGTTCCCGAACATCGAGGACAGCCCGCACAATGAGACGCGGTTCGCCGTCATCGGCCCGCACGACGCCGGGCGGACCGGGAACGACAAGACGGCGATCATGTTCATGATCCCGCACAGCCCGGGGTCGCTCGCGGACATCCTGAACCTGTTCAAGCACAACAAGGTGAACCTGACCTGGATCGAGTCGTTCCCGTACGCGTCGGCGAAGGGGGAGTACGTGTTCTTCCTGGAGTGCGAGGGGCACCAGGAGGACTCGAAGGTAAAGAAGACGCTGCACGCGGTCGGGGAGAAGAGCGAGAAGGTGTACGTGCTGGGGTCGTTCCCGGTGGCGCCGCTGTCGGAGTGAATTGACCTTTGTGGTCGGAAACTGCGTCCTCGGCGGGGAT
>DATFWZ010000591.1:0-2645 GCA_035258765.1 Gemmataceae bacterium
CTACCAGATAGGTGCAACCGATCGGTGCGTGCGGCCGGATCATGAAGCAACTGCTCTACCTTGCGGTTCTCCTTACCCCCGTCATTCCGGCCGCCGCCCAGATGCGCCCCGACGACGACCGCCTTCCCGAAGGCGCGATCGCTCGCGTTGGGTCAACACGATTCCGGACGGACAAGTTCCTCACTGACCTAGCCTTTTCCCCGGACGGCAAGCTCATCGCCGGTGCGTCCGGCGGCCGGCGATTCACCGTCTGGGAGGTCGCCACCGGCCGGGAACTCTTCGCGATGCGCGGAACGGATCATCCAGCGTTTGGCCGAGTGCAGTTCACCTCGGACGGGAAGTACTTCGTCGTCGGCCGCCGCGTCGAATCGCCGTGTCAGGAAGTGTGCTGCTACGAGACCCGGACCGGGCGACAGGTCTTCCGAACCGGCGACCGCGCCTTCCAGGTCGACTGGGGAAACTTCTGGCAACCACTCGATCATCAGTGGCGGATTGGGCCGAACGACACGCTCTTTGTGCAGGGTTCCGTCGGGCCGGGCCTGCGGGAACTGCGCGGCTTCGAGCTGCCCCGCGGGCGCGAGACCGTTCGCTCGCGCATTCCGGCAGGCGCCACCCTCCTCGACTGGACCCCGGACGGAACGCACCTACTCCTGCGAGCGGGGGGCCGATTCTCTCTTCGCGAAATGAAGGCCGGCAAGGCAAACTGGGAGCTGGACGTGGGCGAACGCAAGGACGTGGCCGGCGGCCTGACGCCAGGAGGAAAGCACATTGTCATCCGCGACGGCAGCCGGCTACGTGTCCACGACGCTGTAACCGGGCGGACCTCAGCCGACGTCCGGTTGCCAGACGGGACCTGGGATCCGACCACCGGCCTGTCCATTCCGCACGATCGCTACGGCGTAACCAACTCGCAGAGCAAGGAAGGAGTTCGCGAGTACACGGTCATCGACCTCGACCAGGGCCGGGTGTGTCTGGGCCTGCCGGCGTACGCCGCCCAGACCCTGGCGATCTCGCCGGACGGCCGGTTCCTGACAGCCCGCGCGGGCGCGAGCACGTCCATTTGGGACCTCACCCTGTCGTCCGCCGACCCGGTCGCCCAACTGCCGGGAGCGACCGCGGCCCGCTTCTCTCCCGACGGGCGCATCCTCGCCCTGGACGGGTCAGGGTGCATCGGTCTGTACGATGTCGCGAGTTGGCGGCTGCTGCCGCAGTCGGCATCTCCCGCCTCATCGATCCGGAACGTCCGATTCACTTCGGACGGCCGCGGACTAGTCGGCCTGACCGGAGACGGATGGCACGTCTGGGAGGATTGGACCAAGCCGGGCTCGCGGGCGATTTACTCGATTGCCGACGGCCACCGCTCGGGTATCTCGCTTCTCTCTGAGGACGCGCAAATCGTGGCGGAGGTGCTGGACGCGGGGACCGTCGGCCCAAAGTCCCCCGCGGGCAACGAACTCCGCGTGACCGACCACCGGACCGGGAAAACGCGGACGCTCCCTGTGGGCGGCTGGCGCGACCGCGACGTGTGCCTGAGCGGCGACGGCCGGCGACTGTTCACCTGGCGCCTGTTCTCCTGGACTCAGAAGGACCAACACGGAGGCGAGATTCGCGTCTGGGATACCGCGACGGGCGAAGCGCTCTCGACCTGGCAGAGCACACGGCGACTGCATTACGAAGCGAGCCTTTGCGCATCCCACGATGGTCGGTGGCTGGCGGAGTTCCCGACTCCGGAGGGTGCGCACTTCGGCGTCCGGTTGTGGGACGTGGAGCGCCGCCGCGAGGTCGGGCAAATCGCGGGCGTCGCCGGCACGGGTAACCGCGGGAATCAAGAGGCGTGCTTTAGCCGCGACGGCCGTCGGCTGGCCGCCGTAGTTTTCGACCGCAGAGCGACAACCGGAACCGAAATCCGGGTCTGGGACTGGCGGACCGGCAAGCAGCTATTGTCGGTTACGGTCGCGGACTTCATCTCGGTGGTGTCGTTGTCTCATGACGGTCGGGCGTTCGCCGTCGGCGAAAATGACGGCCGGCTCCGGGTCTTCGAGATTGCCACAAGCGGGGAGCGAGCTGCATTCCGGCACGGCACCTCGGTCGAGTCGGTCGCGTTCCATCCCGATGGATCGCGGCTGGCCGCGAGCAGCACGGAAGCGCCGGTCTATATCTGGAACTTGAGAGGAGACCCCGGCAAGTGGGACGCGGCGAAGTCAGACGACCTCTGGACCGCGCTCAGTTCCGCGGACTCCAAGGTCGCATTCGCGGCCATGCAAACGTTGCGGGCGAACCCCGCGGAGGCCATCGCCTTCCTGCGCGACCGCGCCCCGCTGCCGCCTGCCCCAACAGACGATCAGTTAGCACACCTGCTGAAACAGCTCGACGCCCCGGGCTTCGCCGACCGCGAGCGGGCCCAGAAAGAGCTGGCGGAAGTTGTGGAGTGGGTCCGGCCGAAGCTGGAATTGGCGCAGAAGAAGACTTCCGGAGAAGTCGCCCAGCGTCTGGAGCGCGTGCTCAAGCCGAGTGAAAGCCTGACGCCGACCCAACTGCGGCAGATCCGCGCCTGCGAGGTGCTGGAAGGGATCGGAACGTCCGACGCCGTCAAATTGTTGCGTGCGTGGGCCGCCGGGCCGGAGAAGGCCCGGCTGACGATCGAG
>DATFWZ010000592.1:0-4067 GCA_035258765.1 Gemmataceae bacterium
CCGCTGGCCGGGTTCACCTTCATGTCGTTGATCACGACGTCGGCCGCCGTCGTCCCGAGCATGCCGCCGATGGCGTCATCGATCTTGGCGACCTTCAGCTCCTTGACGTCGCCGGCCTTGCTGTCGCCAGTGCCGATGGCGTGGATGGATGACCCTTGCGGGTCGGCCACGAACAGGACCCCGTCCGGGCCGAAGGCCAGGGCGGTGGCCGACTTCAACTCGGGGGTGCCCTTCTTCAACCCGGGCACGTCCTCGGCCAGGGCGGCGGGGACGAACGCGACGGTGACAAGGGCCGCGAGGAGGCGCACGCGAGAGAACATGGCCCACTCCTTTCGATCAAATGAGGGAGGCGATGTGGGTTCCTATCTTCCCCTTCGGACTGCGGGATGCAAGGGTCTATTCGGGGTTTTGGGGAATTCTGAGAGGGGGATGAGAAGCCCATCGCCCCCGGAGCATGGGCATCCTGCCACCCCAAGCGAATGCCGGCAAGATTCCCGCGCTGCCGGGGATTCACCTGACCTGTTCACACGCCCCGGTCCGGGTATAGTTCGTCGCCAAACAAACCGGGGGGCCGTCATGCGCCGGATCGCGATCATCAACCAGAAGGGCGGGGTGGGCAAAACGACGACGGCCGTCAACCTGGCGGCGGCGCTCGCCCGGCAGGGGGAGCGGGTCTGCCTCCTCGACCTCGACCCACAGGCCCACGCCACTACCCACTTCGGCATCGAGCCCGACGGCGACCGGCCGAGCATTTACGACGTGCTCGTTCGCGGCAAGACCCTCGCCGATGTCCGCCGCGACGTCGGCCCGCGCCTGGCCCTCGTCAACTCAGACATCAACCTGGCCGCGGCGGAGGTCGAACTGGCCGGCGTGGTCGGCCGCGAGGTGATCCTCCGCGAAGCCCTCGCCCAGGACGCGGAGGCGTTCGACTACCTCATCATGGACTGCGCCCCGTCGCTGGGCGTGTTGACGATCAACGCCCTGGCCGCGGCCGATGAGGTGTTCATCCCACTGCAGCCGCACTTCTTCGCCCTGCACGGGCTGAGCAAGTTGCTGGAGACGACCGCCCTGGTCGGCCGGCGGATCAACCCCGGGGTGCGGGTGACCGGAGTCGTCGTCTGCCTGTACGACGGGGCCACGCGCCTCGCCCAGGAGGTGGTCCGCGACCTGACGGCGTTCCTCGATCGCGGCCGGGGGGCGAACGTCCCATGGGCCGCGGCACGCGTCTTCGCGTCCAAGGTCCGGCGAAACGTCAAGCTGGCCGAGTGCCCGAGCTTCGGCAAGACGATCTTCGAGTACGCCCCCAAGAGCCCCGGCGCCGAGGACTATACCGCCCTGGCCAAAGAGGTATCGGGGGTGATCGAGGTGGGTGTGCCAGAAGCCGGGGAATTGGCGGCCGCGTGAAGATGGGGGATTTTGTTCACATCGGAAATCAGGTCGGGCAATTCGTGTTCTAAGCTGGGGTAGCTACGCCTCGACTCGCGCCCCGGGGTCATCCCAGGACCGACGCGTGCCCTCCAGACGATCGGCCACCGTGTTGTTCGTCCTCGCGCTGCTGTCGGCGTGCGGGGCCGCGTATTTCGCGCTTGAAGGTGAGCTCGTCCGCGAGGCCCCGGCGAACGAGACCGCCTTGCCCGCCCCGACAGCGGTGGTGTTGAAGGACCGCCCGCCTCCGAAAGAGGCGCCGAAGCCGCCACAGCCGCCACCCGACCCCAAGGTTGACCCCAAACAGCCCGCGAAGATCGACCCCGTCGTACCGTTGCCGCCGGTCGTCCGGGCCCAGTGGACCGTCCCGGGCACGCCGTCGCGGGACAGCCTCGACCCGTACGCCGACCTCCGCGTATGTGACATCGCCGTCGACCCGACCGGGACCCGGTGCATCACTGCGACGCAGACCGAGGCCCACTGCTGGGACCTCGCGGGCCACCGGCTTGTGCACACGATCCGCGAGGGGAAGGACCAGGAGCTCTACGTCTCGCGTGACGCCGGGTTCGTCGCCCTGATGAACCGCGACGGCAAGGACATCACCTTTCACTCGCCCGAGACCGGCCAGGTCGTCGCCAAGTGGACGGCCGCGCCGGGCACCAACTCGTTCACCGACTTCTGCCCGCCGGCGTTCACCCCCCGGGGGGACTACTTCATCATCCTCAGCCAGCTCGGCGGCCAGTTCTTCTACCAGGCGGTCTCGACGCGGGACGGCGTTGGGAAGCCCCTGAACCTGCCGCCCGGGGTCGGCACCCAGCCGGCCGGGCACGCGGCCCTGGTGGCATCCGCGGATGCGAAGATCCTCATGCGCCACCTCGGCCGCGGTCGGACCTCCGGGTTCGACGTGTCCGTCGTGGACCTGGGGTCCGGCCGCGAGGCGGCGCTGCGGGGGGTCACGATCTCACCATCGAGCAACTTCCCGAAAAAGGGAGTGAAACTCTCACCGGACGGGTGGATGGTCCTGGCGGTCGGGACCGACACTCTGCAATTGTGCGACCGGCAGACGTACCGGCAGTACCTGGCGCTTGGGAGCGAGACCGAGCCGGTGCGTGACGCCTGGTTCACCCGCGACGGCCGCCGTTGCGTGGTGCTCCGGTCGTCGCGGCTGGTGAAGATCAGCGGTCGGACGGAGGTTCGCACGCCGGACTGGCTGGAGCTGTACGACGTGTTCGGCAAGATGAAGATCGGCGAGTTCACCATGAAGCCGTACGGGATCGAATCGATCTCGGCCCTGGCCTTCGCCGCGGACGGGACCGCGATGGTCGTTGCCGATCAGCAGGCGACTGTGCAGATCATCGACTTCGAGCGGGCCTTCGGCGTCCCGGCCCTCCCGCCTATCAAGTCGCCCGACAAGCCGGAAGTGCTGCCACTGAAGTGACGCCACGCCCTGGTCCGACTTCCGATAATACCCGTAGCCTTTCTTCTGCTATGGGCTCCCCATGCCGTCCAGCCGCGCCGCCGTCCTCGTCTGCGACGACGAGCTCCTGATCCGCGACACCCTCGCCGAGTTCCTCGCCCAGGAGGGGTTCGACGTCGAGGCCGTCGGGACCGGCGAGGAGACCGTCAAGCGCGCCGCGGGCCGGTTCTTCGACATCGTCCTGTGTGACGTCAACCTGCCCGGGATCGACGGGATCGAGGTCCTCCAGCGCGTCCTGTCCGTGAGCCCGGAGACGTTCGTCCTGCTCATCACCGCGTACGGGACGGTGGAGAGCGCCGTCGAGGCGTTCCAGCGCGGGGCCCAGGACTACCTGATGAAGCCGATCCTGCTCGACGAGGTGTTGAGCAAGATTCGCCGCCTGTTGAAGCTCCGCGACCTGAACCGCGAGAACCAGTGGCTCCGCCGCGAGCTGCACCGCGAGCAGCCGGCCGACGCGGTCGTCGGTCACAGCCCGGCCATGGCCCGGCTGTACGAGCTGGCCCGCCGCGTCGCCCCGACCAAGTCCACCGTGCTCGTTCAAGGCGAGAGCGGGACCGGCAAGGAGCTGCTGGCCCGGTTCATTCACCGCGAGTCGGGCCGCGACCGGTTCCTTGCGGTCAACTGCGCCGCCATCCCGAACGACCTCTTGGAGAACCAGCTCTTCGGCCACAAGAAGGGTTCGTTCACCGGGGCCGACCGCGACCAGCCGGGGGTGTTCGTCCACGCTGGCGAGGGGACCGTCTTCCTCGACGAGATCGCCGACCTGGCGCTGGCGACACAGGCGAAGCTGCTGCGGGCGATCGAGCAGAAGGAGATCATGCCGGTCGGGGCGAACGAGCCGGTGCGGGTGGACGCCCGGATCGTCGCGGCGACGAACCGGGCTCTGGCCGCCCAGGTCGAGGCCGGCCGGTTCCGCGAGGACCTCTTCTACCGGCTCAATGTCGTCACCTTGCAGCTCCCGCCCCTGCGCGACCGCCGCGAGGACATCCCGGAGCTGGTCGAGTTCCTCCTGGCCCGGCACGCGAAGGCGCTGAACAAGCGGATCGCGGGGGTGAGTCACGAGGCGATGCGCCTGTTGATGGCCTGCCCGTGGAAGGGCAACGTCCGCGAGCTCGACAACGCGTTGCAGCGGGCGGTCATCCTCGGCGACGGCCCACTGGTCACG
>DATFWZ010000593.1:0-6134 GCA_035258765.1 Gemmataceae bacterium
CTTGATTCAGATACCTGTTGGCCGGGCCTTCGAGCGGCTCGTGTCGCAGTGTCACCCCAAGGTCGGTTCCCGCCAGCGCCGCCCACACGCGCGCGGTACCGTCAAGTCCGCCGGTGACGACCTTGGTACCGTCCGGACTCAGGGCCGCGGTGGCGACGCCATTAGGGTGCGGCAGACTGACGGCCGGGCCGGTCGGCCTAACCGGTTGGACGCCATGCATCCCGAGCTTCCATAGAAGCGCCTTGCCGGATCCCGCGGTCAGAAGTGTTCGGCCGTCTGGGCTGAATGCGATACTCCGGGCGCGCTGGGCCGTCAACAACGGCGGCCCGAAGGACTGGCCGGACTGAGCGTCCCAGAACCGCAGCTCGCCGCTCGAGCCCTCGCCGCTGGAGGCGGTCACCAGAGTCGTCCCGTCCGGGCTGAAGGCCACGGCCCAGACGGGGAAGTCGTGCTTCATGCGCTCGCCGACTGGCGAACCGGTCGCGGTCTCCCAAAGCTGTGCCGTGCGATCGCGGCTAATGGTGACGAACGTTTGCCCGTCGGGGCTGTATGCCACGGCCCACACCCAATTGGGGTGGGCCATGGTGGCGCGCTGGCGGATGAGGTGGCGCCGCCAGGCCGTCAGATTCAGCCGCGCCGCGCGCTCGAGGTCGCTGTCCCCCACCTGAATCGCCAGCTCAAGGCTCTGGACGAGGAGTAAGAGAGCCCGGTCGATGTGGCCGTGGTCCCCCTGACTGACGGCCTGGTCCAGCAGTGCCGCGGCGGACATGCGCTCGGCCCGCAAACGCTCCGTTTGGGCCTGGAGGCGCAGGTCCGTCTGGGCCCGCTCGTTGGCCTCGGCCTGGGCGCGGCGGTCCGATTCCTGCGCCAGGGCCCAGCCCAGGCTGGCGAGTGCCACGATCGTGAGGAGGACGCTGGCCATCGCGAGGGCCGCGATCACAGGCCGCCGTCGCGCCCACTTGATGACCCGGCCGCCAATGCTCGTCGGTCGCGCGTGGATCGGCTCGCCGTTCAGGAAACGGTGCAGATCCGCGGCCAGTGCCCGGGCACTGGCGTAGCGGTGGCGAGGCTCCTTCTGCAGGCACTTCAGGCAGATGATCTCCAGGTCGCGCGGCAGGTCCGGGCGCAGCCGGGTCGGCGGGATGGGCTCCTCGTAGCTCAGTTGCACCAGAGTGTCCACCGCCGTCGCCCCGATAAACGGCGGGCGGCCGGTCAGCAGCTCGTAGAGGATGGCCCCAAGGGCGTGGATGTCGGTCGCGGGGCCAAATTCCCTGCGCCTGCCTTGCGCCTGCTCCGGGGCCATGTAATGGGGCGTCCCGACCACCTCCCCGGTGCGCGTGTGCCTAGACCCGTCGCCCAGGTTGATGGCCAGGCCGAAGTCAGTGATCTTGGGGACACCATACCCCGCAGCCCGGGGCGTCCGGTCGTCGGTATGGCCATCACCCGGTGGTGCGGCGAGGAGGATGTTGGACGGCGTGAGATCGCGGTGGATGATCCCGGCCCGATGGGCGGCATCGATAGCGTCCGCGAGCGTTTCGATCAGGGCGGCCGCGTCCCGCGGAGTCCGCCCGCGGTCCCGCATCTTCTGGGCCAGGCTGCCGCCCGCGACGAATTCCAACGCCAGGTACGGCACACCGCCGTGCTCCCCGGTCTCGTAAATCTGCACGATCCCGGGGTGGTGCAGCCGCGCTACCGCCTCGGCCTCGGAGCGAAATCGGGCCAGCCGGTCCGGCCCGACGTGCTCGCCGGCCAGGATCATCTTCAGCGCGACCAGACGTTTGAGGCTTAGCTGTCGGGCCTTGTACACGACCGCCATGCCCCCGCGGCCCACCTCGCCAAGGATCTCAAATCCGGGAACGGCGACGGGCGGCCGGACGGTCGAAGACATGCGCCGCGGCCCATCGGCCGTCGTCAGCACAGTGACGTCGTCCATTTGACGATCGTCGGGCGTGGCGCAGGCTGTGACGTCCGGCGTGATGCCTTCCATACGCCGCACGAACGTCTCGTCGGCTCCGTCGATGGCGATCGACGTTGTGGTCAGTCGGGCGAGCGGGAATTCGGTGTCCTGCCGCGTCAATTGCTCCAGCGTCTCCTGGCACGCGGCGCAGACTTCCACGTGGGCGGAGATACCCGCCCATTCGTTGGCGTTCAGGCGGTCGGCGAGGAGACGGTCGAGCTGGCCGACCGACGGGCACGGGTCCATGGGCTCCCTATCTTAGGACGGTCGCGACCCTTCCAGTCGTTCCACTTCCGCGCGGATCATTTTCTGTACGCGGCTCTTGGCAATGAAGACCATGGCGACGCTCATGTTCAGCCGCCGGGCCACCTCGGCCCCGGCGAGTTCCTCGATCGCCGTCAGCCGGAACGCGTCCCAGGTATGCGGGGCCACGCGGACCTGCACCCGGGCCATGGCCTCGTCCGCCAGCTCTCGGTCGAACTCCTCGTCGAGTCGCTGGATCAGATCGAGGCCCGCCTCCTGCGATTCGAGCTGTTCCCACGGAATCCGCGCGTTCGCGAGTGTCCCGGACCGGTGCCGCGCGTCCACGAAGTCGCGCCAGGCGTGGTTGGTGAGCGTCTTGAGCCAGCCGCGGAAGCTGCGAGTCGGGTCGTAAGTGAACGTCCGGAGCTTCGCGGCCAGTTTGAGCAACACATCCTGCGCCGCGTCCTGCGCGTCCGCATCCTGCAGGGCCCATTGCCGGCACCAGGCGCAGATCTTCGGGCCGTAGCGACGGACAAACTCACCCCACGCGGCCTGGTCGGTGCCATCCCGGCGCAGGCGGCCGAGGAGCGTGACGCTGGTGCGCGAGTCCAGGGCGCCGTCCATCAATACTACGGGGAGCCGGGCGATGATCTAGCAGCAATTTTTGCCCCGCCGGGCGATCGGATCAACCCAAAAAGCCCGGCCCCGGGCCCGCTTCTGCAAAAACGGATGCGGTTGTGCTAGGTTTCGGCGAACTCCGGGGTAGAGCTTGTGAACCCTGGGAGGGCCGCGTCGGCCGCCAGAGCCGTCAGCCCCCGCCCAATTTCGAAGGGAGCCCACCGCATGCGCCCAGTTCCACAGAGACATGCTCACGATCCTCGACGCCCGGATCGAGGACCTGAATACGCTTCCCGAGTGGGCCGTACCGGCCGCCGGGCATGCGTGCAACGTAGGCCGGACGCGAATTGCCCCGGTCGTGACCAGTGGTTATGTCAAGCAGTCAGCGAACCAGCGGAGAGGGCGGGATTCGAACCCGCGGTGGAGTTTCCCCCACACAGCATTTCCAGTGCTGCACAATCGGCCACTCTGTCACCTCTCCGATGAGTTCAATCCTATTTCACGGCCCCGCGAGCCGTCAACCGTTGCCGCGGCCGCGCCGCGCAGCCATGATGCTCCTCAAAGAACCCACGGGAGCCTTCCGATGCACCGATTGTCCCCGTCCCTCGTAACGCTGCTCGTCACCTTGGCAATCACCACCACCGTTCGCGCCGATGAAGGTTTCAAACCACTCTTCAACGGGAAAGACCTGACCGGCTGGTCCGGGTTGATGAAGGATCCGGCCGCCGACCCCGCCAAGACCTTCCTGGTCGAAGACGGTTTGCTCCGCGTCACCGGCAAGCCGAACGGCTATCTCGCGACCATGGAGGCGTACGGGGACTACGTCTTGCGGGTCAAGTGGCGCTGGGTCGCGGGATCGAAAGGTGGCAACAGCGGCGTGCTCATCCATGTTGTCCCGGAGGACAAGTACTGGCCCAAGTCGATCGAGGCACAGCTGAAGACCGGGGACGCCGGCGAGATCTGGTTGATCGACGCCCCCAAGATCGAGATCGACGAGGCCCGGCATTCGAAGACGAGCCCGCGGCGGTATCACAAGATGATTGACGAGAACGTCGAACGCCCGATCGGCGAGTGGAACCAGTACGAAATCACCTGTCGCGGGGATGAGATTAAGATTTCGGTCAACGGCAAACTCGTGAACGAGGCGCGAAAGTCGGAGCTGACGAAGGGGCGGATCGCCCTCCAGTCCGAGGGGGCCGAGATCCACTTCAAGGACATTGAGCTTAAGCCGCTCAAGTGAGCGCGATCGTGTGGTTGCTCAGCCGCTCGAACCCAGTCGCCGTGACCCGGTAGTTGTGCTCAATGCGGATGCCGCCCACGCCGTCCACATAGACGCCGGGCTCCACGGTGACGAAGTCCCCATCAACGAGCGTCTCGGACGACTGCCGGACGAAATAGGGTGCCTCCGGGTGGCTCAACCCGAGGCCGTGGCCAGCATGGTGCGGGAAGTAGTCCGCGAGCCCGGCCGCGGCGAGCGTCCCGCGGACCGCGTCGTAGACGGCCTGGCAACTCGCACCTGCTTTCAACTCGGCTTCCGCGGATCGCATCGCCGCGACGCACGCGTCGAAGAGTCGCCGTTGCTCCGCCCTCGGGCTGCCGCCGACGACGAGGGTGTTGGTGAAGTCGCTGCGGTAGCCAAACAGGACGACCGAGTAATCCAGGATGAAGGTGTCCCCGTTTTGCAGCACGCGTCCGGTTGGCGCCCCACCGCGACGGGCCGACCCGGGAGAGACGGCGAAGTCTCCGTAGACGATGACCGGCCGGCCGACGGCGGTCGAACACGCCGCGAACACTCCCTCGTAGACGTCGAGTTCCATCATTCCGGCCCGGAGGTTCTGCCGGACCCAGGCGTGGCCGACCTCGGTCGCCCGCATGCAGGCGCGCAGGGCTTCCATTTCGTCCGGGTCTTTGCGGCGGCGCATCGTGGCAATCGTCTCGATTACGAGCGGACCGAACGGGTCGGTCAGGGAGTCGTGAACGCGGCCGCCATTGGCCTCGATCGCGGGTCGCAAGGCGAGTCGGCGCGGCCCGTGACCTGGGGTCTGGCCGTCGTACCACGGGACGACCTCACGAGCATCGACGTGGGCCGCCTGGACCGAGTCCGGCAGCCGGCGGTCGTGGTAGACGGTCGCGTGCCCGTCCGGCCCGACGACGAGGAGTGCCCCGAAATCCGCACCGAAACTGAATGGATCGACGTGAAAGTTGGCCAGG
This sequence comes from Gemmataceae bacterium, assembly GCA_035258765.1. Classification (GTDB taxonomy): domain Bacteria; phylum Planctomycetota; class Planctomycetia; order Gemmatales; family Gemmataceae; genus SIAJ01. The sequence continues at coordinate 5,030 of DATFWZ010000593.1, forward strand.
TAGCGCAGGTGGATCGGGTCGGCGAGCACCAGGACGGGGAGGTCCACGCGTCCCCGGAGGGCCGCCCACAGGCGGGCGCGGCGGGCCCGGCAGCCGTCGGCCGTGAGCATCGTCAGACTCCGCAAAACCTTCGGCGGCGCCGGGCGTTGTCCGTAGGTTAGTCGAAGGCCCGGTTGTCGCCCACCGTCCGCCGCGGTTACTTCGTGGAGGTCCCTCTTTGCCTCGCCGTGGCGGGACGACCGTGCGCCACTGGCACCTACGGCCGAATGGCCGAAGGAGCGCAAGGAGCTGCGAATTCGTCTGCCAGATGGTGAGCCGGTACGCCTGTTCGTGATCCGCAGGCGGTCCACGGGAAATGGGAGTCCAGCATTCACGCCGCGGCCGAGAAGTAGGACGTCCGCGTCACGTATCCCGGCACCCCCGGACTTGCCGGTCGTCACGGCCATCGACCGGGCCGGGAATGAAAGCGCGGCGATAACGCTCGCGCCCGTCAAGTGAGATTCGCGGCCATGACCGATTTGCTCGACCGCCGCGAGGTCCGCATCCGCCGGATGTTCGACGGAATCGCCCCAAAATACGACCTGCTCAACCACCTGCTGAGCCTCAATGTCGATAAATCGTGGCGCCGGCGAGTGACCCGTATGGTACCGGTCACCACCGGACCGCTCCTCGACCTGTGTACGGGGACCGGCGACCTGGCCTTCGAGTACGACCGGGCTCTTAGCGGCCACGTGGCAATCGTCGGGACCGACTTTTCTGGCAAGATGCTGGAGCGGGCCGTCGCCAAGTCGCAGCATCGTGGCTCCCACCCGCGGATTTCTTTCGTGCAAGCCGATGCGCAACATTTGCCGTTTTCGGAAGACCACTTTGAGGTCGCGACCGTCGCGTTCGGACTGCGAAATGTGACCGACCCGGACCGCGGGCTCGCGGAGATGGTTCGCGTGACGCGGCCGGGCGGGCGCGTCGCTGTCCTGGAGTTCTCGCGCCCGCGACACTGGCTCTTCGGCCGCGCCTTCCGGGCGTACTTTCGCTATTTGCTGCCGGTGGTCGGCCAGCTGTTCTCGCGGAGCGGTGACAAGGCTTACGCATACCTGCCGGCCAGCGT
>DATFWZ010000594.1:0-3358 GCA_035258765.1 Gemmataceae bacterium
TCGTAGTCGGCCGACACGAAAGCCGTGTTTCCGATGATGGCGACGGCATCGGCGAACTGCTCCGGGCTACCTGTTACACTCCAGGCGGTCGGGTCTGGCTCCGGGTTCACCAGTGTGTGGACCAGTTGCCCGGTCGTGGCGTCGAAGAGGTAGGCCTGGCCAATCGGCTGCCCGGTCGTCGGCTGGTACCACGGCGCCCCGACGACCACACGGGTGCCGGACACGGCCACCGACTGACCGAAAAGATCGCCGTTCCCGCCGGTGACGCTCGGGTCGAGGAGGTTCCAGAGGAGGGATCCGGAATTGGCGTCGTAAATAGCCGCCGACCCGGCGTATGGGAGCGAGTTGACGTTCGTTCCAATCGCGCCGACGACGGCATACTGGATGCTCGCTGCCACCGACGTACCCGCGAGGGCTGCGTCAGTCGGCGGAGTCAGCGTGTGCAGCAGGTCACCGACAGTGGGAACGAGGCGGTCCTCCAGGGCGCGGAGGATCAGGCGGCGCTGGGTCATGATTGCAGAGTGCGAGTAAGAGGCGGGAGGACGGTCCCGGTCACTATGACACAGGCGGCCGGAGTGTCCAGAAATGAAAAACCGGGTAGCCGAACTGCTCAGAATTCGACCACCCGGGCGACGTGGGCGCAGCGCCGCAAATCGTTTTCCGCCTAAATTGTCCGGCGGATCGTAGCAATCCCCTCGGTATCCTCCAGCACCGCGTGGGTCGGCTGACGGAGTTTCACGCGGAAAGTCTCGGAGTCGCCCGACACCAGGTTCGCGCGGACAAGGACCGCGACCATCTTGATGGTCTGCCCCGCCGCGAACTGGATGACCCCGGAGATGGGCCGGTAGTCGCGCCCCGCCTGGGCCGTGCCGTCCGCGGTCGAGTAGCGAACGGTGACTGGCAGCGTGGACGGTTCGGACAGCGTGACCTGGAAGGTCAGCTTGACCCATCCCGGTCGCGCCGGCGTGATGGTCGCATCACCGATACGGATCCGCGGAGCCATCGCCCGGACCGATCGAACCTGGTGCTCCGGCAACCCGACCGCGACGATGGAGCCGGGACCCAGCGGCTGACCCGTCAGGAAGGTGAACGCGGCGTCGCCGGTGCCCAAGTAGATTTGGCCGCGGGAAATGGCCGGGCCGCTCGATTGGCCGCCGGTATTCACTTGCGCGAGCACCGCGCCGGTCGCGGCGTCGAGCCCGTATAGCGTGCCGTTGAGTCCGGACTGGAAGTAGACCACGCCGTTGGCCACCGCGACCCCCGAGAGGTTCGGCGAGAACGGAGTGTCGAAGTGCCACAGTTCGTGCGACCCGTCGGCCGCGACCGCGCTGAGAATGCCACGGTTTGGCGGCTCGCCACTCAGAAGGCCCGGCCAGTCGGCGCCGTTGGTAAAGACAACGCCGTTCGCGTACGCGCTGTCGGCGAATAGACCGCCGACTGTCCCGTCCGGAGCCAACTGAATTGGCGAGGCGACCTCCTCCCCCGTTTCCGCGTCGAGGACGTGGAAGAAACCGCTCTTCTGCCCGGCGCTGACGTACGTGCGGCCGTCGAGCTTGTAGATTTGCGGCGAGTCGCCGATGTCGAAGTCCGGGTGCTCCTCGCTCGTATCGCCGAAGACGAACGTCCACTCGTCATCGGCCGTACGCTGGTTGGTCCACTTGATGGCACCGGTCGTCGCATCGAACGCGATGAACGCGTCACTGGTCCCCTGCGTCGGCTGGCTGTAGTTGTTGCCCGTCGTTGCGTAGATGGTGTTGGTCCCCTTGTCGAACGTCGGGCTGCTCCAGATCGGCGACCCGGATGACCCGGCCGCGCTCTCCGCGTCGCTGATGGTGTAGGTTTGCCAGATGATGTTCCCGGTCGACGGGTCGAGTAGCACCATCTCGCCGCGGAAGCTCGGGTGATAGTTGGGCCCGAGGAATTCGGCGTAGAACTCCTCGACCGACGAGACGCCGATCGCCACGTTTTTGCCGACCATGGTCGGCGATCCCCAGATCGCCGCGAACGGGTGCGGATTCGGGCGGACGGTCCACTTAACCTCTCCGGTGTCGACATTGAGCCCGTGGATCTGGCCGGACAAGTCGCCGATGATTACCGTGCGGTTGGTCACCAGGGGGCTGGACGAGACCTTCACAAAGCCGAAGGTCGGTCCGACGTCGAGCTGAGTCTGCCATCGCCAGTGGCCATCGCGATCCACGGAGTAAACAACCCCGGTCGCGTCGGCGACATAAACCTTGTCGTTGACGACCGCCGGCGTCCCGGAGATCGGCCCGGCAGTCGGGTACGACCACCGCACGCCGAGATCGTGAACGTTGTCCGGCCGCAGCAGTGTTTCGGCGGTGTTGTTGCGGGAACCGAGCGCGTCGTGGTTGTACATCGGCCAGTCTTTCGGGTCGCCGGTGACGACCTCAACACCGCTCGGGACACTGCGGTCTTCGAGGGACTCGACATGCAGCCGGCGCGTGCGATTGAGTTTCACTCTCATAGTTCGCTCCATTGGTGAGGGAATTCCCGGCGTGTGAAACTGGGAGAGTATTGGGACAAGTCGCGGGGAAGTCGAGCAAGACACATTGGCCCGTCCGCGGCCGGACGCGCTTTTGCGCGCCGGCCGACGAACGGAAAGTACCAGACGATCACGGCCGATTCCACAACCCGCCGGCAGAGATCTCGACCTCACCGGTCGATCCGTCGAGGATCGCGGATGCCGAACCGCTTCCGGTCACGCCTTCGAAGCGGCCGGTCCCCTCAGTCCACTGAACAGTGACTTCGAACTGGAAAAACCCGCCGCCGATCGGAAAGAACGAACCTTCGTACGTGCCAGACAATGTTGACCCGTCGGCCGCGGTCACGGTGAACACGCCCGACAGGCTGCCGTCGAGGGCGGAGTAGTCGTGGTGCCCCGACTCCGTGTACCTGCCGAAGTGCGTTCCCGTCCCCTCGGCGACCCAGTCCTGGCGCGAGCCGGTGTCGCTCGTGATCTGACCGGTGGACTTCTCCTTGTGCGGCACCGTCTGCGCCTGGGCGGAGTCGGCGAGACTCAAGCAGGCGACTACCGACACGATTCCCAAGCCGAGGCGAAAAGTCTTGCGAAACATGGACGGGTCCTCCGGTCTGCATGGGTGAAAAACGGCGGCCGTGAGCGCGCAGACCGGGCGCCCCGGCTCCGTGGCTCGTGGGGCGGCACGGGCCGCCGGTCTGAGCGGCCGGCGGCTACCACCCACCGGCTCCTGTCACTTTCCGATGTCGGATTGCTCCGCCTTGCGGATGATCGCGTCGGCGTCGGGCTTCAACAGGTAGCCGAGTTCCTGCAATCCGCGGGCATGGAAGGTGATCTGCTTCACATAGTCGGAGTGGCTCG
>DATFWZ010000595.1:0-18236 GCA_035258765.1 Gemmataceae bacterium
CGGTCCCTGGCCCTCAACAACACCCAATCGCCCGACCTCTTCACTCCGCATCGCTCGGCCACAACCCACCGCTACAACAATCCGACCGCGCCCCGCTCTCGACTCACTTGTGGGTAATAGTCAGCCCGAAGCGGGGAGGGGAGAACCAAACCATGCCCCTCATACCTCCCAACCCTTCCGGTACTCCTTCTTGATCAGCGCATCCGCTTCAGGAATGCCCTTCGCCTTTAGCACTTTCGCGTCCCACTCCAGGGGCTTGCCTAATCGGTACGACACCACGCCGAGCAGCACTGCTTCCGTCAGCGCCCCAGAGTAGTCGAAGTTGCACGTCGTCGGGCCGCCGGTCTTGATCGCCTCGATCCACTCCCTGTGGTGCCCGATCGACTTCGGGATCGACTTGTCCCCATCGATGCCAGTGAAGTCGTCCGCCGGGACCAGCTTCCTTTCGCCGTACCCGGCTAGGAGCATTCCCTTCTCGCCGACGAAGAGCGTGCCGTCCCCCCACTTGGGCAGCTTGCCGTCGGCGAAGTACTTCGGCCGCTTGTCGCCGTCGTACCAGGTGAGGGTCACCGGCGGCCTGTCGCCGCGGGCCGGGAACTCGTAGGTGCAGATGATCCAGTCGGCGCCCGTCTCCAGAGTGACGGGCGACCCCTCCGCGGATACCCGGGTCGGGTACCGCAAGTCGAGGGCCCAGAACGGCAGGTCCATGTGGTGGCAGGCCATGTCGGCCATCTTGCCGCCGCCGAACGCCCAGTAGCGCCGCCAGTTGAACGGGACGTACTCCGGGGCGTACGGCCGCTCCATTGCGGGGCCAAGCCACTGGTCCCAGTCGAGCCCCTCCGGGACCGGCTTCGGGGCCGGCCGCTTGCCGTTGCCGTTGTACGCCCCGCCGCCCACCCACACGTGCACTTCCTTGACCGGGCCGATGACGCCCTTCTTGATCATCTCGACCACCCGCCGGTAGTTGTCCCCGGCGTGGATCTGCGTGCCCATCTGCGTGACGAGCTTCTTCCTGGCGGCCAATTCGGCCATCGTCCGCGCCTCCCAGACGGTGTGGGCGAGCGGCTTCTCGCAGTAGACGTGCAGACCGGCGTCGAGGGCCCGGTGGGTGACCGGGAAGTGGTTGTGGTCCGGGGTGGCGCACAGGACCGCGTCGAGGCCCTTGGCATCAATCAACTTGCGGAAGTCCGTGAAGAAGGCGGCCTTGGGGAACTGCTTGCGTGCGTTCGCGGTCATTCGCTCGTCCACGTCGCAGATGGCGACGACGTCCGCGTCCGTCTTTTTGGCCAGCTCGCCCCAGTTGTACGCGCCTTGATTTCCGACGCCCACTACACCGACGCGGACGCGCTCGCTCGGTGCGGCCCGCAGGAGCGGGGCGCTCACGGCCGCGGTCGCGGCGGACAGGACGAAGTGACGACGCGTGAGGGTCCGTGTCATGGGAGGCACTCCGGGAAGGTAGGCGGGAGCGAAGTATCATCGCCCAATCGGCGGTCCCGTGGAAGGGGGATTGTCCGGGGTATCCGGGTGGGCCGAGCGCGGGACGGGTAACGCCGCGGGCCGGAACGTAGGTTAACGTCCCAGACCACGCGGCCGGGCGCAGGGCCGCCGGCGTGCCCGCGTCACTCCAGGGCCGAACTGAACTGGATGTTGTTCATCGGCAACGGCTGGTACCCGGTCGGAGTGCGCCACGCCCCCCGGGGAATCGGGGACGTGTCCAGCTCCTTGAGGAACTTGTCCCACGTCTCCTCGGCCATCGCCTTCCGCGGGTCGCGGGCGCCGAAGTTGTACAGGTCGGTGCGGCCCCCGCTGGGGCCCCCCGGGACGAACTTGCTCTCTTCGGACTTGGTGAAGTACCGGCTGGCCCGCTCCGGGAAGGTGACGTTGTAAACGGTGGTGCCTGCCACCTTCCCGTCCGGGGCGACAAGTTCGAAGGTCCCCTTGACTCCGGGTATTTTGATCTCCGACCCGCGGATCGTCAGCACCTTCCCGGGTTCGAACTCGGCCGCCTTGAGCCGCAACACCCAGTCGCCGCCGGCCGGGTAGCCCGCCTCCTTCAGGATGTCAGTCAGGGTAGACGTCGCCCGCTCCGATAGCTTGGGGTCGCCGCAATCGACCTCGACCCGGACGCCGACCCCGGGGTGGAACGCCACATTCCCGGCCGGGAGGCTCACCTCGACCGGGGCGACCACGGCCTTGCCCCTCACGGTCAGGTCGGCGCGGGCCCACGCTCGACCGTCCGGGCCGTCGGCCAGGATCGGGCGGGGCACGTCGGTCGTCAACCGGCACAGGAGGACGTTCTTGTCCATGTCGAACAGCCCGTACTCGGCGGACGCGAGGTACAGGCGCGTCGAGTCATGCCACCGCAGGGCGACGTCGTCGCTCAGGTGCGTGGACGGGACGACCCCCGTCCGGCGCCCGGACTTCAGGTCCCAGGCGTGGACCTCGGTCCAGCCGGTGATATTCGCGGTCGTCCGCACCGCGGCCAGCCGCTTCGCGTCCGGGCTGACGGCCAGGGCCTTCCAGCTCCCCTCGCCCCCGATCCGCCCCTTGCACGCGCCGGTCTTCGCGTCCACCAGGTCCAGGTAATTCCCCCCGACCGACACCGCGACCCAGTTCCGGGCCGGCGGGGCCGTGACCGGGAGCTGGTACTGGCCGCCGGCGGTGAACCCGGCCCGACCGGCCGCCGCGTCCCACCCGATGAGCTGGCCGCCGGTTAGCACCAACAGGGTCGAGTCGTCGGACCACAGGAGCCAGTCGATCGCGGCGGTGCCGACCTTGGCGCTCCGCTTCGACCCGTCCGGGGCGTGGAATTCGACGGTGCCGGGTTCGACCCCGCGGGTCGCCAGCGTGCCGGCGCCGTTCACGGTCGCGGGCGGCAGCGTGAGCGGAATGAGCTGCGACCGGGTGAGGAGCCGGGGGTCGAGCCGGCGGACGTTCGCGAGCGGCTGGCCGGTCGCCGGGTCGAGGTCGCCGGCGATCAGCGTGTCTTTCCCCGTGTGGAACGCGTCTGACTTGTCGACTTCGACTCGCACGGCCAGGTAAGTGCGCCGCGGCCCCGCCGGGAACGAGACCACCTTGACCCCGGGCAGTGTGATGGCCGCCGGCCAGGGTTGGACCGCGGCGGTCCCGTCGGGGACGGCCCAGGCCACCGGTTCGAACTGGTTGACGGGAGTCTTCGACCGCTCCGGCTGAGGGTTCCCGCCGGCCCCACTCCCGCCTCCGAACCAGCCGGCCGCCCAGATGACGCCCACCGTTACCCCGGCCAGGAGGATCGCCCCGCCGGCGATGGCGGGGATCAGGAGCCGGTTGACCGGCTTGGCCTTGGACCGCTTCTTCATTCGCGGGCGGTCCGACCCAAGGCGCTCCCGGCGTGGCGGCCGATCATCGTCGTCGTCGCGTCGGGCACGGCTCGTCAGCCGGGCCCCGCACTCCGGGCATTCGCGGGCGCCGGCGGGCACCAGCTCGTCACACTTGGGGCACGGTTGTCGGCTGGCCATGAGGCATCCTCCCGGTGCAGGGCGCAGGCTGACAGACGTGGGACCAGCAGGCGAACGCGAATTGGCGATTGTGACCGATGGGCCGGGCCGTCGCAACCCCCAGGGGCGAACTCTTGGCCCGCGACGCCACACTCTATAATCAGACAAACCTCTCACCACGTCCGGGGAGCCGTCGGCCATGCAAGACCGCATCGCTTACCAGGGGATCACCTTCGACGACGTCCTCCTGGAGCCCGGGTATTCCGAAGTCGTCCCCAAGGACGTGGACGTGCGAACCGCCCTCACCCGCCACATCCGCCTCAACATCCCCGTCCTCTCGTCTCCCATGGACACGGTCACGGAGAGCGAGCTGGCCATTGCCCTGGCCCAGGAGGGCGGATTCGGCATCATCCACAAGAACCTGAGTGTCGCCGCCCAGACCCGCGAGGTGGACAAGGTCAAGCGGTCCGAAAATGGGGTCATCAGCGACCCGGTGACGCTGCCGCCGGACGAAACTGTGCAGACGGCCAAGCGGCTCATGGAACAGCATCACATCAGCGGCGTCCCGATCACCGTCAACGGCCATTTGAAGGGGATTCTCACCCGCCGCGACCTGCGATTTTTGACCGACAGCACCCAGAAGATCGCCGAGGTGATGACCAAGGACAACCTGGTCACGGCCAAGGAGAACACCACGCTGGAGGAGGCCGAGCGGATTCTCACGGAAAATAAGGTGGAGAAACTCCTCCTGGTGGACGATCAATACCGTTTGAAGGGATTAATCACCATCAAGGACATTGACAAGATGGTGAACTACCCCAACGCGTGTAAAGACGCGCGGGGGCGGTTGCGGGTCGGGGCCGCGGTCGGTGTGCTCGACTTCGAGCGGGCCGAGTCGCTGATTCATGCCGGGGTGGACGTCCTGGTCGTCGATTCGGCACACGGCCACTCGAAGAACGTGGTCACGACCGTCCGGGAGCTGAAGAAGCGGTACTCGATTGACATCATCGCCGGGAACATCGCGACGGCCGAGGGCGCGAAGGCCCTGGCGGACGCCGGGGCGGACGCGGTCAAGGCGGGCATCGGCCCGGGGTCAATTTGCACGACCCGGGTGGTCTCGGGAGTTGGGGTCCCGCAGCTGTCGGCCATCGCGTCGGCCGTCAAGGCGCTGCGGGGGACGAACGTTCCGATTGTCGCGGACGGCGGGATCCGGTACTCCGGGGACATCACCAAGGCGCTCGCGGCGGGCGCCCACTCGGTCATGATCGGCGGGCTCTTCGCCGGCCTGGCTGAGAGCCCGGGGCAGACGATCCTGTACAAGGGGCGGACGTTTAAGGCGTACCGGGGGATGGGGTCGCTGGGGGCGATGATGGCCGGGTCCGGCGACCGGTACAACCAGCCCCAGGCCCGGGACTCGGCCGCCACGGGCAACGGCAAGCTGGTACCGGAGGGGGTTGAGGGGCGGGTGCCGTACAAGGGCCCGCTGGCCCCATTCCTGTACCAGCTGGTCGGCGGGTTAAGAGCGGGTATGGGGTATTGCGGGACGCAGACGCTCGAGGAGCTGCGCACCCGGGCCCGGTTCATCCAGGTATCGGCCGCGTCGGTGCAGGAGAGCCATCCGCATGACATTCTCATTACGCAAGAAGCGCCCAACTACAGTTCGCGTGAGGAGTACGCGAAGTCGGACGGGGTCTAGCCTGCTGGCGGCGGTCGCCGTCCTGGCGTGCGCCGGCCCGGCCGTGGCGCAGGCCCCTGGCGGGCAGACGCGGTCCTCATTCGTCCCACGCGTCAGCACTCCGCGAGCGGAGCTCGCCCCACCGCCCGCGCCCCCGGGCGTCATCCCCGCCCAGGCCAAGGACAAGCTCCCGGGCACGGCACCGGACCCCTACGCGGCATACATCCGCCTCGACCCGCCGGGCCGGGAGAAACTGTTCGGGTCGCGGGATACGGAGCGGGAGCTCGAGCTGCGAATGCGGCAAGAGCGGAAGGATGCCGGGCAGCTCGAGCAGGGCCCGGTGCAATTCCCGGAGGCGCCGGCGCTGCCCTGGGCCGAGACCAAGTATCAGCCGCGGGCGTTCGACCCGATGGTGGCCCTGGTCGAGCCGGACTACGTCGTGTACCGGCGGCTGTACTTCGAGGAGAAGAACGCGGAACGGTACGCGTGGGACATGGGCCCGATCCAGCCGCTGTGGTCCACGCTCGTCTTCTACAAGGACGTGGCCCTGTGGCCGCTGCACTTCGCCGCGTACCCGTGTCGGCGGTTCGAGACGAACGCCGGCCAGTGCCGGCCTGGGGACCCGGTGCCGTACCTGTGGTACCCACCGGAGATCACCGGCACCGGGCTGCTGGCCGAGGTCGCGGCGGTCGCGCTGATCTCTTACACGATTGTGCCTTGACCCGCCACCGATGACTTGAACCCATCGAGGCGCCCAAGTTGCCGGGCTCCTCTTTGTCATTCGGGGCGCTGAATGACTCCCCCGGCCAATCCGTTCGACCAGGCGTGCCGGTACCTGGCCAAGCTGGACCCCGAGGGTTTCCTGGGCTGGGCGCTTGGCCTGCCGACTGGCCGGTTCCGCTTCGTCCGCTGGATGGACACGCGTCAGATCCCGTTTCCCGGCGAGCCGGATCGCGTGTGTGACACGGTCGCGTTCCTCGAGGACGTCTCGGCGGGCGGCGCTCCGTGGGCGGTTCCGATCGAATTCTCGGCCGAACCAGACTACCGGATGTTCGGCCGATTGCTGATCTACGCCGGGTCGTTGTGGCTCGAGGTCCGCCCGGCATCCAACAAGGGGGATCGTTTTCAACTCGGGGTCGCGGTCGTGAACCTGACCGGCACAGGCCGATCCTCGCGGGACATGCGGTGGCCGGAGGCCGGGTTGGTTACCGAGTTGCGCGTGGCCGAGCGGAATCTGGCGGGCGAATCGGCGACCGCAGTCCTGTCGGGCGTGACGATCGGAACGATATCGCGGGTGATCCTGCCGTTCGTACCGCTGATGCAAGGCGGAGCTGAGGCGGGTATTATTCAGGGATGGCTGGGGTTGGCGTCCGCCGAACCAGACGCCGTGCGCCGAGGCGATTACGGCGGCTTGGCCCTGATCTTCGCGGAGGCGGCAGACCGGAATGACGTGTGGAAGGATGCACTCAAGGGGTGGAACGTGATTCAGTCAAAGCAGGTACTCGAGTGGCAAGCGGAAGCCCGGGCCGAAGGCCGGGCCGAGGGGCGAGCCGAGGGCGTCGCGCGCGGGCTGGCGGAAGGTAAGTCCACGGCCGTGGTCGAGGCCCTGGAGGCGCGGTTCGGAAATCTACCACCTGATTTGGCGAGCGCGATCCGCGGGACCACGGACTTGGCCCAGCTCAGCGGCTGGCTGGTCCTCGCCGTCAGGTGCGGGTCGTTGGACGAGTTCCGCCGCGACGCGGGCGTCTGATCGGCGACCGGCGCGACTACCGCTGAAACCTCGTCACCTTCGTCGCCCCGTCGGCCAACTCGAACCGGTACCCGTCCGCGAACGCCTCCGCGAACTCCTCCTGGTGCGACACCAGCAGGATGCACTGCAGGTGGCCGCGCAGGTTGTGCAGCTCCTGGATCATGACCTGCCTGCCGTTGCGGTCCAGGCAACCGAACCCCTCATCGATAATAACGGACTCGATTGGCCGGTGTTGCCGGCTGGCGTACTGGCCGATGCCGAGCGCGAGACTCACCGCCACCCGGAACCGTTGACTTCCCGACAGGAACGCGACGTTGATCGGCGCCCCGCCGTTCATCCGGTTAAGCGCCTCCAACTCCAGGGCCCGCTCGGTCGCAGTTCCGTCGTCGCCTCCGCACAGGCGGAGGTAGAGCTGGCCGCCCGAGAGGCGGTCGAGGATGCCATTGGCGTAGTCCACGATCTGCCGCTCGGCCGTCCGCACCAGGTGGCGCTGCAGTCGGTCCCGGCCGAGGAGCTGGGCGACCTGCGTCGAGTAATTCAGGTCCTTCTCGACCTCCAGAGTCCGCGCCCGAAGCCGCTCTCGCTCCTGCCGGTGCCGGTCGAGGATCGCCTTCTCTTCGCGGGCCTTTTGCAAGTTCTCTTCGTTACCCGCGGCGTCCGACTTGGCCGCAACCAGGAGGGCCTTGACGACTTCCGGCGGCTGGCGGGCCTCGTCCGCGAATCCTTCGACCTCTTTCCCGGCCAGAGCGATGTCCTGGCAGACTCCTTCGATCGAGGCCCGCGTTCGGGCCAATTCCTGGAAGTGCGCCTCGGTTCCCCGGCGAGTCAATTCCTCGAGTTCGGACTTCCACTTGTTCTGCTCGGCAAGCCCGGCCTTGGCCGCGGCCTCGCGCCACCGGTCCGGGACGAGCCGGCCGGCCCGGTCGATGGCGTCGCGGTGTTGTGTCCGGTTCGCCTCTTCGACGTTGAGCTGGGAGGCCAGGTTGGCGAGCGTCTTTTGGACGTCAGCCAGTTCCTTATTGAGCCGCTCGGCTTCCAGCTCGGTCTCCTGGAGCTGGCTCTTGGTCCCGCGGGTCTTGAGGGTAAACGTCTCTTCCTCGGCCTTGAGGTTTGCCTCCTGCTCGCGGAGCCGGGCCGGGTCGCCCGGTGGGAGGGCGGCCCTCACCTTGGCAAGCATTGCCTCGGCGGCTTTCTTCTCAGCCTGGAGCCGGTCGAACCGGGTCAATTGCTCGCGCGCCTCGCGCAGCCGGGCGCGGGCAACGTCCAGCGATCCAGACTCCTTCTTCAGCTCACGCAAGTCGTCCGCAGTGGGCCAAGGGGTCGCGAGCCAGTCTGCTGGGGCAGCCTCCGCGATTCGCTGCCGGTATGCGTCGGGCACGGCAGTGTACCCGTGCCGGCACTCGTCTGTGAGCCGGTCGACGTCCTTCTCGGCAATCTCCCACTCCTTCTTCGTGTCACGGTACTCATCTCGGAGTCGTGTCAGCTCCTTGTCCGCCGCCTCGAACTCGCCGCGGGCGGCGGACTCGGCCGCGACGGCCGCGGCCTGGGTGGCCATCGCTTTCTTGTGTCGGTCGGCGGCCGCTTTCCGTTCTTTCTCGCGCTTGGCCTTCTCTTCCTCCCAGTGCCCGGGGGTCAACTCCTGCCCGCAGGCCCGGCAGACCTTGGCCCCTTGCAGCTTGCCGAACTCGTCGGCCGCGGACTTCGCCTGTTGGAGCAAGGTGCGGGCCTCGGTGGCCGCCTCGTCCGCGCGCTGACGGGATTGCATTGCCGCTTCGAACTTCGCCTTTAGTCCGGCGTGCCGCTCCTTGGCCCCTTTCCCGGCCTCGCCGGTGGCCTGCTCGGCCTTACCCAGCGTTTCGCGCCGCGTCGTTGCCTCGCGAAGTTGAAGCCGGGCGGCCGCGAACCGGTCGATCAGCGGGACGGCTTTTCCGACCTCGACCGCGTGGTCAAACGCCTCCTGGGCCTGCCGGACGGCCGCCTCCGGGCCCTTGGGGAGCCGCGCCAGGTCCTGCTCCACGGCCCGGAGCTGGACCGTTTGTTCCTCGAACAGCCGCACCTGGCCAAGCTGACCGGCCAGCTCGCGGAGCTGCCGCTCGACGTCCTTCAGCCGCTGCTCTTCTTGCATCAGCGACTTCTGATGCGACGCGCGCTTCTTGCGGACAACGTCCGCCGCCTGTTCGTTCTCGGCCCGCCGGGCGTCCGACTGGTCCTTCAGGGCCGTGAGCTGGGAGGTGTTCCGCTCCGACTCGGCGATCGCGAGCTGCTTCTCCTGGATCACCAGTATGTGCGGGATGACCTCCTTGAGCTCGCGCAATCGGGCGTACGCCTGCTCGATGGCGTCGGACTCGGCGATCAGCGCCTGGGCTTTCTCCCACCGGGCCTTCAGCCCGGCGAGCCGGGCCTGGAGGTCGGCCCACTTGCGGGCGTCGAATTCCAGGTGCCGCAACCGTTCGACTTCCTTGACAGCCGCGTCCCGGGCCCGCTCGGCGTCATAGATCTTGTTCTCCGCGGTCAGCAGCTCGAAGTCAGTCACCTCCGGGACGCCAGCCGCCTGTCCCTGGAGCGCCTCGAGTTTGGCCCTAAGCGCCTTTCGCCGCGCGTCCGCCTTCTCGTGCAGCTTCTGGTAGCGCTCGAGGTCCACAATCCCCGCGAGCACTTCCGCCCGACCGCTCGGCTTCGAATCGAGCAGCTTCTCGGCCCGGCCCTGGAGCAGGAGCACGCTGGACGTGAACGTCTCGAAATTCAGCCCGATCTTGTCGCGGACCCAGGCCTTGAGGCCGTCGGCAAGGTTGGTGTCCGCAATTGGCACCCATTTGCCGGTCGCCGAATCGAGCCGGAGGACGTTTTGCGTTCCCTTCGGATTCCCCTTGGCGTCGCGGCGCAGGGTCCGGCGGATCTGGTACGGCTGGCCATCGACCAGGAATTCGAACTCGACGCTGAGGGCCTTGGAGTCCTTATTGATCAGCTCGCCGGCGTTTTGGGACCCGCCCCGGTGATGGCCGAACAGGGCGTAGGTCACGGCGTCAAAGACGCTGGATTTGCCGGACCCGTTGAGCCCGGCCAGCATCCACAACGAGGAGCCATCAAAGGCGATTTCCTGCTCGTCCTTGTAGCAGAGAAACCCGCTCAACCGGACGCGACGGGGGATCATGGTGATTACGACTCCGGCTCATTCTTCCGCAAGGAGAGTGTCTAACCGGCCGAGGATCTCCGCCCGTTCCTCGTCCGTGTGGTTCATCAACTCGTGCCGGACATAGTCCCGCACCGTCTCCTCGAATCCCTTCCCGCGGGCCGGCTCCTCGCCCGGCATGAGCGCCGGGCCCAGTTCGCCCGCTTCCTTCCAGTCCCGCGTGTACCACCGGGGGAAGATGTCCTCCAGTTCCCGCAGCACCGCCTCCAGGCTGTCGGTCCCGGCCGCGTAGGTGATGTGCAGGTTCACCAGGTCTGCGCTCGCGTCCGGGTACCGCCGCCGCAGTTCGGGCAAATCGACCAACGGTGTACGTATGTCTATTTCATATATCGGGGTCGCCTCGAGCGGAAGTAGGCGCGGGGAATCGATCAGACCCTTCGGCCCGACATCGAAGACGACCACGCTCTTGGCGTCCGCGCTCTCGCCGAGGTCCATGCGCTCGATCGACCCGGCATAGCGGACATGCTCGCGACCGGGAAGGGCCTGCGGCTTGTGGACGTGGCCGAGGCCGACGTAGGTTAATTCGGTCGGCAGGGCGTCGGCGTCGATGACCACGTCGTCGTTTTCCGCGATCCGGAAGAGCGAGTGGTCGATGGTCGCCCCGCTGACGTTGACGTGGGCGGACAGGATCGCGGGCCGCGTGCGGTCGAAGCGCTCGTGCCGCTGGATTGTCCGCAAGGCGTCGAGGAAGGCGGCCATCAGCTTCTGGTTCTTCTCCTCGGGCGAGGAGTATTTCTGGGCGGCTTCGTCGCGCAGGTAGCGCGAGGGTGTTGGGTACGGCATCAGGAGGAACTGCACCTCGAAGGGCTCGCGACGGTCGCGGAGGCGCAGGAGTGTCGGCTCGGTGGCCAGGTAGAGACGGCCTGGGGGGACTACCTCACCGATACCGCCGGTAGACGGCGCGGCGAGGTTCATGGCGTGGGTGAGGGTGCGACAGAAGTTCTCGTTGTCGTGGTTGCCGGTGAGGGTGAGGATGGTCCCGCCGCCGGCGAGGAAGTCGCGAAAGACGGTTTGCCAGTGCTCGATCGTCTCGCGCAACCCGTCCGGCCGGGCGAGCTCGCTAAACAGGTCCCCCGCGACGAGCAATACATCAACGCTTTCCCGGCGGCAGTAGTCGCCGATGCGCTCGACGGCCTTGCGCA
Organism: Gemmataceae bacterium; assembly: GCA_035258765.1. Classification (GTDB taxonomy): domain Bacteria; phylum Planctomycetota; class Planctomycetia; order Gemmatales; family Gemmataceae; genus SIAJ01. Next base: position 11,234 of record DATFWZ010000595.1, read on the forward strand.
AGTCGCAGGTGCGGTCGATCCGCCCGAGGCGGTCGCCGAGGTGCCAGTCGGCCGTGTGCAGGATGCGCATAATTTCTTGAATGATGGCGGATTAGGGCGGGAGTGGCAACGTCCGTTGGCATTCACATCACCGGCTTCTCCACCACCGCTTCCTCGCGCGCCTTCCGCTCCCGCTCCACCTCCTCCAACAGCTGCCGGCGCTTCCAGTCGCCGCAGAGGGTGATTGATTGGTAGGGAGGCGCCGCCTGCGGGTCGATGCCGTTGGCGGACTGCAATAGACTTCCCTCAACGCCGTTGGGGGCCGATCATGCACCGCACTCTGTTCCTCAACCTTGCGATTCTCTTCATCGCGACCGGCCAGAGCCGCGGCAATGACGCAACGGAAGCCAAGGCACTTCTCGACCGGGCGATCAAGGCGGCCGGGGGCGAGGCGGTCCTGGCCAAGTTCAAGGCTGCACGATTCAAGTCAAAGGGCATCCTTTACGTTGGAGATGAGAAGGTGTCGCTCACATCGGATTGGACTTATCAAAGGTTCGACCAACTGCGATCCACCGTCGTCCTGGAGAAGTCGGATGGAAAGCGGCTGGAAATCACGGAGGTAGTTAACGGAGACCGAGGCTGGCTCAAGGTGAACAATGACCCGACAGAGGAAGTAGGAAAGGACTATTTCCAGGCACGGAAGGAGCAGATGTACTCAAACTGGATCATGAGGCTGATCCCCTTGACAGCCAAAGAAATCGGCCTGACGCTCTTGCCCGAGACGACGGTCGGCGACCGACCGGCGGTTGGCTTGGAGGCAACCCATCCGGACCATCATTCGGTTAAACTCTGGTTTGACAAGGAATCCGCGCTTGTGATCAAGATCGCTGAGCGCATAAAGGACCCTGAAACCGGCAAAGAGGTGAATCAGGAAATCATGTTTGCCTCCTTCAAGGAGGTTCAGGGCCGGAGAGTCGCCCATCGGGCCGTGTACTTTCGGGACGGGAAAAAAAAAGGGGAGGAGGAGATCACGGAGGTCACCCTCTCCGAACGAGTCGATGATAACCTCTTCACCAAACCATAGTCCCACGGGGTGAAGGCGAACAAATGCCGGCCCCCGCCATAGACCACTTCCGCCGCGACCACGTTTCCCTCTGGGTCGGCTCGTTCCCCGACCCGGGTGCCGCGGACGCCTATTTCACCGAGCGGTACGACCCGCCCCATTGGGAGCCGGCGCCGTTCTCGGTCGAGCTGGGGCCCGGGTTCTACCCGCCTTGGGCGCTGGAGATCAACTTCGAAGGGACAATCCCCCGGCCGCTCGTGGTCTTGCTCCACGACGCCACGTTCGCCGTCTCGTTCCTCGACCGGGCCGTGATCGCGGCCGAGCGGATGGGCATTCGCGAGGCCCAGGGCGTGGCCCTGCTGTACGACTTCGACTACCGGCTCGCGCCGACGTGGGCGGAGGGCGTCGGCCCGCTCCGGTTCGTCGGGACGTTCGCGTTTGTCCGCACCGCCCCGAACGCCCGGCTCGAGCCGTTTCGCGATGTGGCCGATCGAATCGGCTACTCGCCGGGAGCGGTGCTCAGCGTCGTGGTCGCCCTCGAGGAGCTGACGAAGCGACGGCGGCAGGACGATGCCGCCGCGGGCGGGCACGTGTCCGCCCGCGAGCTGTGCGAGCACCTGTTGACGTCCCGCGGCGCGGACTCGCCCGCGATCGTGCGCGAGTTTGGACTCGATCGAAGCGAGGACGTCGGCCGGGTCATCTTCGCCCTCATCGATGCCGGCCTCGCCCGCCGCCAGGTGCCGGAAGCGGAGCCCGACTTCCGCGGCCTGTATCGGCTGTCCGACCGCTAGCTTCATATCAATTGCCCGATTTGCCAATCCCGATTGCCCGGCTTGCGAAGATCGAAAATCCGCCCCATCGGTACCATCAACCCGATCTCGCGGCACTGCCCTTAACTCCGCGCGAAGATGCTACGGACCGAGCCGATCTCATCCTCTTTCCCTTCGGGAGGAACCATGACCCGTGCCCGAGACGCGACGCGACTCCGCATACGCGGCTTCACGCTGATCGAATTGCTGGTGGTGATCGCCATCATCGCGATCCTGATCGGCCTCTTGCTCCCGGCCGTCCAGAAGGTCCGCGAGGCCGCCAACCGCATGAGCTGCAGCAATAACCTGCACCAGATCGGCCTGGCCCTGCACAACTATCACGACTCGCAGGGCAACTTCCCGCCCGTCCGCGTGAGCAACAACCATGCGACGTGGTTTGTGCTGATCATGCCGTACCTGGAGCAGGAAAACATCTCCAAGGGCTGGGTGTTCACCATCCCGTACGTCAACCAGACGCCGGCCTACCGGCAGTACCCGGTGAAGACGTACTTCTGCCCGTCGCGGCGGAGCGCGAGCCAAGGACTGCTGCACCAGGCCGAGCAGGTGTACCCGGCGGACGTCACCCCGCCGCCGAACTTCACCTCGACCGGGACAGCCGACCCGCGGTTCGCCGGGTCGAACCAGCCCCCGGGGTCGCTCGGCGATTACGCGGCCAACCTCGGCGAGTACGGATTCCTGGCCAGCCCGCCGCGAGAGGTCTGCTTCTCCATTGACGCCAACGGGGCCATGGCCCCCGGCAGCCTGAACACCACCACGGGGATCATCACCAGCTACACGAACATCGCCTCCATCACCGACGGAACGAGCAACACGTTCCTCGCCGGTGAGAAGCACATCCCGAAGGGGATGTTCGGGCGACTGAAAGTTGGCGACGGGTCGATCTATCTTGGGGTGTGGACGACGTACTCCGGCCGGATCGCCGGGACCGGTGCCCCGCTGGCCAAGGGGCCGGACGACGTCACGCCCATGCCCGACTTCCCGCAGCCGCCGGGCTACGTGTCCGGGACCTGGCGGCCCGGTCGCGACGCGGTGTGGTGCAAGCGGTTTGGCAGCTGGCACACGGGTGTTTGTCAGTTCGTCTTCTGCGATGGCAGCGTCAAGGCGGTGCGGACCACGATCGACGAAGTGACGCTGAGCCGGCTCGCGTGCCGGTACGACGGGCAGGTAGCCACACTCGACTGAGGAGTCGCTGTCGGGGACATTTTGCCGGGGCGGTCGTCGGGTGGAAGACCTGACGGCCGCCCCGGCGCGCTTTCAACGCGGCACCTTGCCCGCGAACCCCGCGGACGGTACTGTGGTCAGGCGCGTCCGCAGCTGTTACTCCCTCTCCCGACTTTGCGGGGAGAGGGCCGGGGTTAGGGGGAAGAGGCTTGCTGGGTCGGAGGCTGACTCCTGCCCCCGCGAGTGTTTGCCCCTCACCCCCGCCCCTCTCCCCGGCAGAGCCGGGGGAGAGGGGAGTTGACTGCTTTCCTTCCTCTTCCCCGAAGCGGGGGGATAGGGAGAAAAAACTGTGCGGCTCGCGAAGAAGTCGGGCGTTTGTAGCAAACGCCGTCCATGCGGAGGAGAACTCATGAGACTGCGAAGCATCGGAACCACAACCCTGGCCCTGGTGGCGGTGCTCCTGTTCGGACCCGCCGGGCGGGCCGAGCATGGACACGTCCTGCTCAATCCCGATGACATCAAGTGGGGCGACGCGCCACCAATGCTCCCCCCGGGGGCCAAGGCCGCCGTCCTGAAAGGGGACCCAACCGGCAAGGAAATATTCGCCGTCGCCGCGAAGCTGCCCGCAAATTACAAGGTCCCGGCCCACTCGCACCCGACCGATGAGCACGTGGTCGTCGTTTCCGGCACCTTGTACATGGGGCTGGGGGACAAGCTCGACCCGGACGCCGCCAAGCCGGTCAAACCCGGCGGATTCATGGTCGCCCCTGCCAAGGTGAACCACTTCGCCTTCACGAAGGAGGAGACGGTCATCGTCGTCTTCGCAATGGGTCCATTCGAGTTCAACTACGTGAACCCGGACGACGACCCGCGGAAGAAGAAGTAGAACCGCCGCAGCCGAGAGCGCCAAAGTGGATGACTGGCCGTTCGACGACCCCAAGAACGTGGCGACCCTTACCGTGCGCCAAGTCGTCCATCTGGGCCATCCCATTCTTCTGGTATCTCACGACGCCGAGGACGGGATGTGGCAGTTCCTCACCGGCGATGCGGTGGACATGGCCGACGCCCTGATCGTCAGCCTGCAGTCCGTCTATCTGCTCGACCCATCGATAGCGGGGCTGGCCGACTTGCCGTTGGGTTGGAAGGCCTCGCGTCCGTCACGAGCGGAACCGTGGCAACGGCGGTCGTGTCTAGCCGGAGAGTCTCAATGAAGGTGCTCCGCCCCGCCCTGCTCGTCGCGGGGATCATCTGTACGATCCTGTTCTTCTCGTCCAACGTCCGGTACGTCGAGACGCGGGAGGGCGAGCACCGCATTTGGGGCGTCGGCCTGGACATTTCGCCCTGGATCAAGCAGGACCGCAGCTCGGGCAGGACGACGATGTGGGAGATCAACTTCTTCTCCTGGTCCTGGTTGGTCGGGATCGCGGGGTGCGCGGCCTTCTGGGGCTACCGGCGTCTCGGGTGTATCGCGTGCGCCGCGCCGACCAAGACCCCCCAGCCCGCGACCCCGGCGCCGTAGGGAACGCCCTCCGTGGCGTTCCGAATTGCCCGCCGATCCGGGGCGCATCATTGTTCCCGGGTGAGCCTGCCCCACGGAACGCCACGGAGGGCGTTCCCTACACGCGAATTGCAACTGCAAAGGACCACTGATGCCCCCTCGCAAGCCCCAGGCCCGTGCCGAGATGGCCCTGCGCGACTACGCCATGACGTACCCGCAAGCCACTGAGGACTTCCCCTGGGACCACCGGGCCATCAAGGTGAAGGGGAAGATGTTCTTGATCCTCTCCGGGCCGGAGGGCATTCTGAACGTGACCGTCAAGCTGCCGGAGTCCGGCCCGCACGCCCTCGGGCTGCCGTTCACGGAACCGACTGGCTATGGTCTGGGGAAGAGCGGGTGGGTGACCGCCAGCTTCTGGGCGAAGGACACGGTCCCGCTGGAGATGATCCGCGAGTGGATCGACGAGAGCTACCGGGCCGTCGCCCCGAGGAGGCTGGTCGCGGCGCTGGAGGGTGCGAGTAAATCGGAGCAGAAGCCGAAGCGGAAGAAGAAGTGAGTACGAGGTTGGAGCATTTGGGTGCCGCGTCGGCATCAGCCGCGGCGCACCACCGCGATGATGTGATTCAAGACATGCTCGCACTTCACCCCGATCGCGAGCCCGAGCCCCACGGCGGCCGTCTGAAATAGGTTGGTCAACGTCTCGGCCGTGAACAGGTGTAGGTGTTCGTGGTTGTCGTCCGGCTTCGATGGCACCGACGCGACGACGAACCTACTGGCCACCCGCAAGACCTCCCGCGCCCCGGCGAGGGGCTCGGTTAAGTGTTCCAGCACTTCGAGAATGGTCACGACGTCGAACGCCCGGTCCGGGAAGTCGAGGGCGGTGACGTCCCCGGCCACGGGCGTGATCCGGTCGATCCCACCCCAGCGAACGGCCTCCAGGTCGGCCACGCGTTGCGGGGAGCGGTCGAGCGCGGTGACCGGCAAGTCTGGGAAGGCGTCGAGGACGGGCCAGAGAAACGTCCCGCGACCGCTGCCGATATCAAGCAGATCAGCGGAATCGAGCCCGTGGAAGATGCCAATCACGCGGCGGACGCGAGGCAACTCGGTCGTGCGCTTGAACTTGTGGACGCGCAGGCCCTGAGTTCGGCCGTACTCGACCAGCTCCGCCGGCGGCAAGCCCGGAGCGTCCGGCAGCCGGCCGCGAACAAACGCGGCGGCGAGATCAAGGAAGTAGTGTGTCTCGTCCATGGAAGGTTCTCGCATGGTATGATGCCCGCGCCAATCGAGGATTGCCGAATGGACCGCCGCTCCCGCTATCGCGGCTCGCTGCTCGGCCTGGCCGCGGGCGACGCCCTCGGCACCACTGTTGAGTTCGAACCCCACGGGTCATTCAAGCCGCTGACCACTATCGTCGGCGGTGGCCCCTTCCACATGAACCCGGGCGAGTGGACCGACGATACCTCCATGGCGCTCTGCCTGGCAGAGAGCCTGATCGAACGCAACGGGTTCGACCCGACCCACCAGCTCGAGAACTACGTGCGCTGGTATCGGCACGGTCACTGGAGCTGCAAGGGGCGCTGCTTCGACATCGGCAACACGACCCGGGACGCTCTGGAACGGTTCGGGCGCGAGCGGCTGCCGTATTGCGGGTCCACGAACCCGAACGCGGCGGGGAACGGCAGCATCATGCGCCTGGCTCCGGTCCCGCTCTTCTTCGCCCGGCGGCCGGCGGAGGCGATCGAGCGGTCCGGGGACAGCTCGCGGACCACGCACGGCGCGCCAAACTGCGTGAGCGCCTGTCGCTACCTCGGCGGGCTGATCGTCGGGGCCGTCGAGGGCCGGCCGAAGGGGGAGCTGCTGTCCGCGAACTATTCACCGGTACCCGGTCTTTGGGATCGCGTACCGCTGAGCCAGGCGGTGGCCGAGATCGCGGCCGGGTCGTTCAAGTCCAAGGAGCCGCCGGCGATCAAGGGGTCGGGATACGTCGTCCAGTCGCTGGAAGCGGCCCTGTGGGCGTTCCACAAAACGGACACATTTCGCGACGGCGCCCTGCTGGCGGTTAACCTGGGCGACGACGCGGACACGACCGGGGCGGTCTACGGCCAGCTCGCGGGGGCGTACTACGGGGAGGCTGGCATCCCGGCGGAGTGGCGGGCGATGATCTCGATGCGCGAAGAGATCGAGGGAATGGCCGACCGTGTGTATGAGTTGGCAGAGGAGATAGGGGCGGACGGCTAGCGGCACCATGCCCCGACGACGCCGTCCGAGTGGGCTCAAACTCGTGGCGGCAGAATTCCGCTTCTGCCGAGCCTGGCCGCTTGGGGGACAATGAACGATGCCCCCGGGGGCGTCGCGCGGCAGAAGCGGAATTCTGCCGCCACGAGGGCGAGCGTCTTTCGAGTTGGTGATTTCGCGCCCGGCTTTTTCTCAATACGTCGTGAAGCCGCGACGCGGAGGCTTTGCGGAGCGGAG
>DATFWZ010000596.1:0-5314 GCA_035258765.1 Gemmataceae bacterium
GCCGAAAGCGATAGGCATTCTACTCGACGTTCGACGCGGGGGGGACCCGAATGGTTCCCCGGGCATCGGGACACGGGCCGGGTGTGCTGGTTCGGAGCATTGCGCGGCCCCGGGGTCGCGTACAATCGCCAAAGGCGTCTCGAGGCAATGGCATGCTCTCGTTCTTTTCCGGCCCCGTGGCGTGCCCGGTTGAGCCAGCGGTCAAGCAATGGGTGGAGCACCGGCTGACCTGGCTGGTCGGGCAGTTCGGCCGGCAGCGGCTGCTCGGCGGGACGGTCGTCCTGCCCACCCCGGAGTTCTTCCCGGACCCGTTCGACGGCTCCCCGGACTCTGCCCGGCCGATCCTCGCCCGCGTCTGCGGGTACATGGGCATCGACCCGGCGAAGGTCGAGCTCGACTTCTACGAATACCGCCGACCGCCCGACGCGAAGCGCTCGGACGCGGCGGCCGGCCGGTTCCGGGTGTGGCTGGAGGAGTCGAACCTCTACGATCCAACGGCCCTGGTCGCGGCGCTGGCCCACGCGGTCGGGCACATCCACCTCGACCGCCGGCTCGCCGCGGAGGCCGCCGACCGCGAGCCGCTGGCCGACCTGCTCACGGTCTTCTTCGGGCTCGGCATCTTCAGCGCCAACGCAGTCCTGCACGAGTCGTACTGGAACAACGGCGAGTTTTCCGGCTGGCGGATCGGCCGCCGCGGGTACCTGGGCATGCCCGCATACGGCTACGCACTTGCGCTGTACGCCCAGGCCCGATGCGAGGACGACCCGCCGTGGGCCCGGTATTTACGGCTCGATGTGCGGACGGCGCTGCGGCAGGGCCAGCGGTTCCTCCGCGAGACGGGCGACACGACGTTCCGCGGGTAGGGCCGTAGACTATTCCCGCTCTCCATCATTTCGAGACTTCCAATGAATGGCCTCTCCATCCGCACCGGCCCGTCCGACCTCGACTTCCTCTCCCTCGGCGCCCTGGTCCACCGGCTCGACCCCGGGGTGATCCCGTTCCGCAAGGCCCGGTCCTTTGACATCCACGTCTCCGGCGGGGAGTACAACGTCGCCGCGAACCTGTCCGACGCCTTCGGCCTGAAGACCGGCGTCGCGACGGCCATGGTCCGGTACCCGATCGGCGAACTGGTGCAGGGTCGGGTCCGCGAGACGGGCGTGACCCCGTTCTACAAGTGGTTCGACCACGACGGCGTCCGCGGGCCGAACATCGCGACCGTCTACAGCGATCGTGGCATGGGCGTGCGCCCCCCGGTCGTCTTCTACAACCGCGCCAACGAGGCCGGGGCCCTGCTCAAGCCGGGCGACTTCGACTGGGCGGACATTTTCAAAGGTGGTGTCCGCTGGTTCCACTCCGGGGGGATCTTCGCGTCCCTGTCCGAGACCACCTCCGAGCTGATCATCGAGGCGATGAAGGCCGCGAAGGCCGCCGGGGCGGTCACGTCGTTCGACCTGAACTACCGGGCCAAGTTGTGGAAGTCGGTCGGGGGCGAGCAGCGCGCCGTCCAGACGTTGCGGCGGATCGTCGAGCACGTCGATTGCCTGATCGGCAACGAGGAGGACCAACAGAAAGGGCTGGGCGTGAAGGGCCCGGAGGTGACGAAGAAGGCCGAGTCGAAGCTCGACCCGGAGGTGTTCTTCGGCATGATCGACGCGACGGTCAAGGCATTCCCGCACGTGAAGATGGTCGCGACCACGCTGCGCGAGGTGCACTCGACGAACCGGCACGACTGGGCGGCGGTGCTCTGGCTCGCCAGCCAGCGGTACGTGAGCCCGACGGCCCAGCTCGACGTCCTCGACCGGATCGGCGGCGGCGACGGCTTCGCCGCGGGCTTGATCTACGGGTTGATCAACGGCCGTTCGCCGGAAGAGGCGTTGCGACTCGGCTGGGCTCACGGGGCCTTGCTCACGACCTTCCCCGGGGACGTGACGATGGCGAAGCTGGAGGAGGTCGAGGCCTTCGCGAAGGGGGGCTCGGCACGCGTACAGCGGTAGGTGGTGGCGATCCGGTGTTGGCTGTGAGCTTTTTGAGGGATCAATGCCTCGCCGGCCACATCTTCGATCTGCGATCTTTTTGAAGTGGTTCTCTCGTCAGAGACATCTCGCGCTACCAGTGGATGGGGAATTCTACCGCGTGGCGGGCCCACGCTATACGACGGCCGATGACATCGTGTCCGGCATGGGCGCTTTCATCGCTGGCGGCCGCTGGAACCCGATCGGGGAAATGAAGGTCGTCTACCTGAGCCAAGAGCCGGAAACAGCGATGACGGAGGCGCTGGAGCATTTCCGGTATCATCTCCTGCCCATCTCACAAGCGCTGCCGAAGGTCATGGTCGCGGTTGCGGTCCGGATCGATCGATTGCTCGACCTGACGGACCCGGCAGTAGTCGCCGGGCTCCCAATTCCCATGCCGGAGCTCTTGGCGGAAGATTGGCGGGCATTGATGTCGAGCAAGCGGGAGCCGGGGTCGCAGGCAGCCGGCTGGGCGACCTTCACCGCAGGCTTTCAGGGGATCAAGGTTCCATCCAAACCGGCCCGCAACGGCGTTAACGTTCTCGTATTTCCGGAGAATCTCACCCGAACGTGCCGACTCGAAGTCTTGAATGCGATTGACCTGGAAAAGCTGGGAAAGCCCGCCTAGAATTGAAACGGAGAGATGCACATTTGCATGCACGCGATTCTACGAGGCAGGCGTTTCATGTCAGCGACGAAGGGTCGAGCGGCGCTCCTGTCCTCCCGCGCCCGAGGGGCAGGCGGGGGAATTCGCCGAAAGAAGAAGGCCGTGAAGCCGGCGAAATACACGACGAATTTAAGGGCGTTCATTCCCAAATTGCCAGCCGGGCAGTCGATTCAGGTCCTCGGCGTACGCCGTCGCCTAGGTTTCTCGCAGGAAGAGTTGGCGCGCATCACTGGCTATTCGGTCCGTGCGATCGCCGGTTGGGAGGCCGGCAAGAAGCTGAGCTGGGCGGCGCGCCAAAAGGTCGTGGAGACGGAGCGACTACGTGGCGCCTTGGCTGAGATTGTGCCGGCGTCCGAACTAGGCGAGTGGATGCGAACTCCCAATCCCGCATTCGAAGGCCAGACACCAATTCAGGTGATCGAGTGCGGTGAGGCCGATCGAATTTGGAGAATGATCATTCAAATTGACTCGGGCGTCGCCAACTAGCACAAACGGTTGCGCTGCCCTGTCTATACCCCGGACAGGTAGGGGGCAAGTCCCCCCTTCGCCGTTCACTCTTTCGCAAAATTTCCTAAACTCGTGAAATCGACCCGCCGCCTCGACGCACTGGTCGGGCGGGCCGGTACGGATGCCGCCCCGGTACACGGAGGGACCATGCCCGCGACCCGGCTCGACGGCGTGTTCGCGGCGGGCGCCACCCCTCCCCGGCCCGATTCGCGGCCGGACGCCGACCTGCTGACCCGGTTCCTCGACGACCGCGACGACGCCGCCTTCGAGGCCCTCGTCGCCCGGCACACGCCGGCCCTGCGCGCCGTCGCCCGCGGCTGGCTCCGTGCCCCGGCCGACGTGGACGACGCCGTGCAAGCCACCTTCCTCGTCCTGGTCAAGCGGGCCGCGTCGATCCGCAATCGCGCCGTCCTCGGCTGCTGGCTGTGCCGCGTCGCCGAGAACGTCGCCCGGCGGCTCAAGGACCAACTGTCGCGAACCAGCACGCTCGACCACGACGTCCCCGGCCGCCCAGAGCAAGCCAACGACGGCGCGGTCGAGCTGGTCAACCAGGAAGTGACGCGGCTCCTGGAGAAGTACCGCCGGCCGGTGCAGATGTGTTACCTGGCCGGGATGACAACCACTCAGGCGGCCGAGCGGCTCGGCTGGCCAAAGGGGACAGTGCTCACCCGGCTCGACCGGGCGAAGAAGCAGTTGCACCGCCGGCTGTTGGCCCGCGGGGCGGCCCCGGCCGTCCTGGCGGGGTTTGTCGCGGCCCGGGCCCCGGCCCTCAACCCGTGGTGGGTGTGGGGGACCGTCCGGGCGGCTCGCGGCGTCTTGACCGGGGCGGCGCCCGCCGACCTGGGGGTTTCCGAACGGACCGTTTCACTCACGGAAGGAGTCGTACACGCCATGATGTGGAACAAGCTCAAAGTGTGGGCCGCCCTGACCCTGTTGGCGGCCGCCGTGATCGGGTTCGGCCTCGGGCGGTGGGCGACCGCCGCCCCCTCCGGGTCCGACGACCGCAAAGAACCCGCCGGCCCGGCCGAGCCCGGGGCGGTCAAGCCGTCGGCCCTCGTCGCCAAGGAGCGCGAGACGCCCGCGCCGGCAGCGGAACGGCCCGCGGCCCCCGAGGTCCCCAAGGCCGGCGTCCCGGGCAAGCGCCGCGAGGCGGTCATCCGCCTGCCGATCGGGACGTTTGTCAAGGAGGTCGACTTCCCCCCGTACGGCTCTGGCCGGATCGCGTGGACGTACGAGGAGGACCGCGTGCTCGGGACGATCGAGGGGTCGGTGATGGGGGTCGAATTCGAGATCCACACGGAGTCCGAATTTGCCCTGAGCAGCAACGGGACGATCTACGGCATCCTGACCGGGTTCAAGATCACGCACCTGAAATTCCCGGCCCAGGGGGAGCTGGCAGAGATCGGGCAGTACGCGGGGCTCTGGCCGCTGTTCGAGCCGCTGGTCGCGGAGGTGCTCACCGACCTGCCGTTCAGCTACCAGTTCCGACTGCAAGGGGACCGGCTGGTGATCACCAACTTCCGGGCGCTCCTGGCGGGGCCGAACCCGCTCGGCAAGATCGGCGGCCTCATCGCGGCCGAGAACGGCGATGGCAAGGAAGCGCTGAAGGTCCTGGCCGTGTTCCAGGGGCTGGCGATGATCATGGAGGGGACGTACACGGCGTCGGACGGGAAGGAGCCGCCGAAGCGGAAGGCGGCGGTCCCGTACGTTCCGCGAAAGCGGTCGGTCTACTCCCCGCCGTCGAACAGCGGTGCGATGATCGGGACCGCATCCGGGAACGCGGGGACGGGGGCGGCCATTGGGCAGGCGATTGGAGTGACGACCGGCGGGCTGGTGGGTAACGGTCAGTCCCCGCCCGCGATACTCCCGCCGGCCGAGAACAAGTAGGTTGTCTTCCTCCCCCCTCTCCGAAGCGGAGAGGGGGCCGGGGGGGTGAGGTCTGGCGTCGCGGGCCCGAAGACCCCTCCCCCTAACCCCCTCCCCGACACAGCAAGATTATGCATCTACGCCGCAAGTGGGGAATCGGGGACTGCTTTCAGGGCGATGATCAGGAGCTTGGCTTGCACCCACCGCTTCACACGGTGCCGGCGGCGGACCCACGGCGGCAAGGCGCCCAGCCCGTTGCCCG
>DATFWZ010000597.1:0-4206 GCA_035258765.1 Gemmataceae bacterium
CGCGGTCTCTATGCCCCGCGCACCGCCGACCCAGCCGAAGGGCTGCTGGGGAACGCAACATTCGGGCAAAGCACCCAGATCATCGCGCCGCCACGCTACGACGGCGAAACGCCGCTCCTGGCGTACGGCACGCTCGCCGGCCGCGCGGACGTGGACGGATTCGTCTTCCGCAACCTGCCCGATTACTCGGGACCGGTCACCGTCCGGCTGCAGACCTCCGGGATCAGCTTGGTGCAACCTCGGCTCAGCGTATTCGACGACCACGGCCATCTGCTCGGGCGGGTCACTGCGACATGTGTGGAAGGAGACACGGTTCCGTTCACCATTCCGGATACTCTCCCGGGGCGGGCCTACTACGTACGAGTCGATGCCGCTCCGTTTTCCACCAACCGCGTTGGCCGCTATGGGCTCGCCATTACCTTCGACAATGTCTCACAGCCGACCGGTATCTCAGTCGATGACGTGCTGCGAGGGCCTTACGACACGCTGACTCCGTCCGACCTCGAAGAACTCTTCGAACATCCGGACCGCGCTTATTACCGCGAGGATGGCGGATCGGACGACTCGGCTGCCGGCGCCGACATTTTGACGCCGACCTATGGGCCCACGAGCCTGGCCCGGTTCTCCACGACCGCGAGTCTCTACCCCGTCGCCGACGTGGACTTTTACAGCATTCGCGCGCCCCACGTCAGTCCACGTGTGCCGTTGACCCTGGTCGCCACCGTCCGGGCCATCGGGCCGAACGGCGTCACATCGCAGATCGAGATCCTCGATCGCAACGAGCAGCCGGTCCCGGTGGAAGTGCTCGTCAATGGGGACGGGGTCTTCACGGTGCAAGCCACCTCGGTGAAGCCCGACCAGCGCTACTTCCTGCGACTGACCGGCACCGGCACGGGGAACTTCAACCTGGAGGCTGCCTTCCGCCCGCGACCCGTCGCCTTGCAGTCGTTCGCAACCGAAACGGTCGATGCCAGCCACCCGGACACCTACAAGCTCTATGCGGCGCGGTCGCAGTTATTCGGGTTCACGCTCTCTGCGATCGGCGATCCCGGCGCCGCTGTCCGCATGACCATCACCAACGTCGCGGGTGCGACCGTCTTTGACCTGACGGCGTTGGCCGGCCAGACGGTCTCCGGGCTGAGCGCCTTCTTGCCGCCCGGCGAATACACAGTGCACGTCACTTCTGTCGGCACGACCGATCCGGTCGCGTACGCGATTCGCGGGTCCAACGTGAATGACCCCCTCGGCCCGCAGGCGAGCAACTCGCAACTGGCCCCGATCTACCCGGACCCGTTGAATCCCGGCCAGTACCTCTACCCGGGCAATGTCCGATCGCCCGACCCGTACCTCTGGACGATTGTGTTCATTTGACGCATTTTTAGGCGGTTCGCGGGCCGTCTTCCGACTCCGGTGGGTAGGAGCCCAAAACTCAGACCCCCGGAATCGGAGAAATTAATGGCCAAGGTTCGACTCCTCCTCGACTCGCTCGACAACCGCGTGCTGCCGTCCGCGACCCTTGCCAACGGCGTCCTCACCATCAACGGGACGGACGGCCGCGACGTCATCATCGTCCGACAGGCCGGTGGCCAGCTCCGCGTCCGCGGGGAGTCGATTGAAGTGAATGGCTCGTCGGTTCGCTCGGTCTCTGTCAGCGACGTTGCGCGGATCGCGATCTCGGCCGGTGCGGGGAACGATGTTGTCAACCTTGCCGGGGTGCGCGTGGCCGCGTCGGTGGACGCGGGCGCCGGCGACGACCGCCTGTTCGGCGCCCGCGGCAACGACGACATCTCCGGCGGCGCGGACGACGATATCATTCGCGGCGGCCGCGGCAACGACCACCTCCTCGGCGACGACGGCGACGACCGTATCAGCGGGCAAGACGGCGACGACGACTGCGACGGCGGGGCCGGGGACGACCGGGTCGCCGGCGGCCGCGGAATGGACGTCAACCGCGGCGGCGGCGGCGATGACCGCGTGAGCGACGTGGACGCCCGCACGGAAGTCGAGGGGGTTATCACCGCGATCGACCTCACCGCGTCGAAGGTGACGATCCAGACGAAGTCGGGCACCCTCGTGGATGTGACGGTAGGCCCGAACACCGTCATCGAACGGAACGATCAAGACACGACCCTGGCCGCGTTCCAGGTGGGCGACCGGGCAGAAGCGAAGTTCGATGCGCAGGGGATCGCGATCAAGGTCGAGGCGGAGACCGCGGCTGCCGCGGACGACGACGCCATCGACGACCGCGGTGGCAACTCGGGCAGCGGCGACCAGGGCGCCCAGCTCACCCGGGTCGAAGGCACCATCACCGCAATCGATCTCGCCGCGTCCAAGGTGACCATTCGCACGCAGTCGGGAGGACTAGTGGATGTGGTCGCCGGCCCGAACACCAAGATCGAGCGGAACGACGTGGAGGTCATCCTCGCGGCCTTCCAGGTCGGCGACCGGGCCCAGGCCCGGTTCGATGCCCAAGGCGCTACTGTGAAGCTTGAGGCTGAGGGAGTCTGATTGCATCTCGACTCAATGGGTTCGAGGCCCGGGAAAGGGGCAAGCCCAGAGGGGTCGGGAGTCGTTCCAAAGACTCCCGGCCCCTCGTTTTTTTGCACCTCGAATGTCTCTCCCAATCTCCGGTCCATCTCAGAAACTGTCTGCCTTCTGCGACGGCCGGTTGCTCCGGCTGCTGCGAACGGTTACCTTCGTGTCATGTCAGAAGTCACCCGGCTGCTGGAAGCCGCCGCGGCCGGCGAGCCGCACGCGGCGGACGAATTGCTGCCGCTTGTGTATGGCGAGCTGCGCAGCCTTGCCGCGGCGCGCATGGCAGCCGAGCGACCCGGTCAGACGCTCGACGCGACCGCTTTGGTTCACGAGGCCTATTTGCGACTGGTGGGCGACGTCGCCCACGTCGCCCATCAGCCGAAGGATTGGAACGGCCGCGGGCACTTCTTCGCCGCGGCCGCCGAGGCCATGCGTCGCATCCTGGTCGAAAGCGCCCGCCGAAAGGGTCGAGCTCGACACGGGGGCGATCGCCGTCGCGTGGACCTGGACCAACTCTCGGTCGCAGGGGAGGAGCCGGCCGAGGACCTTTTGGCGCTGGACGACGCTCTCCATCGGCTGGAAGCGGAGGAGCCGGCAGTCGCGGCCGTGGTCAAGCTGCGTTATTTCGCCGGACTGACCGCCGAGCAAGCGGCCGAAGCCCTGAACATCTCCAAGCGGACGGCCGACCGCCACTGGGCATATGCCAAGGCCTGGCTGTTCGAAGCTCTTGGCGGGGCAGATTCCACTGGGCGAAAAAAAAGTTCGTGACTGGTGGCACATTTCCCGCCCCCGCGTCGCACTGGGGGTGGCGTCTCTGACTCGAAAGCTCCTATGTCCACGCCATCCAACAAGGCGAAGGCGGTCTTCGACCAGGCTGTGGAGTTGGCGTCCCCAGCTGATCGGTCGGCGCTCCTGGACCGGGCCTGCGCCGGCGACCTGGAGCTGCGGGGCCGGGTCGAAGTCCTGCTGCAGGCCTACGCGGGTGCAGGCAGCTTCCTGGAACGGCCGCCCGTCGGGTCGGCCGACACGGGCGAGTCTGGATCCGGGGCGACCGAGACGATCCGGCCGGGCCAGGCGGCCGGCACAATAGTCGCCGGCCGGTACAAGTTGATGGAACAGATCGGCGAAGGCGGCATGGGCACGGTCTGGATGGCCGAGCAAACGGAACCGATCCAGCGCCGCGTGGCCGTGAAGGTCATCAAGGCCGGCATGGACTCCAAGCAGGTCCTTGCCCGCTTCGATGCCGAGCGGCAAGCGCTGGCCCTGATGGACCACCCCAACATTGCGCGCGTGCTCGATGCCGGCACGACCGACGCGGGTCGTCCGTTCTTCGTGATGGAACTCGTCAAGGGCACGCCGATCACCAACTATTGCGACGACAAGCACCTGTCCGTACGCGAGCGGCTGGAGTTGTTCGGTGACGTCTGCCGGGCGGTGCAGCACGCCCATCAGAAAGGCATCATTCATCGTGACATCAAGCCGACCAACATCCTGGTCGCCCCGTTCGACGGCAGGCCGGTGGTGAAGGTAATTGACTTCGGCGTCGCCAAGGCCACCGGGCAGCGGCTCACCGACGCGACGCTGTTCACCGGCTTCGGCGCCGTCGTCGGCACGCCGGAATACATGTCGCCCGAGCAGGCGGAGACCAACAACCAGGACATCGACACGCGC
>DATFWZ010000598.1:0-2625 GCA_035258765.1 Gemmataceae bacterium
CCCGCCACTCAAGAACTGGTCGGACAGTTGCTCAACACCCTCGAAGAAGACGTCCCAGGGGTCCTTCGTGATCACGAGAAACCCCTCGCTGGTGCGCTTCAGGCGGACCGCGTCCGCCTCGACGCGAAATTCCTTCGGGAGCCGAATCGCTTGGCTGCGACCTGTCCGAAACACTTTGGCAACCGCCATGACCGACCTCGGCGAGTGGTGGTATCTACCATATGGTATCTGCCAAGTCACCGACTGACAAAGCCTCGGCGCCTTCGCTCGCGCGTGGCAACTACCCGTCAAATGAGTTCAGCCCGAGGCCCGTTGCGCCATGACCCCCGACCCCGCTCGCGCCCGTCGCGACCTTTCATACCGCACCCGGCTGGTGCTCGGGATCGGCGGCCTCGTCCTGCTGACCGGGGCCGCCATCACCTGGCTGGCCCACCGCAGCGCCCGCCAGTCCACCGAGGCAATGACCGACGCGCTCTTTCGCGAGGCCAGCGCCCACGCGGTGGACGAGACCCGGGCGTTCACGGAGCGGGCCACGCCGGTCGTCGAGGCGCTGCGGCACCTCGGCGTCGAAAGCCTCACCTTGGATGATTCCGACAAACTGACCCGTCAGCTCCTCGCCTTTCTCCAGAGCAACCCGGGTTTGAGCTGGGTGAGCTATAGCGACGAGGCCGGTCGATTCATGGGCGCTTACCGATCCGAGGGCCAGGTGCGCATCCGGCAGACGCGCATCGTCGACGGCAAGTCCCCGACCGTCGAGTACGAAGTGATGCCGGACGGGAAATGGCGCGTCGACCGGCCGGAGATGGATAGCGCCTACGACCCGCGCGTCCGGCCGTTCTACACGAAAGCCAAGGCGGCGAACCGGCTTGTATGGCTGCCGCCGTACATCTTCTACGACCAGGGCGTGCCCGGAATCTCGTGCGCCGCCCCGCTGGCGGACCAGGCAGGCCGGTTCCTCGGCGTGCTGACCGCGGACTTTGATCTCAATTCGCTATCCACGTTCGTCGCCCGCCTGAGCGTCAGCCCGAACTCGCGCTTCTTCATGTACACGGCCGACGAAACGCTGCTGGCCCATCCGACGCGGCGCGTCGTCACGATCGAGCACCAGCAGTCCGCCGGCCGATTGCTGACCCTCACCGACACCGATGACCCGTTGGTCGAGGCGTTCCGCGGCCGCCTGCCAGCCGACCCGCTCCCCGGGGACGCGCGGGAAGCGTTCCAGCGTTTCCAGTTCGACCACGAGGGTATGGTGTACCTGGCCTCCACGACCGCGTTCCGGGTCGGCGACGACCAGGTCTGGGTCGTCGGCGCGGTCGCGCCGAAAGCCGACTTCCTGGCCGAGGTCTGGCGGAGTCAGGCGATTGCCGTCATGGCCGCGACCGGGGCGCTGCTCATCGCCGTCTTGCTCGCGGCCCTCATGGCCCGATCCGTCTCGACCCCGGTGCTCCGGCTGATCGGGTTCATGCGCCGCGTCGGGGCGGGCGACCTGGACGCCAAGGCCGAGTTCTCCGGCAGCAGCGAGTTTCGCGAGCTGTCGTCGACTCTCAACCAGATGATCCTCGACCTGCGCGACGGCCTGCGGCTGCGGCACTCCGTGGAGGTGGCGATGCAGGTGCAGCAGCAGCTCCTGCCCCGCGGCGCCCCCACCGTCTGGGGCCTGGACGTGGCCGGGCACAGCACCTACTGCGACGAAACGGGTGGGGATTACTACGACTTCCTCGTCCTCGAACAACCGGCCAAGGACACCCTGCTGGTGGTCCTCGGCGACGTCATGGGTCACGGCGTCGCGTCGGCCCTGGTCATGGCCGGGGTGCGCAGCGTCCTGCGGGACCGGATCGCCGAGGCCGGCCAACTCGCGGCCCTGCTGGCCCGGCTCAACAACGCGCTGTCGGCGGACCTGGAGGGGTCGCGGTTCATGACCATGTACCTGGCCGCGATCGACGCCCGGGCCAGGGCGATGCGGTGGGCGAGTGCGGGCCACGACCCGGCCCTGGTCTACGACCCGGCGGACCGCGGCTTCCGGGAGGACGCCGGCGGCGACCTGCCCCTGGGTGTAATGCCGGACACCGTCTACGCGGAGCAGGCCACCCCGCCGCTCGCGGCCGGACAGGTCATCCTCGTCGGAACGGACGGGGTGTGGGAGATGATGAATCCGGCCGGGGAGGCCTACGGCAAGGACCGGTTACGCGAAACGATCCGGGCGGCGGCCGGCGGCTCGGCCAAGGACGTCGTTCGGGCGGTCCTCGACAGCCTGAAGGAGTTCCGGAAGGACCGCCGGCCGACGGACGACGTGACGTTTGTTGTGATCAAGGTCACGGCCGTCGGGGCGGCCGGTGAGGCGGTCTCCCCGGCCATGAACGGGCCGGTCGCGACCGCATGATCGAGCCACTACCCCGACAGCCGCCCGAGGCCTCCCACTCAGAACTTCCACATGAACTGCGTCTGGAAGATGAACCCGTCGGCGTCCTTCAACACCGCGTAGGCCGTCTTCAGGTACGACACCTGGAACCCGACGCGGAAGCCCTTGGTCACGTCCCAGATGGTCGTCACGTAATATGTCTCGTTTCGGATCGGGCTGAGCGGGCCCATGTCGCCATCGACCGGGTCGTCGATGCCGTAGCCGAT
>DATFWZ010000599.1:0-25316 GCA_035258765.1 Gemmataceae bacterium
CTTCTTCGGCACGTCCCGCTTCTCCGCCGGGGCCTTGACCTCCTCCCCGTTCGCCTTCGACACCACCGCGTACTCCACTACCACCTTGTCCGCCCCCACCTCGACCAGCGTCGTCGTCATGATCGCCTCCGACGTCATGCCGTTAAACGTCGAGGTCGTCTTGAGGGTGATCGATGCCCCCTTCTTGTACTTGCTCCAGGCCGTGAACTCGAGGTTGTCGATGGTCTCCTGGGCGGCCGCGGGCCCGGCGGCCAGGGCGAGCACAGCCGCCGACAGAACACTTGCGAAACGCATTACCAATCTCCCGAATCTGAGGACGTGGATGGGTGCCAGGGAATTGGGCCCGTGGGCGACCAGCGGGCCGCGTCGAGGATATCCCCAAATGTGTCCCGGGGCGGACAAGCAGTCCAGAACGCGAACAGTTTCACTCGAAAATCTCGGCGGCGCAACTGGTGCGCGAGATGTGGAGGGCCCCGTTTTTTGCGCAAGCTGCTCTCGGGTGGCCGGTTCCGTCGATCCGGGGGAGCTGAGACCGCCAAGTGAGGGAGCGCTGGCGGCCTTAGCTGGCGGTCTTAGCTTTTGGATGCGTTGCAACGACTAGGTCCGGCCGCGGCGAGTTGGAAGGCGGTGGGTTGGTCCGGGGTAAGGTCGCCAACTCGCCCCCAGGGCCTTGGCGATCTGACTCCGCCGGCCGCGGCGCGGCCCAAACATGCCCCGCGCCGGTCTTGGCGCCCTGGCAGCATGGCGACCGGAGTAGCTCTCCGGTCACTCACGCTCCAAGCTCGCCAAGTCAGTCGGTCAGCTCGAAGTTCTTCGTCTGGTCGCCGCGGGTCACCGTGAACTTCAACCCGGACGTCTCCAGCTCGTAATACTTCTCCGGGATCGGTACGTACTTGCCGGACCGCCGCGGTTGCGGGGCGTCCGCGGTCTTGGTCGGGTCCACATCGACCGGCTCCTCCGGGGCCTTCGCCTTCCCGCCCAGCTTCTTCGCCAGGTCCGGCGGCACGATCGGGGGGACGACCGTGCCAAAGGTCGGCTGCGGCTCCCACTCGCGGTTGTCAATGGAGACGGATACCTCCCCGGCCGGGAGGACGACCGAATATTTACCCTCGGCGTCCAGCTCGGCGGGGACCGAGTTTTGCCGCGAGTCGGCCGGGCGGAACAGGACCCGCCCGGCCGGGACCGGCTTGCCCTTGTATGTCACCTGGCCCGACACCTTGCCCGTCCCGGCGCTGCACCCGAGCGCGACCAGAAGCGGGACCAGCGCCCCGAGGCGGGCCAGCAGCCGGCCCCGCCCGGTGCGCAACGTGAGCAGTCTCATCGGAGGAACTCCGGTTGTGATGCGCTTGTGCGAGATTGGCCAATGACGGGTGACCAATGACCAAACCGATTGGCCGTTGGTCACCCGATGTCCCCGAAGGGGTGTTACCAGTCGCTGCCCAGGACCTCGCCCCCGGCCGGGGTCAGAGCGGCGGCCCAGGTGTCGACGGAAATGCCGGACGAAATGGACCGGACGCTGCCGTCGCCCAGGGCCGCCTGCATGACGGTGTGAGGCGTTTGCGACAGCCGCCGGTCACACTGCCCGCCGTTGGCCGCGTTGGCCAGCGGCAGCTTCGGCTGCACCTGGAACTTGGACGCGGTCCCGGTCCGCCAGACTACACCGTCCCGCCCGCGGCCGCCGCCGAACACGGCCGACAGCCGGTCGCCCGGGTAACTGTCCTGGGTCCCGCTGGTGGACACGGATTGGGTTGACCCGCGGAACACCCCGCGCATCCACCACGTGCCCCCCGGAACGCCAGACCCATCACACCGGGAGTACTTCTCGGCGAACAAGATGGTGTTCGACTGGCCGTCCACGAAGGTGGCTGGGATGCGGGCCTGGCCGTCCCACACCGTCTCATAGTTCGTGGCGTTTGGGGCGGTGGTAATATTCTGCACGCCGCCGAAGACCAGGAAGTTGCCGGCGTACGAGCTGTCCCCGGGCATCCAGTCCAGCCCGTTGCCGAGGGTCGGGTCGGACGGGCACTGATAGACGGGGATGCGCGTCTGCCGCAGCCACGTGTAGTTGCCGGTGTTCACGGCCGACCAGGTCGGCCAGATCGCGCCCACGTTGACGGTGGTCGCGGGGTTGGGCGGCGGACCACCAACCCGGCCGGTCCAGTCCAGCCAGGCCGCCATCTTGTACGTGTTGTCCTGCTCGATGAACGGCAACAGGTGGAAGTACAGCGGGGCGTAGTAGGCGCCGCCGAACGTGGCTGCTTGCGGCGGCAGCCGGCCGTGCGTGTCGTTGCAGTTGTGGGCGGCGAGCACCTGTTGCTTGAGGTTGTTGGTGCACTTCATGCGATTGGCCGCCTCGCGGACCTTCTGGACTGCGGGCAGCAAGAGACCGATCAGAATCGCGATGATCGCGATCACGACG
This sequence comes from Gemmataceae bacterium, assembly GCA_035258765.1. Lineage (GTDB taxonomy): Bacteria > Planctomycetota > Planctomycetia > Gemmatales > Gemmataceae > SIAJ01. Next base: position 2,420 of record DATFWZ010000599.1, read on the forward strand.
AGCAGCTCGATCAGCGTGAAGCCGGCTCGGAGGGCTCGGGACGGGGACCGGGGCATGCCATACTCCTACGAACGATGACGGAATAAGGAAAAAGCATTCAAGTCCCGAGAAACCGCGGGACGCGAATACCAGCGATCAGTCCGTCCGACGTTGGGCGGAAAGCGAGAGTGACACCGGCCGATGGCGGGCAACGCAGACTGGCGTGGGATCGAAAGGGAATCCCCAGCATGCCCGTGGGCCGGCACCGCGTCAGCGGTACGGAGCACACTCTTTTAACGGCAGGCTAACGGGACGCGGATTCTGAAGCAAGAAGAAAATTAGTTAGTTCTAACTAATCCGGAGTCTTTGTTCCCCCGCCCGACCTCGCCGGGCTACGATGCCCGGGACCGGCCTGCCCGCGGCCGACCCACCTCCGCCTCCCGTCAGGAGACACACCATGCGCCGACTCATTCCCGCTCTGTTCGGTATCGCCCTGGTCGCTTCGGCCCGTGCCGAGGCCCCGCCCGAGCTTGCCCGGGTCCCGCCCGACGCGGCCGTCATCGTCCACGCCCGACTGGCCGATCTCTGGAATAGCGACGACCTAAAGGACTTCCGCCGGATCATCCTGAAGGCCGGCCCGGAGGTCCTGGCGACTCTCGACAAGCGGTTTACGCCGCCGCCGTCCACGGCCGACCGGGTGGTGGCGTATGTCGTTGCCCCGGCCGGGGACGAGGCGCCCTTCGCGGTGGCCTTCTTCACCTTTAACAAGCCGTTTGAGAAGGAGGCCGTCCTGAAGAACACCGTCCCGAAGGCGAAAGCCGTGCGGGGCAAGGAGGCCGAATGGTACGGGGACGAAGCCGAGGACTATGGCGTCCTGTTCGTGAGCGACCGCACCCTGGCATTCGGCAACTATCGCGGGGTCGCGAAGCTCGCTGACACCGCACCGGGCAAGGGGTCCGTTTCGGCGGCCTTCCCGGAGTTAGCGGACCCGAACAAGCTGGTCGCCGTGGCTGCCAACCTGTCGGTCGTGCCTCCGAAGGCCATCGAGGAGCTGGCCCGCGAAACGCCCCCGGCGCTGCGGCCGTTGCTCAAAGCCAAGAGCGCCGTGTTATCACTGGACGCGGCCGCCGGCGGGGCTCTGCACGTCCGCGTCGCCTACCCGGACAAGGAGGCCGCCGACGCCGCGGACAAGGCCATTCAGGACGGGCTCGCGATGGCAAAGGAGTTCGTGGGCAAGGCCCGCTCGCAGCTGAAGAAGGTGCTGGACGGGGACGGTAAACCCGGTACCGCGGACGACCTGCCCTATGCCCTGCTCGCCGTGGCTGGGCTTGGCGCCCTTCAGGAGGGGGAGGATTTCCTCAACAATCTCCCGTTGGCGCGAAAGGGCGAGTCCTTCGAGCTGGCGATCCCCATCCCTCAACAAATCCGGCCGCTGGTTCTCGGGTCAGGGCTCGCGGCGGGCCTGATGGTCCCGGCCGTCCAGAAGATCCGCCAGGCCGCGGACCGCATGAAGGACTCCAACAACCTCAAGCAGTTCGCACTCGCGGTGCACAACTACCACGACGTGAACGGCTTCGTCCCGGCGGCCGTCTGCGACAACGACGGCAAGCCGCTGTTGAGCTGGCGGGTGGCGATTCTGCCGTTCATCGAGCAGGACAACCTGTACCACGAGTTCAAGCTCGACGAGCCGTGGGACTCCGAGAACAACAAGAAGCTCATCGAGAAGATGCCGAAGATGTTCGAGGTCCCGGGCTCGCGGGCCAAGGTCGGGCACACGCACTACCGCACGTTCGTCGGCGAGAGGGCGTCGTGGAAGACCTACTCGGACAAGGTCCGGATCCCTGCTAGCATCCCGGACGGGACGTCCAACACGTGGATGATCGTCGAGGCCGAGGAGCCGGTGACCTGGACCAAGCCGGAGGAGTTGGCTTACGACGGGAAGACCGTGCCGAAGCTCGGGAGGTTCTTTAGGGGCGGATTCAACGTCGCCTTGTGGGACGGGTCGGTGCGGTACTTCCCGCGGGTGCCCAAGGGGGTGCACAAATACATCAACCCGGCCGACGGGGAAGTGATCGGCCCGGACGATGACAAGCCGATCGATGACAAGTAAGGCTTGGGCCGCTCGCGGGGCGCGACCGGCTCACCACACCCCCGCCCGGAATCGCAAGTCGGCGATCGTCGTCCCGGCCAGTGCCCCGCGGAGCCGCTCGAGCACCTTGCGCTTGTGGAACTGCGACAGTTCCTGCATCGGAACGGCACCCTTGACCTCGACTTCCAGAACGTTGCGGCGAAACCCCGCTACGCGGGTGACCGCGGCATACTCCGGGCCGACGGCCTCGGCCCACACCCGTTCGAGGCGCAGCCGCTCCTGCTGTCGGCCCCACCCGCGCGCGGCGAACAGCCGGCTGAGGATCTCGGACAACCGTTCGGGGCCACCGGGTTCCACGGTTAGCGTGCCCCGTTGGGGGACTTGCCGGATGTTTTCAACTGGGCTTTCAGGCGCGCGAGTTCGGCGGCGAGTCCTTCCGTTTGTTCCTCTCGCGTCAGCACCAGTTCGCGAGTTTCGGTATGTATCAATCGGAGCATGAGTCCTTCGGGCACCATGCTGAGCCCGAGCTCCCGGGACTCCATGCCGCGCACGGCGTCAGCCCGGATCGTGCGGAACTTTCGGCCCCGGCGGCGGAAGCCCACCAGGGGGGCTTCCAAGTACTCCCGCGTCGGGTCGAACACGAAGTACTCGCGCACACCGTGCGCCTCGTAGTCGTCTCGCACGGCCCCGAGGTTGGCGCGCCACGTCCGGGCCGAAGCCATCTCGAAGCAGACGGCCGGGACCGCCCCGCCCTCGTTCCAGCTGCGGAACGACCGCCGCGGACCTTTTTCCACGCCGAAGACGACCATCGCGTCCGGGGAGCGCCGCCGGCGAGGGTTGCCCCGCTCCCAGAACCAGTTCACGTTCCCGGCCACGTACACATCATCCCGGCCCTTGAATACGTCCTCGAGGGCGTCCAGCAACCACCGAATGGCCAGGACGTGGAAGTCGGTTTCGGCCATGGGCTTGCCGTCCGAACTGGGATAGAGAACGCCGTCTTCGAGGTCCGGCCCGTCCACGAACGCCGCGGCCTTTCGCATGATTCGCCCCCAAACCGTCACACCAGCGGCACCACCAGGTACAGGTAGTCCTCCCCCGTCCGGAATACCGCGGACTTCTGCCCGTCCACCAAGTCTAACTGCAGCACCTCCCCGCCGTCCAGGACTCGCAGCATGTCCGTCAGGTACATCGGATCGAAGCTGATGTCGATCGCGGGCCCGGCGTAGTCGTCCAGCTTCATTGACACCTTCGACCGCCCGGTGGTCGCCCCTTGAGCCTCCAGGCTCAACTTGCCGGGCGCGAAATGAAACGTGATCCGCTTGGACTCGTCGTCGGTCATGATCGCCGCCTGGCGGACGGCCGAGAGGAAGTCGTTTACGACCAGCGGGACTTTGGCGTTGGCCTTCTTTGGGATGACGTCGCGGTATGGTGGAAACCGGCCCTCGACTAAGCGGCTGTAGATGACCGCCCGCTCGGTCCGGAAGAGGGCGTCATTCGCCCGGAGGCTCACCTGGACCGGCTGACTGGCGTCCCCATCGGCCAGGATCCGCTCCAGCAGACTCATGGCCTTGGGCGGCACCAGGTGCGACTGGGCCTTCGTCTGCGCGTCCCCCTGGACGACGCACGGCCCACTCGCCACGGCCAGCCGCTTCCCGTCGGTCGCGACCAGTTTGGTCTTCTTGTCGTCGACGTCCCAGAGTACCCCGCGCATGGCGTACTTACCCTCGTCCTTGGCCGCGGCGAACACGGTCCGCCGGACCATCCGCTGCAAGTCGCCAGCGGCCAACTCGTAGTACCGCTCCCCCGGGGTAAAGTCGGCGATGTCGGCGAAGGCGGCTGGGTCCTCCCCGGGCATCTCGTACTCACTGACCGACGTGTTCACGCGCGACCGGCGCGGGTCCGCGTCGAGCCGGACCTCGTTATCCGGCGTCTCGCGCAAGATCGACGTCAACCGGCCGACCGGGAGGATCGCCTGGCCAGGTTCCTCGACGGCGAGGCCTCGGAGCTCGTACCGGATGCCGACCTCCAGGTCGGTGGCCATCAGCGTCAGCGAGTCGGTGTGGGCAATAGCCTTGATGTTCTGGTAGACGGGCATTGTTGTCCGCACAGGGACTGTCGCACCGACGATCTGGCAGGCACCTAAGAGTCCGTCCCGCTGACAGGTCACGATCATGGGTGTTGCTCGGAGGGGGTGAGGAAAACCACTCCTGTAGTTCTCTGAAGAAGCACTAGAAATGTAACGGCAAATCGGATCATTTTCTGCCCACTTACCGTTCACGGGATCGCAATTATGAGCAGGATCCGACGACTTGGGTGGATGTGCAAAACTGGGCGCGCACCGGGTCTACGCTGGTTCCATTCGGGCGCGCATGTGCCCAGAAGTTGGTACCGGGGAAGTGGGCCTCGGGCGCGCGCCAGGTGCGCGCCAGGTGCGCGCCAGGTGCGCGCCAAGTTATTCAGACGGGGCCGCTTGGGATGCTGCCACCTGAATCGGGCTCGCCACCGCTTGGAGGTCCCGGAGTTCACCCGCTAGTCGGCTGTCTGTCGCGAGGTCAGCCTCGAGCTTTGCATAACCGTGCATCACGGTGGTGTGGTCCCGCCCGCCGAGGTGACGGCCGATCTCGGCCAAGGGGAGTCCGAGCCGGCGGCCCAGGAACATGGCCGCGTGCCGGGCCCGCACCACGCCGCGCGTCCGCGACGGCCCGCGAAGGTCCTTCGCGGCCACCCGAAACCGGCCGGCTACCAAGTGGACGACCTGCTCCATCACTGACCCGTCGCCGGGTGGCTCAGGTAAATCGGCCGTGACCCGGGCCAGCGTGAGGGGGGGCGGGTAGAACTTCGCCAGCTGCTCCAATCTGCTGATGTCGCCCAGGATCGGCCGGGCACCGCCCGGGTGCCGGGCCAGCCAATGGACGACTTCGTCCGTGACTCGCAGGCCGCGGCGATCACAAAGGCGGGCGGCCAACTCTCGCCGGCTCGGCTGGTCGAGCGGATGGATCCCCGTCACAAGGCCCGCGACAAGCCGTCCCTTCAAGCGGGCGGAACATTGCAACTCACTCGGCCCACAGCCCGCGGTCACGATGACCGGCTTCCTCCGGGTCTGCAGGTGGTCGAGGATTTGGGCGAGCCGGCCGGAGGCGGTCGGCGGCAAGTGCTGGACGTCTTCGACAACGAGTAAATCTGACGTGGCTAGTTCGTGGGTGACGTCGGTGTGATCGAGCGAGGACTGGTAGACCGCCAGGCCAAGGTCCGCGGCCGCGACCGTCGCGCTCGCGCTCGTCGGCCGGATCCGCGACAGTCGCTCGACAAGTCCGGCGACGAGGTGGGACTTGCCGGATCCCGGCGGGCCGTGGAGGAACAGGACCGGGACGCGGGGCCGGCCTCCGGTGGCCCGACCGACAACTGCCTGGAAGGCAGAGCGATTCTCTGGGAGTTGGACGAAGCGCGACAGGAGATCAGTGGTGCCGTCCATGCTTGCTCGGTCGCCGGGGGCTGGCGGTCTTTGGGCATGTCAGTCTATCGCCCGGAGCCGGTGGACACATGCGGCGATTCGGCGGACCGCTTCGTCGAGCTCCTCGTCCGTGGTCGACGGACCAAAGCTAAAGCGCATCGCCGAAGCGAGAATGTCGTCCGGGACGCCCATCGCTTGCAGAACCGGCGACGGCAGGAGCGACCCGCTCGAGCAGGCCGACCCGGTCGAGCAGGCGACCCCGGCGAGATCGAGCTTCATGAGTAGCAGGTCGGCCCGGCAGCCGGGGAAGGAGACGTTGAGGATGTAGGGGGATCCGTCCGGGGGCCCGTTGACTACAACCGGATGGCACTCCCGTTCCAGGCTTGCCAGGAATCGTTTGCGCTTGCGGCTGACGGCTCCGGCCGCCGCGTCCATGTGGCTCGTTGCAGTTGCCAGTGCCGCCGCCAACCCGACGGCCAGGCCGACGGGCTCGGTGCCCGGCCGGCGCCCATGTTGCTGGTGTCCGCCGAACAATTGTGGCGCGAGCTTGGTCCCGTGTCGGAGCAGTAGCGCCCCGGCGCCTTTCGGACCGCCGAACTTGTGGGCGCTCAAGCTCAAGGTTGTGACGCCGAGATCGCGGAACGAGACCGGGAGCTTGCCGACGGCCTGAGCCGCGTCAGTATGGAACGCGCCAGGAGAGGCCGCGGAGACCCTGCCAACTGGCTGAATCACCCCCGTCTCGTGGTTGACCAGCATCATGACAGCTAGCCGGGTGTCGGGGCGAACCCGGGTGAGGAACGTGTCGACAGCTACAAGTCCGTGGCGATCGATGGGGAGGAATTCGACTGCCAATCCGCGGCCGGCCAGCTGCCGAAGCGGCTCGGTCACGCACGGGTGTTCGACCGGGTTGGCGAGGATGTGGCCTGGCGGGGACCCGGCCAGTCCGAAGATCGCCAGGTTGTTCGCCTCCGTAGCGCCACTTGTGAAGATCACCTCGTCCGGTAAGGCCCCAAGCAATGAGGCGACGCGCTCGCGGGCGTCCTCGAGGGCCTGGCGCGCCTTGCGACCGGCGGCGTGGGCGCTCGCGGGGTTGCCGAAGTACTCGACCGCGTACGGCCGCATCGCCTCCCAGACCTCAGGGAGGACCGGCGTGGTCGAGGCGTGGTCCAGGTAGATCATTGGGAAGCGGTCAGAGGACATGACACAGTTTACCGCGATCCGGATCAGCCCGGGATCCATCCTCTGTGCTCGGTTTCGTCAGCCCGCACCGGCCGGTTGCCCGGCCACGATCCGTTTGAGGTGGGCCGCGGCCTTCGGGGCGTAATTCGACTTGTTGTTGTTGAAGATGATGTGCGTGTCCCCGGCGAGCCCGGCCAGGGCGCGGGCGCGGGCGGCGATCTCGTCGAGCTCGGCGTCCGAGTAGTCGTAGTCGAACCGCTCGGCCACGGACCGGCCGGAGACGTACCCGCGGGTGTTGCGGCCGTGGGCGCGGAGGTACGCCAGCCGCGGGGTCGTCACGACGTCAACGCTCGGCATGATCATGAAGTGACTGCCCGGGGGACCGTCAACCGCGACCAGGGCGACGCCCCGACCTCGGAAATAGTCCACGGTTTCCTCCCAGCGGTCGCCTTCCGTCCAGCCCCGGTTGCGCAGCTCTACCGCCACCCTGTGACCGCCCAGCAAGTCGAGCAGGTGATCGAGTTCGGCCAGCGAGTGTCGCTTCGGCCCGAAGGACGGGGACAGTTGCAACAGGAGCGCGCCCAGCTTGCCCGCCGATGACATCGGCTCGATCGCCTCGAGAAACACCTCGACGAGGGCCGACTCAAGCTTCGTCGTCAGCGTCACCTTCTGGGTGCCGTTGCCCGCGAGCGGCCGCAGGCCGCGGGGGAGGAACTCGACCCGCGTGCTATGCCGGGACAGCAGTCGGTGCAGCTTGACGTCGAACACGAAGTCGGCCGGCGTTTGCTCGCACCACTCGGTCACGCGCGAGCGCGGCGGTACGCCGTAGAAAGTGGAATTGACTTCGACCAAGTGGAAGTGCCTGGCGTACCACGAGAGCCGCTCGCGGGCGGGCATGCGAGGGGGGTACCATTCGGCGATGAACCCCGGGTCGGTCCAGCTCGCCGTGCCGACGCGGATCCGGCCGGGGAGTCGTTGCCTTGTTGGCGGCCGGGTCGCAACGGCCTGGCTGGCATCCTTGCCGTGTCGGGCAGATTGACGCTGGACAGTCACTCGTGAATGCTTCGGGCGGTCGATCGTCGTTTGCTTGCCCATGGCACACCCCACGGTCAACGGGGTACATGAACCGTGCCAATGGGCGAGGTCCTGCCGTGCGCCTTCGGTCGGATTGCCGGGATCAATCCGGGCCGCGATGCTAAACTCTTGTCACAACCCAGAGGAAGTTCCCGGATGCTGACCCAGGCAGTTGCCGACCCGCGGGCGTGGACCGCCGCCACCGTGGGTGACCCGCACACATGGTACTACCCGCTGCCCGAGGCCTGTCTCGCCGCGTTCGAGCAGGTCCGCCGCGAATCGCGGGACCAGTCGCGGCCGGTGACGGCGATTCAATTGTCGGAGCCCGTTCGTACCGCGTGCGCCAGTGCCCTCCAGCCGGTCCGCGAGGCGCTCGAAAGCGGCCGCGGGTTCGCCATCATCGAGTCGCCCCCTGGCGAGCGCCGGACACCCGAGGATGCCCATTTGCTCTACTGGGTCGTCGGGCTCGGCCTTGGCCGGCCGTTTGAGCAGAACGTCCAGGGCACGCTACTCTACGACGTCCGCGACACGGGCCAGGACCTCGCCGCGGGGGCCCGCTTCTCGGTCACGAACTACGAGAGCAGCTTCCACACCGACAACTCCTTCGGGACGGACACCCTCGACTACGTCGGCCTGCTCTGCCTGAACACCGCGAAGGCGGGCGGCCGTAGTCAACAAGTCAGCGGGTACGCTGTGCACAACGAACTATTGGCCCGCCGCCCGGACGTCCTCGAGACCCTGTATCAGCCGTTCCACATCGACCGCCGCGGCGGCATCCGGGCCGGGGAGGCGCCGACGATTCAGTTCCCGATCATCCGCTGGGGTGGGAGCGAGTTGCACTTCCGCTACCTGCGTTACTGGATCGAGGTCGGGCACGAGAAGGCTGGCCAGCCGTTGAGCGCGGCGCAGAAGACGGCCCTCAACGTGCTCGACGAGTTCCTCAACCGGCCGGACCTGCGGGCGGAGTTCGACCTGAAGCCGGGGGACATGTACTTCATCAACAACCGCTGGATCCTGCACAACCGGACCGCGTTCGATGACTACCCGGAGGTTGACCGCCGGCGGCATCTGGTCCGACTCTGGCTGCGGGCGGAGTCAGTCGGCCCGTAAGGCGACGCCGCGGGTCTCGGGAAATGTCCACACCCAGGTCGCGGTCACGAAGGCGAACGACGCCGCCAGCACCAGCCCGGAAGAGACTCCCGCGTCGGTCGCGATCACGGCCATGAGCCACTGGGTGACCACCTGGAACGACCGCGACACGTTGTAGACGGTGCCCATCGCCGTGTTGCGGATCGAGGTCGGGAACAGCTCGGCCAGGAGCGCGCCGAACCCGGCCGTGCAGCCCGAACCGAATCCTACCGCGCTCATCGCCACCCAGAACCAGGCGCGGTTTTCCAGCAGGAAGGGGGCGAAATAGGTCAGGGCGATCAACCCGCCCATCGTGAGCAGGGAGTAGAACGTAAAGGCCGGCCGTCGGCCGAGGCGGTCGGCAAGCGGGCCGAAGAGCACCATGCCGATCAGGAGTGTCACCTGGGCCCAGAGTTGCATTCGCCGTTGCGCTTCGGCGAGGTCGGCCGTGTGCGCGCCGGTCTGCAGTTCCGCGAAGTAGTCCGGCAACCAGACGAACGTGAGCCAGAAGGTACCGAGCTTGCTGGCCCCGAGCACCAGCCCCTGCAGGGTGCGCCGCCAGTGGTCGCGGACGAGGACGCGATAGGGTTCGACAAAGCCCTGCCGATCGGGCCCGGGCCGGGCCAGCCAGAGCGGCGACTCCGGCACATACCGCCGGAGGAACACGACCAGGACCGCGGGCGCCGCGCCGATCAGGAAGACCCACCGCCAGCCGACGTACGGCTCCAACCAGAGGCCGGTCAGGATCGCGAGCATGCCGCCGACCGGCTGGCCCGCCTGGAGGAGGGCCGACGCCAAACCTCGTCGATGCCGGGGGAACACTTCGGCGAGGAGGGCCTGTCCGGTCGCCCACTCGCCCCCGAACCCGAAACCGGTGATCGCCCGCAGGACCGCCAGGCTCACCAGGCCCCACGCCAGGCCGGAGAGGCCGGTACTCAGCGAGTAGACGAGGATGGTCCAGCCCATCACTCGCCGCCGGCCGAACCGATCCGCCAGGCCGCCGAAGACGACCCCGCCGATCCCCGAGGTGAACAGCGCGACGCCCAGCAGGAAGGCCTTGTTCTGGGCGAAGGCGTCGCCCCACTGCCAGTCGCGGCCGATGGCGCTGGCGATGTAGGCGAAGAGCATCATGTCGTAGTGGTCGAAGAGCCAACCCAGGACGCAGAGCACCAGCGTCCGCCAGCGCTGCCGACCGCTGACCGCGGGCGCCGCGGGCCCTGCAGGCACCGATTCGTCAACGGTCATCCCACGTCTCTTTACGGGGGAGTCAAAGCGCGTCCACTGCCGCCGCGGCTTGTGCCGGGTCCGCTTGAACCTCGGACCGTTCTAAGCCGCCGCGGGGGTAGCGCTCAAGGCCAGAGCGAGATTCAAGAGCACGTAGCCCGGCAGGATGATGGCGAAGGAGAGCCGGTCGAAGACCCGCGACAGCGCTTCCTCTCCGCGCACGCTGAACAGGTACAGAGATATGGTCGATTGCACGACCGTGAGCAGGATCACCGCGATGCCGACGCCGTTGATGATGTCCGCCAGTGCCATGACGCCCGTATCGGGTACGTGCGAGGAGACCACGTACGCGTTGGCCACGGCGGCGAACAGTGCGCCGACACCGAGCCCGAATCGCGGATCGACTTCAATCGGCCGGATGAAGAAGGCCACGAGCGCGAGCAATACGGCAATGAACAGGAACTGAAACAGCTTGAAATAGAGCCCCCAGCCGGCCCGCTCGATGCCGATGCCCATCCGCAGTTGACTGTATGTGGACTTCGTCCCCGGCGCGAGGCGCGGGTCGCCGCGTGTGGTCTTGTACGAGTGCGGTTTCTCGAGCACCACGGCCGGCCGGATTCGGTAGGCGGGGACGTTGACGCGCGAGCTGACGGACGAATTCTCCTGATCGGCAACGAACACGACCTCGCCGCGCAGTTGGGCCGGGTGTTCGACGCCGATCGTCAGCAGGTGGTCCTCGCACGGGTACCGGGTCACGTCGAAAAACTTGGTGATCTTGGCCGTGACGCGAAACCGCTGGTAATGCTGGCCGGCGATGTTCTCATCCAGCTGCAGGTCCTTGCTCTCGATCGTGCCGTCAACGACTTGAAACCCTTCACACGTCTTGGGTTGTTCTCCGCGCCAGCGGAACCAGAGATAGAACTCGACGGTCCAGCTCACGTCCTTGACGGCTAGTTCCACGATGCGATCGACGTAGATGCCGGCGAGGACTTCGGTGGGTTTCGCGTCGGAGGGGAGTGTCCGATCCGCGGCCGTGACGCCGACGTCATCCGCCGCCGGGTCGAGCCGGGCGGCGTGGCGCTGCTCGGCGGCCTTCTGGTTGGACCGCATCATCTGAACGAGCCAGAGACCGGCCGTCAGGAATAGCGCCACAATGAGAAGGGCCCACGCGCCTAACCAAAATCGCCCCCGGGCGGGGGGTGCCGGGGTCGTGGTGGTCTCGGGTGGCATGGGGCTCAGGCTAACGGACTGTGGCCGGCTGACGCAAGTGAAGGTTCGGTGACTCCGTAGCCAGCCCGAGCATCATGCAGCGCCAACGCGATCCCCGCCCACGGGCTCAGTCCCCGCGGGGTGAACCCCAGAGTGCGCCCCGCCGCGTCCCCGAACAGACACTCGATGCACGTCCGCATGTCCTGTGCGTCGAGGAACGGTACCAGCACCTCGCGCGTGTAGGCGATGTACTCGTCGTCCAGGACCGGCCCGGTGCAGCCGGCCATCGCCATGACCTGCCCCTCCTGGGTCATCAGGTCGCGAAGCGTCCGGGCGGGGCCGTGCCGCTGGACGTACGCCGTCCGGTAGGCGGTCGTCAGCGCCGCCTCGCGCACGGCCCGCTCCGAGGCGGGCTCGCTGCTCCAGAGGATGCCGGTCACCCAGAACCGCTTGTGACCCGGGCCCGGGCGCCGGAGGTCGTACTCGTACGCCCAGCGATTGGTCCACCCGCCCATCAGGTCGTCGGCGACCACGACCGCGGCCTTGAACGCGCCCGGCCCGGCCGCCAGCCGGGCCGACGCCTCCGCGAATGTGCGGGCGGCGATCCCGTCGGCGTGAAGCGCCAGCAGGGCGTCAAGCAGGGCCGTCACGTGATCCTTGCCCATCGGGTTCATGAGCAAGAGCGGCACCAGCTCAACGTCGGTCCTGTCGTCGTTGAGAATCGTGCGCAGGTACTCGTCGAAGCGCGCCGGGCTCCGCGGGATGTTGTGAAGCTCCCGCTGGATCGGCAATAGGGGGACGTATTCGAGCTTCATGATGGGTCGCTGTCGTCTTCTGTTCCTCACGTAACTTGAGGTTCAAGGGGGATTTCAAAGAAAAGAAAAACTCCCGCAGGGGCTCCGATGGCACCGGTCACGGGAATAACCCGCCGTTCCCGGGATCATGCGGAGTCGGCCAGTCGCTCGGCCGCGGCCCGGGAAGTGCACTTTTCCGCGCTGGCGCCCCAGGGGATCGAGATCATGTCACCGTCACCGAACGGAACGACCCCGCCGGATGCGGCTCCGCCGGCCAGACGGCGATTGAGCTGGATCGGGCAGTTGCTGGTGGGACTGATCATGGTCGCGATCCTTTTCGCGTCCGTTTGGCTCGGGGTGATCTTCGGATTGATCCTGGGACTGAAAGAGGCCGAGCCGGCGTTGAACCGGCCCTCCAAGGGTGTCGGTATGGCCCCGGACCTCAGTGGCGCAGTCGAGGGCACCGTGGATGTTGTGCTCGGCTATGTCGGCGGCCTGATCGGCGGGCTCGTTGTCGGCCTGGTGCTGATCTGGCTCGCGTACCGATTCGTGCTGCGACCGCTGGCACTCAAGATTCCAGGTCTCGTCAAGCGTCAACAAGGAACGGCGAGCGGAGCCCCGTAAGGGGGCCCGATTCTGTCAGCATCGGGCGGCTTACGCCGCTCCGCTCACCCTATCACTTCTCCTCGCTCGCCTCGGTCGGTGCGTGGTTCCCGTTGAAGTCCAGATACAGCCGGGCGTTGCCATTCTGCGCCAGCTCCTTGAGAGTGGCCAGCTCTTCCAGTCGCAGGAGCGCCGGGTGCTCGCGGTACGCGGCCGCGAGCCGCTGCCGCTCGGCCAGGGCCTGGACCTCGGCCTGAACTGCCAGCCGCGTCGCCTCCGCCCCGGCCTCGGCCCGCAGCTTCTCCGCCTCGGCCTCGGCTTGCGCCTGCACGCGCTGGGCGTCGGCGCGTGTCTGGGCCTCGATCCGCTGCACTTCCGCCTTCGTCCGCGCCTCGACGAGCTGGGCCTCGCTCATCCGCTCCGCGGCCAGGACGCGGTTCATGATCTCCTGCAAGTTCCCCGGGAACACCAGGTCCTTCACGTCCGCTCGGTCGATGGTCACCCCGTACCCGGCGGCCGCCTCCTTGACGTCGCGCAGGATCTCCTCCGAGAGCCGGGTCCGGTTGGTCAGGATCTCCTCCAGCGTCATGGCCGCGAGGGCCCGGCGGGCGGCGAGCTGGACGTCGCTGTAGAGCCGGTCCTCGTAGTTCGCGACCGTGTGTACCGCCGCCTTCGGATCGACGACTGCGAACTGCACCAGGATGCTCACGCGGATGGCCACCTTGTCGGACGTCAGGATCTCCTGGTTCTTGAGCGTCAGGTCGCGGTTGCGGATATCGACCAGGACGACCTCGGTCTTCGGCCGGCGGCCGAAGAGGTTCTTCCGCTTCGAGAGCGGCAGCTCGTACCGGCCCGCCGCGAGGACGCGGACGAGGATGCCGTCCTCGTAATAGAGGCCGCGGTGGGTGTCCTTGATGATGAGCTCGTTCATGGGCGACCTCCGGCAAAGATTCCTCGCTGGCGCTTCGGGCTCCACGGGGGACGGATCGATCAGTCAAAAAACATGACGGCCCCGAAGCGCGGTCGATCTGGAGAATCGGCGGCACGGATTTGGGAAATCCGAGCCAGCCTCTGAGTCAGAGCTGGCAGCACCCATTAGGCCGCGGTACTCCGGGCCCGCTGGGGCCGTCACCCGGAAAGGACATCGGAAGTGCAGAGTCAGGTTCGCGCAGCCCAGCCCATGTCATGAAAGCTCGTTCCCATCGACGGGTCCAGTCCTTCCCCACGGACTGCGATCAGGTAGTAGCTAACCCAGCCAAGTCGCGGCATTTTCTTACCTGGTGCGACGGTCGCTTCCTTTTTTGGGTCCGAACAGCTTGCCGGTCCGAGGCGGCATCAATTGTGCTCCCGCCGTCCGGGTGGTGCATCACCACCCTTGGTCACCCATTGCGTTTTCATCTTGCGGAGGCCACTCATGTCTCGTCCTCTCCCCGCTGCCCGCCCAAGACTTGCCCGCGCGCCGCACCGCCGGCCCCTGCGCCCGCGGCTCGGCATTGAACCACTCGAAGTCCGCGCGGTGCCCGCCGCGGCCACCGCCTACATCGCAACGGACCTGGTGTCCGACCAACCCGGCGTGGCCCGGGTCACCGACTCGACGCTGACCAACGGCTGGGGGATCGCCCTGGGCCCGACCTCGGGGTTCTGGGTGTCGTCCAACGGAGGGAACCTGAGCGAGGTGTACGCCGGGGATGTCAACGGGAGCAACATCGTCCAGCCGTTCAAGGTGACCATCCCGGGCGGGGCGCCGACCGGGCAGGTGTTCAACCCCACGACTGACTTCGTAGTGCACAACTTGGCCGCTAGCGGCAAGGCCACCTTCATATTCGCCTCCGAGTCCGGCGCGGTCACTGGGTGGAACTTCAACGTTCCGCCGCCAGGCCCGTCGACCAGCGCCCAGCCGGCCTTCCAGGCGTCCGACGGGGCGATTTACAAGGGGATCGCGCTGGCGAGCGTCGGGACATCCAACTTCCTCTACCTCGCCGACTTCCACAACGCCAAGATCGACGTCCTCAACAGCACCTTCGGGAAGGTCACCCTCGCCGGCAACTTCACCGACCCAACCCTGCCGTCCGCGTACGCCCCGTTCAACGTCGCGGCCATCGGGGGCAAGCTGTACGTCAGCTACGCCAAGCAAGACGCAACGGCCACGGACGACCTGCACGGCCCGGGCCTCGGGCTCATCGACGTGTTCAACACCGACGGCACCTTCCAGTCGCGCCTGATATCGCACGGCGCCTTGAATGCCCCGTGGGCCATGGTCCAGGCCCCGGCCGACTTCGGCGATTTCAGCGGCGACCTGCTCATCGGCAACTTCGGCGACGGCCGGATCAACGCCTACGACCCCGCGACCGGCGCCTTCCACGGCACCCTCAGCACTTCGCCGGGCCACCCGGTCGTCATCGACGGGCTCTGGGGCCTGGCGTTCGGTAACGGGACGAACGGGGGCGACATGAACGCCATGTACTACGCGGCCGGGCCGGATGACGAGACGCACGGTCTGTTTGGCCGGATCACGGCCAACGCCGCGGGGACCAACCCGGTAACGGCAACCCTGGAGGCGAACGGCGACCTGGTCATCACCGGCAGTCGCGACAACGACAATGTCATGGTGAAGCTTGACAAGAAGGGCGGGCTCGTTGTCGTCACCGCCGGCGGGAAGACGGTCAACACGTTCGACCTGACGAAGGTCGCCACCATCCAGT
This sequence comes from Gemmataceae bacterium, assembly GCA_035258765.1. GTDB lineage: Bacteria > Planctomycetota > Planctomycetia > Gemmatales > Gemmataceae > SIAJ01. The sequence continues at coordinate 17,852 of DATFWZ010000599.1, forward strand.
TCGACGGCATGGCCGGGAACGACCGCATCCAGGTCAGCAATCAGCTCGGCGTGACAGCGGTCCTGATCGGCGGTGCCGGGAACGACATGCTCATCGGCGGCGGAGGCAATAACGTCATCGTCGGCGGGACTGGCAACGACCAGCTGTTCGGGCAGAGCGGCCGCGATGTCCTGATCGGGGGGGACGGCCGCGACTTCGTCCGCGGCGGGAGCAACGACGACATCCTGATCGGGGGCTCGACGACTCACGACGCCGACCCGGCGGCCCTGTTGAAGATCCTCGACGAGTGGACATCGACTAACTCGTACGCCACGCGGGTCGACGACCTGCGCAACGGGACTGCCGGGGTGCCGAAGCTGGACGCGACGACCGTGACCGACGACGGACTGAAGGACCTGCTCCTGGGCGGGATCGGCCTGGACAGGTTCTTCAGCGGCGTGCAGGACCTGCTCCCGGGCAAGCTGGCGGTTGAGCAGGTGAACTGAGGCGGGACGACCGACGGCGAACGGGGTGGAGCGCGCCCCGTTCGCCCATTCACTTCTTCCCCAGCTCCACCGTCAACTCGTTCGGCCCGTCCTTGATGATCACCGGCTGCGGAACGTCGACGGGCGTCACCATCTGGTTCTGCTCGGTCGCTGCCGGGATGTACGTGACCCGGTACGTCCCGGCGGGGGCCCCTTTACCCTTCTTCTGGGAGGTCGCGTGCAGTGTTTGCAGCTCAAAGGTGCCGTCCGCGCGGACCTCGCCGTTGACGACCAGGTCCGGCTTGTCCGGCTCGGCCCGGAATTGCACCAGTCCGGGCCCTGTCGCCTTCCCGGCGCGAACGACTGTCCCTTGGGCCGGTTGCAGGGGCGGGACCTCACCCTGCGGCTTGTCCGGGGAGCAGCCCGCGAGACCAACGAGCACCAAGCACCAACGCATCGACATATTACCAGTCCCCCCCGGGTACCTGGCCGTCGCGCGGGTCGTTGGCCGCGGCCCAGGTGGCGGTGTTCATCGTCCCGCTCAGAAACCGGATGCTCCCATCCCCAAGGCATACGTTCATCCCCTGCGGGTGGGCCGACTGCGGGCGGACCGGGTCGCAGGTGTTGATGAAGTGCGGCTGCACCTGGAACATCGGCGACGCCGGGTAGTTGGTCACGCTCCAGCCGCCCTTGCTCGACCCCAGGTTGTACCCCGGGCGCCAGATGCTGTTGGCGTCCGCCCACAGGCTGCCCCAGGTGGAGGAGCCGTCCAGGTTGCCGCCGTTGCCGCACGTCCCGTACATCTCGGCGAAGAAGATGGTGTTCGAGAGCCCGTCGGGGACGGAGGCCGGGATCCGGGCCTCGCCGCGGGTGTGCCCGGCCGGCGGGTTACCGAAGATGTAGTTGTTGCCGCCGTAGCAACTGGCCCCCCAGTTCTTGGCCCCGCCGTACGCCGTCATGTTCTTGCCGTTGGCGATCGACGGGTCCATCGGGCACAGGAGGATGTTGATCACCCGGAAGTACTGCCCGCCAGCGTACCCGGTCGGGGTGAGGGCGTTGTAGATGTTGTCCTGCTCGAGGTACGGCAGGAGCCACTGGAACAGGGCGTAATGGTGCCGGCCGTAGGCCGAGTTCTCGGGCGTGAAGCAGGTGGGGAACCTCGGGTCGGCGCACGGGGCCGACATGGGCGGGAGCACCCCGCGGGTGTCGTGGATGTTGTGGGTGGCCAGGCCGATCTGCTTGAGGCTGTTGGCACACTTGATCCGGGCCGCGGCCGCCCGGACCTTCTGGACGGCCGGCAGTAGGAGCCCGATCAGGATGGCGATGACGGCGATGACAACGAGGAGTTCGATCAGTGTGAACCCACGACGCGACGGGGGCATGCGGTTCTCCCGGGCGACCCGTGAGGCGAAATAATGAGAAGAGTCTAATCGATAGACATCCGTCAGTGAAAGAGATTTACCGCCAGTTCGGCGCTGGGGGGAAGCGGGGCAACTCGAACGGTGTAGTACATACCGCGCTGAGTTTCGTTGCCGAGCAGTTGTACTCGCGCGACGTTTCCAGCAACGACAGGCCGGGCGGCTCGCCGGAGTTGGCAGCCTGACGCATTTGGCAATGTGAAACGCAATTCGCAACGACTTGCGGGTACGAGCGTACGGGATCAGGTTGCCATTCAGGTTGCCAATTCCGCGCGCAATCTCGGCCAGCGCATGCCGGCGTTGCAATGAAATGCTCCACTCGCCGATTACTTCGCGACTCGCACTTCATTCAGCCGGTCGTCGATTTGTTTCACCAGTTCCGGCGGGAGGGGGGCGTACCGTAATTCGGTCACGTATGCCTGGCCCTCGTGCGTCGTCCAGCGAAGAAAGTTCACCAGGTCGCGTCCGGCGGCGCGCTTCGTCTGATCGACGAACAGGATCGCCCAGGCGGCCCCGGCGATCGGATACGCTTCCTCCCCGGGGGCGTCCGTCAGCGTGAAGCGCAGGTCTGGTGGGATCTTGATCAAAGACGCTGTGGCGGCGGCCTTGACCGTGTCCAGGGTCGCGGCCACGTATTTCCCGTCCTTGTTCTTCACGACCCCGGCCGGCAAGTTGTTCTCCAGCGCGTAGCTCAACTCGACGTACCCAATTGACCCCACCGTCCGGCTGACGAGTGTCGCCACGCCGTTGTTTCCCCTCGCCTCCTGGCCCACCGGCCATGCCTTCAACTCCGTCTTCGCCCCGTACTTGCTCTTCCAGTCGGCGCTGGCCTTACTCAGGAAGTCGGTCCAGATGAACGACGTCCCGCTCGCCTCGGCCCGGTGAATCACCGTGACCGGCATGTCCGGAAGCGGGACTCCCGGATTGCTGACGGCCAGGGCCGGGTCGTTCCAGCGGGTGATTTTGCCGAGGTAAATGTCGGCCAGGGCTGGCCCCGTGAACTTGAGCTGCTGCCGGACCTCCGGCAGGTTGTATGTGGCCACCACGGCCCCCATGACCAAGGGAATGTGGACGACGTCGCCGCCCCGCGCGCGGACCTCGGCCAATTGTTCGTCGTTCAGTGCCACGTCCGAGCAGCCGAAGAGGTAGACCCGGTCAAGGACGCCCTGCACGCCTTTCCCAGACCCGATCGGCTGGTAGTCAACCTTCACGCCATGCTGTTTCTCGTAGGCCGTGGCCCACCGGCGCATGATCGGGTCCACGAAGGTCGAACCCCCACCGTTCAGGATCGTCCCGACGAAGGGCCCCGGCGGCGTGTCCTTCGGAGCCGGGACGACCGCGGGCGCGAGCGGATCGACCGGCCCCGGTTGCGGGACGTCCCCGCCACCCCACTTCCGCGACGCCAGCCATCCGACCAGCCCGGCCACGGTAACGAGCACGGCCAGCTCGACCACCCGGAGCACCCATGACGACCGCTTCCGCGGTGGGGCGGGCGGTGTGCTCAGTACGATGGACGGCCCGCCCTCCTGGGCAGGTGTTGTGGTCGGGATTCGGGGTCCGGGCCGGGCGACTGACGGGTCGGGTGTGTCGCCTCCGGGCACGTCCCACTCGCCAATGCGCGGCGTTGGCACGGTCTCGGCGCTGGAAAGCGGGTTTGGGGTGACGGCCAGGGCCGAGCCCGGCCCCGGGGCGGGGGACAGCCCGAGCCGGTAGAACGACGCCGGGCGTTCCGGCATTTCATTCGCCGCCGGGGGCGGAATCGGCTCCGCAGTCCACTCGGCCAGGGCCTCGGCCACCTCGGCGGGAGTCTGGTACCGGTCGGCCTGCTCCTTGGCCATCATCTTGTCCAGGACTTCGATGACACAGGCCGGTAGTCGCGGGCAAATCTCGCTCAACGGGGCCGGGGCCCGGGTCTTGTGTGAGTACATCTTCTCCGGGACCGACCGCTCCGGGAACGGCACCTGGCCGGTCAGGAGGAAGTAGAACGTGCAGCCCAGTCCATAGATGTCCGACCGGATGTCCACGGCGGCGCTATCGAACGCCTGCTCCGGGGACATGAAATCGACGGTCCCGATCACGATGTTCTTGTCGTACCGGTCGGTGATCCCCTGGTTCTTGGCCGGGTCCTGGGCGAACCGGGCCAGTCCCAGGTCCAACACTTTGACGGTCCCGGCGCGGTCGAGAATCAAGTTGCCGGGCTTGATGTCGCGGTGGACCAGTCCGGCCTCGTGGGCGTGTTGCAGCCCGAGGGCAGCCTGCCGGATGTAGTGGCAGGCCCGGCCGGTAGACAGGGGACCGTGGCGGGCGACCAGGTCGTGCAGGTTGGTCCCGTCCGCGTACTCCATGACCATGAACGGGTTCGGGCCGACGCGGTCCACGTCGAACACGCGAATGATGTTCGGATGGTCGAGGGCGGCGACGGCCCGGGCCTCGCGGTAGAAGCGCTCGAAGATGCGGGCGGCGTCGGACCCGGCGCCGGCCGGGAGGTTGAGGAGCTTGGCCGCGACAAGCCGGTGCAGGATCAGGTGCTCGCACAGGTAAACCTTGCCCATGCCGCCGGAGCCGATGAAGTCGAGGATCTTGTATTTGTCGGTGAGGAAATACCCGTCGGCCCGGCCGCGCTGGAGCTGGCGCGACTGGAACGGGGTGAGCAACCCGTCATTGACTAGCTGGCCGGCGATGGCGGCCGGGTCCCGGGTGCCGGCAGTGAACGCGGCGCTGACGAAGTGGGACGGGAGGAGGCCGCTGCGCTCGAGCAGAGTGCGGAACTCGTCGGCGGTGGTCGGAGCGGCCATGTTGCGGTCCACGCGGTGCGGCAACGTCACGGCGGGCCGAAGTGAACGTCGGCGAGGCTCGCCCGGCGGAGGTGTCTGTGCGAGGTGATTGTCGTTCCCGGGATCGTTAGGGACAAGAGAAGTTTGTGGGAAGAACCGCGGCCTGCAGGGATCGGCGCGCGGCAGACTGCATCGGCTCGTCTGGCCACGGAATTTCGGTGGACAAGTTCTGGGCCTGGAGCGACCACGGCGGGAAGCTCGACAACAGCTTCACAAAGGACGAGCTGATCACGAACGTGATGCTGTACTGGGTGACGGATAGCATGCCGTCTTCGACGCGAATCTACTACGAGTCACAACACAACCTGCCGCGCCCGAAATCGATGACCCCGTTCCAGAGGTCGGGCAAGCTGGCCTCCATGGGCTATGCCCTCTTCCCCAAGGAGATCAACGTCCCGCCGCGAGCGTGGGTGGAGCGGAGCGCCGGTGGCAAGCTTCTGCACTGGACGGAGATGCCTCGCGGCGGCCACTTCGCGGCGCTGGAGCAACCCCAGTTGCTGGTGAACGACGTCCGCGCCTTCTTCCGAAAGGTTCGCTAGCCGTGCGACTATTTCGAGCAATCGGTTCATTGTTCGGGCGCGGTGCAGAGCTATCCCGAGAGCGACCTTGGGATGACCCCCTGGACATCGGCGTCGTAACGGTGGAGGACGTCGCGTTCGGCCGACACCCGGTCCTGGTCGTTATCCGCGATGAGGGCGTCGGGGGCGGGCTTGGCGGGTGGCAGTTCTACGACGGGAATGACGTGAGTAGCCGCCCGCCAGTCGCAATCGCCAAGCCCGACCCGTTAAAGATCGACCCGTCCTTGGCGGAGATCACCGACCTGCCCGTCGGGTGGCGGGCGACCCGTTCAGGCAAAGGGCAGCCGTGGATCCGGGAGCGTCTTTAGGTGTCCGGCGGCAGGAGGTGATTTGATGGGCGTCGTCGGCCTCACGTGGTACCTCACAGGCATTCTCGCACTGCTGGCCTTCCTCGCGTCGGCCATTACCGGGGCCCCGGGAGCCGGGCGACTGGAGATCGTCATCCCGGGCGTGCTCGGCGGGGGCGCCGTCCTGGCGGCCGGGCTGGCGATTGGGTTAGGCTGGCTACCGCCGACGCACTGGGTCCGCCAGTCACGGTCGGTGTGGCAGACGCTCGTCGCAGTGGCGGTCACTGTCACGGTGATGTTGATCCTGGTGGCATGAGCGTGTCGCGGACCGCCGACCTATCACAGCGGCACATCGCGTTCGGACACGGCATCCACGCCTGCCTGGGCGCGCCGCTCGCGCGCCTGGAGGCCCGGATCGCCCTCGCGGATTTCCTGGAACGGGTTACAGGGTTTGAAATGGCGAACGAGGAGCCGTGGGAGCCGCGGAAGGCGCTGGGCGTGCACGGCCCGTCGCGGCTGCAGATTAGCGTCACGTGGACCGGTCGGGGTGATTAGGAGGTGGAGTAGGAGCAGGAGTAGGATTTGGAGTAGGAAGAGGAGTAAGAGCAGGAGTCGGAGTAGGAGCAGGACCAGTTCGGGGTCCGTTTCCTACTCGTTCTCTTACTCTGCTTCTTACTCCTCTTCCTACTCCAAATCCTACTCCTGCTCCTACTCCTCTTCGCGCTCGCGCTTCAGCGTATCACCCGGAGCCGCTACTTGTCCTGCGCCCTGGCCTGCAGAATTCGTTTGGCCTTCTCCAACTCCCGCTTCCGGGCCGCGGGGAGGTCCTTGCCGGCCCGGTTGATGAAGTACTGAATCATCCGGATCCCGGACGCGATCCCGCGAGGGCTCACACTCTTCCGCGCCATGGTCCGGGCAATGGTTTCGGCGTCCTTGGTGAATATCCCCGCAGGTGGAAAGGTCGAAACCGTCTTCACCTTCTGGACCCACTTCTTCTTTTTCGCGACCATGGCATTCCCCCCTTGTTCCGAAGTTCCGTCTGTTGCAGTTCCAATGCCGCCCCGAGGCGCAGGGCCGCCGCGATACAATGGGCACAGAACTTGCATTTCTGTCGAAGTTGCGGCAATCCGGCCGGGCATCACGCGAGCCCATTTTTGCCCGGCTCAACCCGACTCGCCCCATGCGGCTCACGAGAATCCGGAGGTGCGGCATGGCTACAGCAACGTGGGTCAAGAACGAATTGGACCAGCGGCGGATCCCCTACGAGGAGCTCCACCACCCGGACGCGTTCACCGCCCAGGAGCTGGCGCAAAGGGAGCACGTCAGCGGCCACCGCGTCGCGAAGGTCGTCGGCGTCATGGCCGACGGCCAGCCGGTGGAGGTGGTGCTGCCCGCCAGCCGGCGGGTGGCGCTCGATCTCGTCCGCCACGCCCTCGGGGCCACCGACGTCCGGCTGGCGACCGAGGACGAGCTGGAAGAGTGCTTCTGCGACTGCGAGGTGGGCGCCATCCCGGCGCTGCGCCATTGGCGCGGCGTGGACGTCCTCATGGACCCCCACCTGCGGACGGACGGGGACATCCTGATCCAGGGCGGGACGCACCAGGACGCGATTCGGATGAAGTTCAGCGACTGGTTCGAGATGGTGAACCCGCGGGTCGAGCCCCTGAGCGACCCGGCCGACGGGCCGCGCTCGGACGACGAGGCGGGTTAACCGGCGGAGCCGGGCGGCGATCGCAAATGCCAACTAGGCCTGTCGTTGTGCTGCGACGCTCAGGCTTTGCGGAGCGGAGCGCGCCACGTCGCTTGCCCGTGGCGGCAATTCTAGGTCGCCGGGCCATCTGCATCACGCGATCCGGGCGTTCGGCGGCGCTGGAGGCATTCGTG
>DATFWZ010000600.1:0-4073 GCA_035258765.1 Gemmataceae bacterium
CGCGGTCTGGAGCTGCCGCACCCGGGGCATGACCTCGCGCAGGATGCTGCCGTTGTAACCCCCGGCCAGTCCGCGATTCGACCCGATGACCAGGATCAGGACGCGCTTGATCTCGGGGCGGACGACCAGGAGCGGGTGGGCGACGTCGCTGCCGGCACGGGTCAGGTCGGCGGCGATCTCCGAGATCTTTCGCGTGTACGCCTCGGCCGCGGTGGCCCGGTCCATCGCCTTCTTGAACCGGGCAGTGGCGATCAGCTCCATGGTCCGCGTGATCTTGCGGATGTTGCGGACCGCCTTGCGGCGGGAGACGAGTAAGCGGAGGTTGGCCATGAGTGAGCTTTCAGCATTCGGCTTTCAGCGGTCAGCCTGAACTTCCAGGCAATGACTCTGAGCAGGTTGGGATCAGCGGCTGCTCAAAGCTGACCGCTGATCGCTGACGGCTACGCCTTGAACTGCGGTTGGAACGTCGCGATCGCCGCGTCGAGCTTCTTGACCACCTCGTCCGTCATCTTCCGTTCCTTCAACAACAACTCCCGCACCTCCGGCATCTGGTCGCGCATGAAGGTCAGGAATTGCTCCTCCCACGCCCGCACCGCCTTGCGCTCCACCTTGTCGAGGGCCCCGGTGTTGGCCGCGTAGATCACCATGATCTGATCGACTACCGGCATCGGTTTGAATTGCGGCTGCTTCAGGATCTCCACCATTCGGTAGCCGCGGTCGAGCTGCTTCTGTGTGGCCGGGTCGAGCTCGGTGCCGAGCTGGGCGAACGCCTCCAGCTCGCGGAACTGGGCCAGGGCCAGTTTCAGACCGCCGGCCACTCGCTTGTCCTTCATGGCCGGGATCTGGGCATTGCCGCCGACCCGGCTCACCGAGATGCCGACGTCCACCGCCGGCCGGACGCCGGCGAAGAACAGCGACGGCTGCAAGTAGATCTGGCCGTCCGTGATCGAGATGACGTTCGTCGGGATGTACGCCGCCACCTCGCCTTCGAGCGTTTCAATGATCGGCAAAGCGGTCAGTGAGCCGCCGGACGTCGGGACGCGCACGACCTTATGCCCGGGGAAACTCTTCACGTCGTGGTCGGCCTTCTCTTTATCCAGCGGGCCGACGTAGACCTTGCCCTTCGCGCCGCCGCCGCGGCGCTGCGCCGGGTTGGCCGCGTCGTTCACCCCCCAGTCGTCCTGGACCTTGGAATCGTCCGCGTCGGCGGGGACGATCACGTAACGCTCGGCCAGCTTGGCCGACCGTTCCAGGAGCCGGCTGTGAGCGTAGAACACGTCACCCGGGTACGCCTCGCGGCCCGGCGGGCGGCGGACGAGGAGGGAGAGCTGCCGGTACGCGGCCGCCTGTTTGGACAGGTCGTCGTACACGCACAGGGTGTCGCGGCCCTTGTACATGAAGTACTCGGCCATCGCCGCCCCCGCGTACGGGGCGTAGTACTGCAGGGGGGCCGGGTCGGACGACGCGGCGACGACCACGATCGTGTAGTCCATGGCCCCGAAGTTGCGGAGCTGCTCGACCACCTGCGAGACCTTGGCCTGCATCTGACCGCAGGCGACGTAAACGCAGATGACGTTCTCCGCCTTCTGGTTGATGATCGTGTCGACAGCGATGGCGGTCTTGCCGACCGTCCGGTCGCCGATGATCAGTTCGCGCTGGCCCCGGCCGATCGGAGTCATGGCGTCGATGGCCTTGAGCCCGGTCTGCAGCGGGTTCTTGACCGGCTGGCGCTCGGCGACCCCCGGGGCGACGCTCTCCATCGGCCGGGTCTCGGTGGCCAGGATCGGGCCCTTGCCGTCGAGCGGGTTGCCCAGCGGGTCCACGACGCGACCGATCATCGCGTCGCCGACGGGCACGCGGAGCAGTTCGCCGGTCGTCCGGACCTCGTCCCCCTCCTGGATCTTCAGGTAGTCGCCGAGGATGATGATGGCGACCGACGACTCTTCCAGGTTGAACGCCAGCCCGCGGATCTTGGTCGCGGTGAACTCGACCATCTCGCCGGCCATGACGGCGGACAGGCCGTAGACGCGGGCGATGCCGTCGCCGACCTCGAGGACGCGGCCGACCTCCCGGACGTCCTGGCGAGCCCCGAGGTGCTTGAGCTCATCCCGAATAACTGAAGCGATCTCGTCCGGTCTGAATTTCATAGCTGCTCCTCGCCAGGAGTTGATTTCGGATGGTGTCGATCCGGGTCCGGACCGAGCTGTCGTAGACCTGGTCGCCGACCTGGACGATCATGCCGCCCAGGAGGTCCGGGTCGAGCCGCGGGACGACGACCGCGTCGAGTCCGGTCGCCTGCCCGATCGCCTGCCGGAGCGCCTCGGTCTGTTGCTCCGTGAGCGGGACCACCGACCGGACGGTGACGCGGATCCGCTTGGCCCGTTCGTCGAGCAGGTCGCGGTACGCGGCCGCGACGTGCCGCACCAGGCCCAGCCGGTCCTTGGCGTTCAATACGTTCAGGAAATGGAACATCAGGTCGCTGACCTTGCCCCGGAACGCGTGTTCCAGGAGCGTGACTTTGGCGGCCCGCTTCATCACCGGCGAGGCGAACGCGGCCTCCACCTCCGGGGATTGCGCGAACACCTCGCGGACGAGGGAGTCGAGCTCCTGCCCGATCTCCGCCGGCTGGCCCCCGTCCGCGGCCACGTCGAGCAGCGCCTCGGCGTAGACGCGGGCGACCCGGCGCGAGGCGGACCCCTCCTCGCCGGCGCGGCTTTCGGTCTCGAAGGCTTCGGCCATCGCTGAGTTCCAAGTTCCAAGTTCCAGGTTCCAAGTTTCGGAACGGAAGCTTGGAATTGTCAGGTTCTCGTTGCCATGTTCGTCCGCAAATCGGCCAGGGCGTCGTCGAGCAGCCGGGCGTGGTCGGCCGGGGTCAGCTCGCGCTGGATCGCCTTCGTGGACACCAGGGCCGCGAGCTGGACCGACTGCTCGTAGATCTCCTTGAGCGCCTGGTCCTTGGCCGTCTCGATCTCGCGGCGGACGCGGTCGCGGTCGGCCTGGATCTCGGAGGCCGCCGACGCCTTCATCTGGTCCTTGACCACCTGGGCGTCGCGCCGGGCCTCGTCGAGCATGAGTCGGACCTCCTCGTGCGTCTTGGCCAGCCGGGCCTGAACCTCGGCCAGGGCGAGCTGTGCCTCCTTCCGCGCGCCCTCGGCCTCCTCATGGAACCGGCGCAGGGTGGCCTCGCGCTTGTCCAGCCCGGCCATCATCGGACCCCAGGCGTACCGGCCGAGGACGAACAGCAGGATGCCGAACACGATCAGTGTGTAGATGCCCAGGTCGTAGCGCTTCAGCCCAAACTTGTCGGCGACGTCGATCTTGCCGCCTTCGTTCGCCCCGTGCTCGTCCTTCGATGCCGCCTCCGCCATCACCGGCGGGGCGGAGAGGGTCAGCGCCAGCATGACGCCGACAAGCCAGCCAGTCAGACTGCGCATGGTTTTCTCCAAACCGGGTCGGCCGGGCGACGCCTCGCGCCGCCCGGCCGGCCTTGCCGGTCAGGCGACGAAGGACAAGACCAGACAGAACACCACGGCGATCAGGGCGACGCCTTCCACCAGGGCTGCCATCAGGATCATGGTGCCGCGGATCGCGCCGGCCTGCTCCGGCTGTCGGGCGATGCCCGCGAGCGCCGAGTGACCGATGAGGCCGATGCCGATACCGGCCCCGATGGCGGCCAGGCCCATGCCCATGCCGGCCCCGGCCCCGGTGAACCTGGCGGCACTCGCCTGGTTCCGCTCAACAGCCTGCTTCTGGACATCAGGGTCCAACTTGCTGGAAGGAATCGGCGAGCCCGTCTGCGCCAGGGCCAGACCGCTGAACGTCAGGAACAAGAAGGCCGCCAGGGCCACGCGGGACATAACTCTCATGGGGGTCGAACTCCTGTATTCGGGTCAGTCGGACCAGTGTGATCTCGCTAATGTTCCGGGTGCATTGCCATGCCGATGAACGTCGCCGTCAGGAAGACGAATACGAACGCCTGTAACAAGCCGACGAAGATCTCCAACAGGCTGAGCCCCACCATCGTCGCGATGCTGCTGAGCGTGATCGGCCAGAACGAATAGCCGCCCATCAGG
>DATFWZ010000601.1:0-3714 GCA_035258765.1 Gemmataceae bacterium
AAGCCGCTTGACCGGAAGGCGCCGATCTTTTGGGAGCACGAGGGGAATAAAGCCGTTCGCGACGGGAAGTGGAAGCTGGTGGCCAAGGACGGCAAGCCGTGGGAGTTGTACGACATGGACGTTGATCGCGTTGAGATGCACGACGTGGCATCGAAGGAGACCGAGAAGGCCACCGAACTGGCCGCGGCGTGGGACGCGTGGGCCAAGCGCGTCGGCGTCCAGCCGTGGGAGCTGATCGGCCCGAAGAAACAGAAGAAGTAACGGAGCCGCACATGTCCGACCGCCGACGATTCCTAGCCGTCTCGGCCGCCGCGCTGACGGCCGCGAGCTACCAGCGCGTCCTCGGGGCCAACGAGCGCATCGGCCTCGGGTTCGTCGGCTACGGGCTAATGGGCAAGGGGCACGTCACCACCTTCCGCAAACTCCCGGACGTCTCGCTCGTCGGCCTTGCGGAGGTTCACCGCGGGCGGCTCGCGGAAGGGCTCAAGGCCCTGGGCGGCGACCCGGCGGGTTACGCGGACTTCCGAAAGCTGCTCGACGACAAGCGCGCCGACGCGGTCGTCGTCGCGACCCCGGACCACTGGCACGCGATGGTGACGATGCTCGCCTGCGCCGCCGGGAAGGACGTTTACATCGAAAAGCCGTTGACCGTGTTCGCCCGCGAGGGGCGGTGGATGGTGGACGTCGCGACGCGGAACAAGCGTGTCGTCCAGTGCGGCACGCAGCAGCGGTCGGGCAAGCACTACCAGCGGGCCCGGGAATTGATCCGCGACGGGCACATCGGCCGGGTCGTGTCGGTCCGCATGTCCGCGGTACGGAACGTGATGCCGGGGTTCGGCAACCCGCCGGACCAGGACCCGCCGGCCGACCTCGACTGGGACCGTTGGCTCGGCCCGGCCCCGGCTCGGAAGTACAACCCGAACCGCGGGCTCTATCACTTCCGCTGGTTCTGGGACTACTCGGGCGGGCAGATGACCAACCTCGGGGCCCACCAGATCGACATCATCGACTGGGTCCTGGGGCTCAACACGCTCAAGTCGGTAACGTCCGTCGGCGGCCGGTTCGCGTTGACCGACAACGGCGAGACGCCGGACACGCAGGACGCGTTGTTCGCGTTCGACCGGTGGACGGCCGCGTTCGTCATGCGCGAGTGCGCCGCCGGGACGCGGCCGGAGTACGGGCTGGAGTTCGTCGGCACGAAGGGCGTATTGGGCATCTCCCGATCCGGGTTCGCGGTCACGCCGGACCCGGAGTTGCCACCGGAAAATCAGATCCCCGGGGTCAAAAGCGGGCACCCGGCCGGTGGGCCGAAGGCAATCGCCGCCGACGGCCCGCGGAAGCCGCGAACCGCGGCGATTGTAGACCAGACGGGCGACAGCGCCACCCAGTACCTCGATCACGCCCGCAACTTCCTCGACTGCATTCGCAGCCGCAAGGCGCCCGCCTCCGACCTCGAGAGCGGGCACCGGGTCGCGGTCGCGTGTCACCTCGCCAACCTGTCGCTGCGGCTCGGGCGGTCGTTGCGGTGGGACGCGAAGGCCGAGACGATTCCCGGCGACGCCGACGCGGCCCGGCATCTGGTGCGCCCGTACCGGGCCCCGTGGGACAAGGAGCTGAAGGCCCTGGGGGTGTCCGACACATGATCCACCGCCGCACCTTCCTGGCCGCCGCGTCCGGCGCGTTAGCCGGCGTCTCGCGCTCCGACGAGCCGCGCAAGCGCGGCTCGCTCGGTATCGTCATTCACTCCTACCCGGTCCGGTCGCGGGCGGAGAAGGGCTTCGCCGATCCGCTCAAGTTCCTGGAGTTCTGCCGCGAGCGCGGGGCCGACGGCGTGCAGCTTTCGCTCGGCAATCGCACCGCCGATGGCGCTCGCGAGCTGCGGGCCGCGGCCGAGCGGCACGGCATGTACCTGGAAGGATCGACGCGGCCGCCGAAGGACAAGGCCGACCTCGACCGGTTCGACGCCGAGATCAAAACCGCTCGCGAGGCCGGCGCGACCGTCGTCAGGACGGTGATGCTCGGCAGCCGGCGGTACGAGACGTTTCACGCCGCGAAGGAGTACGCCGCGTTCGCCGAGCAGGCCCTCGCGTCGCTGCGGCTGGCCGAGCCGGTCGTGGCCCGGCACAGGGTGACGCTCGCGGTCGAGAACCACAAGGACTTTCGCACCGATGAGCTGGTCGGGGTCATGAAGGCGATTGGCTCGGAGTTGGTCGGCGTGACGGTGGACACCGGCAATAGCATCGCGCTTCTGGAACGACCGACGGAGACAGCGGAGGCCCTGGCCCCGTGGGCCGCGGCGTGCCACCTGAAGGACATGGCGGTCGAGGACGCGGCCGACGGCTTCCTCCTGGCCGAGGTCCCGCTCGGCGACGGGTTCCTCGACCTGAAGCGGATCGTCGAGGTGATACGAAAAGGCCGGCCGACAATCCGGTTCAGCCTGGAGATGATCACCCGCGACCCGCTCCGCATCCCGTGCCTGACGGACGATTACTGGGCGACCCTGGACAAAGTCCCGGGCCGCGACCTGGCCCGGGCCCTCGCCCTCGTCAAGAAGCACGCCCCGAAGGAGCCGCTGCCGCGGATCAGCAAATTGAAGGTCGAGGAACAGCTCGCGGTCGAGGACCGGAACGTCCGCCGGTCGCTGGAGTACGGCCGGGCGCACCTGGGCCTCTGATCGCGCCGGCCATTACTTCTTGTCCTTCTTCTTCGCCGGGATCCACAACGGGTCCTTCTGTTCCGCGTTCCATTTGTCCCAGTCCGCCTTCAGCTCCTTCACCTTCGCGGGCTCGGCGTCGGCCAGGTTCTTCGCCTCGCCGACGTCGTCCTTGAGGTTGAACAGTCGCGGCGTCGGCCCGTCGGGCCGGCTCACGACCAGCTTCCAGTCCCCCTTGCGGATCGCCCACTGCTCGCCGAACCGCCAGTAGAGCGTGTCGTGCGGCGTGCCCGCGTCCTTGCCGGTCAGGTACGGCATCAGGTCCACCCCATCGAGCTTCCAGTCGGGATCGACCTTCCCGCCCGCGGCGATGATCGCGGTCGGCAGGATGTCGAGCTGGATCATCGGGTGCTCGAACGTCGTCCCGGCCTGAATCTTGCCCTTCCACTGGGCGCAGAACGGAATCCGGATGCCGCCTTCGAGCGTGGTGGCCTTCACGCCCCGGAGGGGTGTGTTCTTGGACGTGGTCTGCTGGGTCGGTCCGCCGTTGTCCGAGAAGAAGAACACCAGGGTGTTCTCCTCCTGGCCGATCTCCTTCACCTTGGCCATCACCTTGCCGACCGCGTCGTCCATGGCCGACATGGTGGCCGCGAACTTCTGCCGGTTCTCGTCCGTGATCTTCGAGAACCGCTCCAGGTACTTCTGCGGCGGCTGCAGCGGGGCGTGCTGGGCGTTGAACGGCAGGTACAGGAAGAACGGCTTGTCCTTCTGCTTGTCGATCCAGTCCACGGCCCGCTCGGCATACGCGTCCGTGGTGTAGAACGAGTCGTCCTTCACCGGGGTGACGTTCGGCGACTTGCGAGTGTCGATGAAGTTGGGCGGGTTCAGGTACGGGGTGTTGGCGACGGTCCCGTAGAACTCGTCGAACCCCCGAGCCGTGGCGATGAAATCCGGCCCGCCGCCCAGGTGCCACTTGCCGACGGCGCACGTCGCGTAGCCCAGGGCCTTGAGCCGATCGGCGATCGTCTTCTCCTCGACCGGCAGCCCGAACCCGCGGGCCG
>DATFWZ010000602.1:0-3884 GCA_035258765.1 Gemmataceae bacterium
CCGGCGGGATCGTGTTATGCGGTGGGCGGAGCAGCCGCATGGGCCGCCCGAAGGCTTGGCTGCCGTTCGGGGACGAGGTTTTGCTGCAACGGGTCGTGAGGACTTTGCTCGATGTCGTCGAGCCGGTGGTGGTCGTCGCGGCGCCGGGTCAAGACCTTCCAGTTCTCCCCGCGGGGGTCGCGGTGGCCCGCGACGAGCGGGAATACCTCGGCCCGCTCAACGGCCTCGCGGCCGGTCTCGAGGAACTCGAAGGTTTGGCGGACATTGCCTACCTGTCGTCGTGCGACGTGCCGTTTCTGCGCCCCGGGTTCGTTCGTCGAGTCGTCGAACGATTGGGCGACGCGGACGTTTGCCTGCCGGAAGTAGGTGGATACAAGCACCCCCTGGCGGGGGCCTATCGCGCGACAGTGCTGCCCGCGGTCCGAGCGCTCTTGGCCGCCAACCAACTCCGCCCGGTGTACCTGACCGAGGTGCGGCCAACGCGCATCCTGCGCGAGGTGGAACTACTTGACGTCGATCCGAATCTCGACTCGCTACGAAATCTGAACACGCCGGAGGAGTACGCCGCGGCGCTGGAGGAGTATGCCCGCAGGACGGGTCACGCGCCGGGCGGGCCCGCGTGAGGACGGTTCGGATTTGCGGCCACTGGAAGGATTGGTCGACCGTGTTCGTCGAGCAACACGGCCACCGGCAGGATCGGCGCGTCGGACACTGGTTCGCGGCGAGCTGCGGTCGCCACCTTCGGCCGGGGGCGGGGCGTCGGCGGTCGTTCGCGCATCAAGTAAGCGCCGCCCGCGATCAGGAGGCAGGTTCCCGTGGCAAGCCCGCCGACGACGGCCGCCACGCGGATGACGTCCGACAGGGGCAGATCGACGGGGATCAATGGCCCGAACCAGCGGGCCGCGAGGATCACCGCGGTTGCCAGGGCGGCGGGGGACAACGTTCGATTCAGCCATTGCGAGTGCGGCCGCCCCGGCGCGCCGCGGAACCAGAATGCCGCCGCCAGCGCCACAAGACCCAGGATCACAACCGCTCGGACGAGGACGGTTCGTCCCGTCCACTCGCGGGCCTCGTCCGGCACCTGATCCGCGAACCATCCCCCCGCCAGCCAGACAGCCAGTCCCGCCAGGGCGAGCCCGGCAAGCCGGACGAGGAGCCGGCGGTTCGGCCCGCGCACCCAATGGGCCGAGAGCATGACGAGCGAGCAACCGAGCAGTATCGCGACGGCCGCGGCTCGCGTGAGCCGATCCGGGTCGGTCCAGGGCTTGAGCCAGTCGGGGATCAGATCGGGGAACCCGTGAGCAGCGACTGCCAGGCCGCCGGCGAGCAGGGCGATGCCGATCGCAATCCACACGGCCGGCAGGAACCCGCTGGCCGCGGAAGCGCGGCGCACGGCGGAGAGGGCGAAAAGGCCGAGGAACAAGGACCCGGCCAGGTGGGCAATCTGCGAGGTGTCCAGGCCGATGGCGAGGAACTCGCCGAGGTCGAAATCGGCGGACGCGAGCAGGCCGCTCATGGCATCCCCGACGCGATCTCCTCCGCCCGCTCGCGGAACCCCTCGCGGACGGCCGGGTTGAACAGCACGATCAGGCACCATAGACCGACGAACGCGAACCCGAGGACGAGGATCGCCAGCAACAGTCCCAACGGCCCGAGGATGATCAGGATGACCAGGGCGAGCATGATCCCGGTCGGGATGTAAATCAGGAGGGCCATGATCGAGCCGACGATCGACCACGTGTACGACGTCAGGTCGTGCATCCGCGCCGCCCCGGTGCACATGATGCCGCCGAAGACAAACATGAACGTCGCGTGGATCATCAGGTTGACCCGCGGACGGATGAACGGCCGCAGCGGGGTAGCCTCGCAAAAAATGATGGGAAATAACGCGACGATGAAGTAGATCACGGCCACGATGCAGGTGAACAGTCCGAGCCGCAGGAGCCAGTTGGACGGGATGACCGTCTTGTACATGGCCGGGCCGATCTTGCTCTTGGCGAACCGGTCGCGCAAGCTGCCGAGGTAGATCTCCGGCTTGTTGTCCTGCCCGGTCTCGCGGATTACCCGGTACGGGTCACTGTTCTCGTCGTCGTCCAGGGGCGGCTTCGGCGGGGCCTCGGCTTTCGCGCCGGCTACGCCGTAGGTCTGCGCCCCCTCCGCGGCGGCCGGGGCCGGCTCGTCCTCCGGCAGCGCCTTGGCCGGGAACACGGCCTCGCACTTCGGGCACTTGATCTTCTTGCCCGGGGCGATCGCCTCCGCCCGTCGAAGGACGGCTTCACACTCGGGACACTGGTACTTCGGCATGGGAGGACCTTCGGACGTGCCGCTTACTTGCCAGTGAACACTGTACCCGGTCCGCCCGGTTTCTGCCAGACGCCGATCGTCGCCGGCTGCCCGAGAACTTCGACGCGGAGCTGCCGGGCCGGCTGCCAGCGGTGCGGGCGGATAGCGTCCCGCAACGCGTCCGGGTCGGACACCAGCAGAACCGCCCGCCCGCCCGGCCGCAGGACGCGGTCGTACTCCTTGACCATCGCCCGGTACAGCGGCCCGACCTCGGTTGGGGAGGCGAGCTGCTTCCCGAACGGCGGATTTGAGATCACGCGGTTCACGCTCTCCGGGGAAAGAGGGAGGCGCGTGGCGTCCCAGTGGACCAAAAGCGCCGGGCCGACGCGATGCAGGTTCGACGCGGCCGCTCGCAGCATGTTCATGTCGCGATCGCCGCCCCAGACTTCGAGCCGTCCCGCCTTCCGTGCTTTGCTCAGCTCAATTTGCTCGGCCAGGATTGTGCCGGCGCCGCACATCGGGTCGAGGACAACATCCCCCGGCCCGGCCCCAGCGATGCGGACCATGGCCGCGGCCATTGTCGGCCGCAGCGAGGCCGGCTGATGCTCCACCTTGTAATTGCGGTGCCGCATGGTCTTGTCGGACAGGCGCAGCCCGCACACGGCGGTCGCCCCGCGGATTGTCAGCCAGACCTCGACGGAGGCGTTCTCCTCCGCGGGCTTCCACGACGCGGGGAATACGCCGCCGAGCCCTTGCGCGAGGGCCTTGCCCGCGTCGGCCCGGCGATACCCGTGCGTGCCGCCCATTTGCGTCACCAGACGGTACGTCGGCTTGCCTTTTGGCTTCGGGCGGATCGCGTGGTGGAGGCTCAGCAGGTGTTGCCAGTCGGCCTCCTTTGCGGTCCACTGGCGGATCGACTTGAGGTCCTCGGCCCGGTAGGTGAGCGAGTCCGTGCCCCAGGCGAGCAGGAAGACGTCCTCGACCGTGCGCAGGCGGAGCAGGTCGGGCGTGATTTGGGGAACGCGGAAGACAACGGCGCCCTTCTCCGCCTTCTTCACCTCGCCGCCCAGGTCGCGGGTGATTTCATCCGCGGCGACGGCCTCCAGGCCGGGGAGAACAATCGCGTAGCATGCCGGGGTCGGGCGCTCGGTGCGGCGAGGTTTCGTCATGGACCGGGGAGGTACTCAACGTCGGTCGGCGCGAAGATTGCCACGGGTGTGGGTGTTGATTTGGCAATCTTCCAACGAAATCAGGAATCACTTGTCGTGTTATGGTAAACGTCTTATTGGAGCATAGATCGGGGGGTCAGGTCGCGGATAATTCCTTGACGACGTTGGCCAATAGGGCCGCGTCCTTCTTTGCGAGGATGTGGTCGATCCGCGTCTGGGGCACTTCGAGCTTTTGCATCGCGGCGGCCGCGCTCTGCCAGAGCTTGTCCCTTTTTGTCCCTTCGGCCAGGTAGAGTTCGGTCACCAGCTCGGCCAGCTTCTGGAGCTGGATCTTGTCGAGGTTGCGGTAGTAGCGCTTGATGATGCCTTGCTGGTGGCGGGTGAAGTCGTCGAGCATGAGTCACCTACAGTTGCCAACCCTACAATTCCCAC
>DATFWZ010000603.1:0-13805 GCA_035258765.1 Gemmataceae bacterium
CCGCCAGCGCGACGGCGTGCAGATAGGCCTGATTGGAATACGAGGAGAAGTCAGTCGGATAGAGGATCGCCCGGACGCGGTACATGGCTGGCAGCTCCCGCCGGCCCCAGTTGCCGAACGGCGCCATCCTATCAGACGTGCCAGACGGGGGCAAATCAGGAGTCCGGGACCGTTGACAGGAGTTCGGTACCGGCCGTCAGCGACCAGTCTCGGGTTTCTGACCCCGGACTCCGAACCCCCAACTGCCGGCCTCATGCGGGTCGCGTGCCACGGAAGGCCATGAGGACGTCGTGCAGGTCGTCGGAGACGCCGACCTCGTCGTCGAGGAAGTCCTTCAGCCAGATAAAATGGTTCTTTTGGGCGAGGGCGACGAGCGGGAGCAGGTCGCGGAGCCGGATGCGGACGGTCGGGGCGGGGCCGGGGTCGAACGCGTCCACGCCATCGTCCGGGCCGGCGTAGAGTCGCAGGTGCGGCGCCATGGTAACCTCCGTGCGGTCCACCGGCCGCGACGGACCGCGTCCGGCGCGATGAGAGGGGCCGGCGGGGGCGCGCCGTCGGGCCAGGATTCATCGGACCGGTCCCCGCCGGCACTGGACGTTTCTTGTCCCCGGTGTCGCTGGACGGGCGCGCGCCCCCATAAACTGTTCCGCCCGGGCAAATTGTCGGGGGAAGCCAATGCCGACCACGATTGCCGTTTTGGGCGACGGGGCGTGGGGGACGGCGACGGCCGTGCTCCTGGCCCGGAAGCCGGACCACCGGGTCCGCCTCTGGAGCGCCCGGGCCGATAACGCCGAGGTGCTGCGGGAACGGCGCGAGAATGTGCGGTTTCTGCCGGGTGTGCCGATTCCGGCAACCGTGACGCTCACGGACAACGAGGCCGCGGCCATCCGCGATGCGGACCTTTGGGTCACGGCGATCCCCACCATCTACCTCCGCGCCACGCTCAGTCGATTCAAGTCTATGGCGTCCCCCGCGACCCGCGTCGTCAGCCTCACCAAGGGGATCGAAATCGGCACGTTCCGCCGACCGTCGGAGTTGATCGGCGAGGTACTCGGGACCGACCGAATTGTCGCCCTGAGCGGGCCGTCGCACGCGGAGGAGGTGTCGCGCGGCATGCCGACGTCGGTCGTCGTGGCCGGCGTGGACGCGGAGTTGACAACTCGCGTGCAGCAGCATTTCGGCACGGACCGCTTTCGGGTTTACACGAACCCGGACCTGGTCGGTGTCGAGCTGGCTGGGGCACTCAAGAACGTGATCGGCATCGCCGCGGGAATTTGTGATGGGCTCGGCTTCGGAGACAATGCCAAGTCCGCCCTGCTCACTCGCGGGCTGGTTGAGATGACCCGGTTCGGCGTGGCGCTCGGCGCGGAACATGACACGTTCCACGGCCTGGCCGGGGTGGGGGACCTGATCACAACTTGCTTCAGTCCGCACGGTCGAAACCGTCGCGTCGGTGAGCGGCTCGGGAAGGGGGAGAGCCTGGCCGACATTCAAGCGACGATGGCGGCCGTGGCCGAGGGGATCAGCACCGCCAAGAGTGTCCACGAGCGGACGTGGCCGCTCGGATTGGAGATGCCGATCACGACCGCGGTTTATCGCGTGCTCTACGAAGGCGTCTCGCCGGTGGCGGGGGTGTCCGAGCTCATGTCTCGCCGGTCCGGGAGCGAGCGGGTACGGTCGTGACTGGGAGCGTCACGACACGCGCACGACGGCCACAGTCACATTGTCGTTCGCGTCGTTCAAGAGCGCTTGATTGATAAGCCGGCGGGCGGCCTTCTCAGCGCTTCGCGAGTCGCGCAGGATCGACTCGATCACTTCCAGCGGCGTCTGGTTGGAAAGGCCGTCTGTGCATGCCAGCAGCCAGTCGCCGGGCTCGAGGCCGACGGAGTAAATCTCCGGGTACACGTCCTGCCGACCGCCGATCGCTTGTTGCAGTTCCGCCCGGCGCGGGTGCGTCTCGGCCTCCTCTTCAGTGAGCTGGCCGAGCTCAACCATCCGGCTGACCACCGACTGGTCCCGCGTCACCTGGCGCAGTCTGCCCCGGCGCATGCGGTAGACGCGGCTGTCGCCGACGTGACCGATCACTGCGGTGGCACCGTCGATCAGGATGACTTCGGCCGTGCATCCCATCCCGCGCGCACCCTGGCCGTTACGCGCCGCCTCGTACACCAGATGATTGGCCGCCCGGAGGGCTTCGGCCACGCGCTCGCCGTGAGTGTCGGGTGCCCGGTCCGGGGCGTCCGGGTCGATCGGCAGCCGGCGGAGGGAGACACGGGCAGGGGGTGGCGAGTCCGCATCGGTGTCCGCATCAGTAGAAGCGGGTGGCGTATCGGTCGGCGGTCGGGTGATCGGGTGGGCAGGGGCGAAGGGCGGGGCCGAGAGCAGGGTCTCCCGCAGGGACTGGAGCGCTAACCCGGCGGCCACTTCGCCGCTTTCCATTCCCCCCATGCCGTCGGCAAGCATGACCAGCGCGGCTTCGTCTATGTCGTCCAGCCGGCCGTCGGTGGCGTGGTGAACAATTACCGCGTCCTCGTTCCCGCTGCGCATCATCCCGATCGTGGACCACGCGGCCACGTCGAGCCGGGCGCGGTCCACATTTCGGCGGCAGGACTCGAGGGCGGCGACCAGCTCCGCGAACCCGGTCGCGTCGGCCAAGGCACCGTCCTCGGTCGGGAACCGTCGGTCCGGCTCGCGGACGAACGTCTTCCCCATGAGACGCGCCAGGAGCGGGTGGGCGTCCGGGTTGCGGTCGGTGTACGGCTTCGGCATGCCGGTCAGGGTGAAGTCCAGATCGGTCAGCTCGCGGCCCATCAGCAGGGCGTACGTCAGCGCGCCGAAAGCGTACAAGTCGGCCCGCTCGTCCACCGCTTCGGGGTTCAAGAGCAACTCCGGCGCGGTCGCGAATCCCCCCCGAAGTTGGACGTCCGGACGAAGGGGGAGGGGTAGGAGCTCCGAAAGGTCCGCGACGATTGCCAGGCCGCTCGGCGACACTACGACCATTTCCGGACGCAGTCCTTCGACGATAGCGCCGGCCACGTGCAGTCGGTCGAGCGCCTCGGCGAGCTGGATCAGCCAGGTGAAGCGGTCGCGGTTGGTCGTACCTTCGCTGTCCCAGGCGTCCCAGAGCGGCGTGCCGTTCGGAATCTCCTCGACGAGGAAACTGTGGCCGTCCTCAGTGAAGCTGTCGATCAAACGCGGGAGCGACAGATGTGCGGCCCGCAGCAGGATGGATTGCTCCCAGGACACCCCGGGCCACCCCGCCGGGTCCGTTCCCTGGGGAATCTCCTCGGTTGCCTGATCCGGGTCCTCGGGGAGGGTGAAGTCGAAGACCGAACCGCCCGGCGTGGGCGGCGATTCGGCGGGCGGACTCGGCGGAGTCGGCGGCACGGCCTGGCGGAGGACGACCACGGGGAGGGGGTCCATTGCGGTGCCGACGTCCTCGCCGCGAAAGCGGGCCGTGCCGCCGCGCTCGCCGATTAGCCGGGTGAGGCGGTAGCGGCCGGCGATTAACCCGTCCGGTACGACAGTGGGTCCGGGCCCGTCGTTTGAAAAGACGTAGCCGCAGTCGCCGCAATAGGTCGCGTCCGGCGCCCGGGCCGCCTGGCATTGCGGGCACGGGGCCGGAGGTGGCGACGCGGGAGCGTCTGCCGCGTGAGGCATGCCGTCCGGCATAGCGGGTGCCGGCGGCGCTCCCGGCTCGATCTGGGCGGACTCGGCGGCGGTCGGTTGCGGATCTGTCACGGACATCCTGATGGGCGTGTGGGCGAGTGTTCGCTTATCGTAAGCTCGTGGGACGAATCGAAAAAGGGGAAGCCGGCCGCACCGTCACAGCCGGGCCCCGCACTTCACGCAGAACCGGCTCCCGAGCACGTTGGGCCGGTCGCACTTGAAACACGCCGGGCCGTTCGGGGCCATCGGTGCAGCACAGCCGCGACAGTACGGCTCCCGGGCGGGCGTCGCGGTCCCACACTTCGGACAGTAGATCTCCCGCGTGACATCACGCCTCTCCAGGTCCCCCTTCATGTCGCGGGCGGTCAGGTACCGGTCGTTTGGGTCTTCGGACAAGTTGATTCCGATGAGCTCGAAGAACCAGCGATCGGCCCCGGGGTACTCCGGCAGCTTCCTCAGTAGTTCGCGGCCCGTGAAGAACCCCTCGGGCACCTGGCCGGTGGCGAGATGGTAAAGCGTTCCAGCCAATGCGAACAGGTCGCTCCGCGGCTCCGGCTTGCCGACGATTTGCTCGGGTGGGGCATAGCCCTCCGTGAACACCTTAGTCCGGGCCACGCCGCGCTCCTTCGCGCCGTGACCCATCTCCCGGGCCGTGCCAAAGTCGATCAGCCGGATCGTGACCCCGTCCGGCAGGAGCATGACGTTTTCCGGCTTCATGTCGCGGTGGATGAGCGGTGGCGTCATGCGGTGCATGTGCGCCAGCGCCTCGCAGATTTTCGCGCCCCAGGTCGCCACCTGCGGGACCGCGAACGGCTTCGTCCCGGGCTTCTCCATCAGGTTGAGCAGGTTGTCGCCGGGGATGAATTCGATGACCAGGTAGGCGGCCCCGCCGTCCTCGACAAAATCGAACAGCCGGGGGACAATCGGGACGTGTTGCAGGGCCTTCAGGATGTCGGCCTCGCGGCGGAAGAACATCTTCCGCATGCCGAACTCCTTCTGGTCCGTCGCGATCATCTCCTTGATCGCCACCGGCTCGCCCGTTCGAATCACGGTCGCCTTGTAAACGACGCCGAAGCCGCCCTCGGCGAGGTACTGGTCGATCCGGTATCTCCCGGCGATGACGTGTCCGATCGCCCCGGGCAGGGCGCGGTTGCACCGCTGGCAGAGTCGCTCCCCGGGTGGGTTGAGGGTCCCACACGCGGGGTTGGGGCAGACATTCAGCTTTTCCTCACCCTCAGGCCCGGGTGACGCTGGGGCCGGGCCGAGGTGATATCCGCAGTCGGGGCAGGCGAGCGCCTCGTCCGGGACGCCGGCCCCGCACACGGGACACACCGTCGTCGGCGCCGGCGCGGTGAAGGCCCGGGCGCACTGCGGACATTTCACTGACTTGCCGGCCAGGGCGTCCGGCAGTTGCAGGTGCTTGCCGCACGCGGGGCAGGGGACAACCTGGGGCATCGGAAATGGAGTGGCGGGGCAGGGGATATGGTAGCAGACCGGATCGCCCGGCACCCGCGCACCGGCGATCGGGAATCCGACGCCAGCCGCGGTTACCCAGTGACCACTTTCATGTGGACCGTGCCGATCTGGATCACGTCATCCGCCCGGAGCTCGCGAACTTGCCCCGGGTGGACGCGGGCGCGATTGACAAACGTCCCGTTCAGGCTGTTCAAGTCTTCGATCGTGAGGGCGCCGTTCTCAAAGGTGATGACGGCATGCTGCCGGGAACACCAGATCCGGTCCGGCGCCTCCTGGTCATCCAGGTCGATGTCCACCGGCTTGTCGTCGGTCCGGCCGATGTAGTTCTTGCCGGGGTAGATCGGGTACTTGGCGTCCATCCGCTGTCCGCGGAGCACTTCGAGGCGCGGGTTGACGAGTGCCGCCGCGGCGGCGGGCTCGGCGGCCGCCGGCATCGCCGTGTCACCGGCCGCGGTCTCCGCCACGGCACCCGAGTCCACGGGCTCGAGTTCAATTGGCGGCTCGTCCGCGTTGGCGGGCGGCTCGATTGAAACCGGCGGCGTCCGGTCGCTGACCGGCTCGAGCGGGATCGGCTCCTCGGCCGGGGCGTTGTCGGGGCGGGGGACGAGGGGATCGTTCATGGGACTCGGTGCCTGCGGGGGTGAACCGGCGGCCGGCATCTCCAGGTCCGCCTTGCACTTCTCACAGAATAGCACGCCATCCTCGTTGACGGCGCCGCAAGTCGGGCAGATCATCTCGGGTCACCTCGGGGTCAGCCCGCGTACGCGTCCTCGGCGCTCCGGGCCGCGTCGTCGACGGCCAGCATCGTCTTCTTGCTGACGCGCCCGCCGCCCTGCAACTCGGACAGAACCTGGTTGGCCAGCATCGTCTTTTTCGCCCCCCGCGGACCCAGGACCTGGCCCTTCCGGGCGATTTGCTCGGCCACCCGGCGCACCTCCTCCGGCTGGTCTGACGCGATCGCCTGCTGCAGGTTGGCGTTCAGCTCGTAGATCTGCACCTCGTCGATGTGACGGGCCACTTCGGCGTTCACGTACCCGTGCCCGGCCGCCGTGTAGGTCATTTCCAACGGCACGGCGCCGGTCGAGGCGGTCTGCCCGTCCGGCAGGTCGTACTTCACCTCCACCTGGGCCACCACGTACTTGCCGTCTGGCCGCCGCGGCAGGCTCAAATCGAGGATGAACTTGGTCGGGTGCGTCCGCTCGAGGGTGCCGAGGGCGGCGTTCGCCAGCCGGTCGTCCACTTGCGTCAGCGCCACCTCGCGGATCTGTGGGGCCACCTGGCGGACCCGCTTTACCTTGACGTCCTTGACCGGCCGGACCTCGAGCTTGACGTTCACGAAACACAGGCCGATGAGCCGCTCGAACTCGGCGAGGAAGACGCGCATCGCCTCATCGGTTTGCTCGGCGTCGATGTAGTACCACTGGCCGTCGCTGGCCTTGGCCAGGTCCTTGATGAGACCACTGTTCCACTCGGTCCCGACGCCCATGATGGTGAACCGGACCTGCTTCTCCCACGCCTGCCGGGCCAGCTCGCGACAGTTCGCCTCCCCGGAGGTCTCCCCGTCGGTCAAAACGATGACCTGGAGCAACCGCCCGGCCTGATCGGCGGAAGTGAGCGTGCGGAGGGCCTCGCTAATGCCCTCGTCCATGGTCGTCCCGGACGGGTCGACGCTGTACGTGTCGATGCGGGCGAGGGTGTCTTTGATCTTGTCGGCCTCGGACGCGGAGGTCGGTGCGAGGACGACGTCGGCCCCGTTCCCGAACGCGATCAGGGCAATGCGATCGGTCGGCTTGAGCTTGGCGATAGCGGCCGTAGCGGCCTCGCGAACGCGGTCGAGCCGGGACTTTCCGGTCCCGTCGGCCCAGTACATCGAGCCCGAGATGTCGATGCACAAGGCGAGGGTAATCGGCAGCCCCGCGGCCCCCTCCCCGGCCGGGACGACTTTCAACAAAGCGTAGCTGGCCATCGATTCGCCGGGGACGGCGATGGATTGGCGGTGCATCATCCGTTCGAGGACCAGCCGCGGGGCAGACATGAGGTGCAGATTCCCGAGTTGCGGCGACGTTTAGATCGATTTACCACACCGCCGCGTGGTCAGCAAGCGGCAAGGGGGACGGAGGTGGGACGCGACGCGGTTAGCCCCGTCGCCGCGGCCGCGGCTCGAATTCGAACCGGCACCGTGGCGGGCTCTCCTCGCACCGCTGGCGGACCGGGACAGCGAGGACGTCGGTGAGGACTGCCTCGAGTGCCTTGCAGACCTCGGGGTGCCCGTTCACGGCGGCGGCAAGCGGGCAGTCGACACACCGCAGGATGACCGTTCCGCTCGCGACCTCGGCTTCGCAGCACCCACCCAGGTCGCGGAGGACGCCGGTCGCGCCCTCGATCCGTTCCTCGGTGGCGGAGGAAGGGCCCGTAGGCCTTTGGGAAGAGTTGTTCCCCTTCGGCGGAAACGTCGTACATGATCGTCGGCTTGCGGGGCCCGCGGCGGGTCCCGCTCGGCCGTACCAGGCCGTCCCGTTCGAGGTTGGCGCCCGTACCGCGTTGTCGGTGAGATTGAGCTCGCCGGCAAGCTCACTGACGGCGTGAGACTCTTGCCGTAAGAGCGTCACGGTCCGGCCGCGGGTCCTCTCCCCAAACCGTTTGTCGATTCGGACCATCAATCCTTTCCATCTAGCCTGCCGACTTCGAGCGAACGCCGCGCCGACAACTCAATAAACAAATTGACTTATTGCACTCTCTGGTGCGGATTTTGCAGTCCTACTGCCCCGTCCACGTCTGACCTGCTCGCGCTCGGGGTCCACAAACATGACCGATACAACTTGAGCCGGGAGCGACTCTTCGGAGTTGAGCAATGGGCAGTTCATTCTGGAAGTCCGCGACCGCTCTCCTGATCGGGGTCGGCGCGGTCGCGGTCGCGTTGTGGACGAGCCACACAAGTGCGACGCCCGGACCGGTGCCCGTTGGGGCGCGCCTGGTACCGGCGGACGTCGCCCCCGGCGCGCAAGAGCGGCACGCCCTCGACATGATCGGGGAAGGCCGACGAACGTTTCGCTTCGACACCTTCGGTGACGAGGCGTTTTGGGACGACGCCCCGAAGTTGCATCGGGCGATTCCCGGCGCGAAACTCGGCGGCGTCGGCCCGGGGCTCAATCCCAAGGCGGCGCTCGAGGTGGGACTGAAGGTCGACGTGCTGGCCCTGACACCCGACCTCGTACGCCAGCTGCAAGCAAATCAGGTGAACCTGGATGATCCCGCCACGACTGTGGCGCTGCTGAAGTTGGACGCCGTGGTCTGTCCGAGGCCGAGGTCAACGACCTGGTCGAGTACCTGAGGTCGCTCTAGGCGGTTTTCTCAACGAGTCGTGAAAAGTGTTGCACTAGAGACGGGAGGGTTAATTCAATGCGATCCTGCTTCTTGTTCGCCGCAATCGCCCTCGGTGCCCTCATTGCAGTCTCGGCGACGCCGGGCCCGGCGGATGCTTGCCCGCCGTGGGCCCGCGGGTCGGGGTATGGGTATGGCTACACCCCTGCCATGCCCGCGTATTACTACCCGTCAGCGACGGCGTATCCCGCCGGTCCGAGGTACTACACGCCCGGCATGCCCGTGCAACCACCTCCGCGGACCATGCCGCCGGCCCCGCTGACCGCGACGCCGTCAATGACGGTCGAGGCCAAGGACGACATGTTCTCACCGGCCACAGTCAACATTCAGACCGGGACCACGGTGAAGTTTGTCAACAACGGCAAGCACGCACACACAGTCACCGCGACCAATGGCGAGTGGGACTCGGGTGACCTGTCCCCCGGGTCATCGTTTACCGCGACGTTCATTCGACCGGGCACCTACAAGTACTACTGCCGCCACCACAAGGGCATGGAGGGGACGATCGTCGTCGGCGAGCCCGGCAAGACGCCGGTCGGCGGTGGGACCGGTGCGTCGAAGGGGCCGGGTTACTGACCGCAATTGTGGTGTGGAATCTGGACATTGGACGGGGGGGCCGACGGCCGCCCCCGTCTTTGGTCATCCGGTAAAGGGCTTGAAGATCTTCCGCGTCCAGGGCTCGAACGGCCGGCGGACGTCTACGCGCACCCAGACGTTGTGCTCGACCCCGCCGTTGGTCGTGAGTTGTAACACCCCCTCGTGCACTCGGCCGGGCTCCATCATTTCCGAGTCGATCTCGAAGACGATGTCCACTTCGCGGGCCCCGGCCGCAGCCGGCTCCCGCGGCCTGAGCCACATCGCCCCGCTTTCGACGAACGCGTAGACCCATTTCCGCGACGGGGTTCGCAGCGTCACCGCCCGGGTCACCGCCTCCGGCCACTCGCAGGTAACGTCGAACTCGGTCGCGTCCAGCGACACCTTCGGCACGGACGACAGCCGCAGTGCCTCGAAGTACTGCTGCACCGCGCCGAGCAACGGTGCGAGCGGCCCGGTGAGCGGGTAGTCCCACCCCTCGGATTCGAAGAGCTGACGGACGGAGCCATCCGCGAGCCACTGGGCGGCCTGCCTGGGCCGAGCGAGCATGAGCTTGGCCAGGTCCTGCGGGTCGGCGACGTTGAATCCCTGGAACGGGATGCCCTGGAGCGTCATGTCCACCTGGACGGGCACCTCGACCGCCCCGCCGTTGGTGCGAATCTTCAGCCGGGCGAAGTAGCTGCCCGCCCCCGGCAGCGATCGGGCGTCGATGGTGACCTCCACCGGCTGCTCGGTCCGCGCCCGGACCCGGGCGTTGTTCGTCCGTAGCCATTGCACGCCGTCGGTCACGCCGAGGTCACCTAGCAGGAGACCGGTCCCGCGGTTGATCAAGGTGACGACGAGCTTTCGGTCTTCGCCCCGCCGCATGTCGGGAAAGTGCAGTCGCCTTGGCGCGACGTCGAGAGACGGCACCACCTTGACTCGCGACGGCAGCTTTTCGAGAAACGCCTGCAAGGCGAGCTCGGCGTCCGGCTCGGCGGGCGGGACAAGGGCGGCCAGGTCCGGGCGCTTGTTGTCCTGGAAGAACCGGACGAAGTCGCGGCGGACGAGGGCGTTTCGCGCCTCCTGCCAGTCGGCCAGGCACGCGGAGACCAGTTCGTCGAGAGTCCGGCAGACGCGGCCGGACGGGAACCGCCACTCGCGGGCGAACTGGTCGGACTGTGGGATGTGGATGGTGTCGAGCGGGACACCGTCGTGGTGGCAGAACGACGCGTCGGCCGGGTTGGCCCGCTGACACCGGGGGCAACGTTGCACCGTTTCAGTCCTCTACCGGCAGCCCCTTGTCGGGGATCGGGACGTTCAGGACCCACAGCACTCCCTGCCCGACGAGGCGGCGGTATTCCGGAAGCTTCCAGTTCTCGTGAAAGTGGAGCCCGCTGAATCCGAACGACCGCCCGCCGTCGGGTCGTTCCCAGGTCCACGCCACCGGGAATTGCTCTCCGTCAATCTTCGCGGTCAGGGCCGGCTTCACCGACCCTTCGGGCCTGGCAAACTTGAGCTGGTAGTAAAACTCTTCCTTCACCCGGAATGGCGAGATGCCAACGGCCACCGGGCTCTTGGCGTCCGGCGTCACCTCAGTTTCAACGACTTGATATTTGCGATCCGGCCCCCCGTGACACCCGCCGAGGAGTGCTACGTAGTCGTTGATGTATTTGGCGTCCTTACACCCGATGCCCCAGTGCAGGCCGACGAACCCGGCTTTGCGTTTCGCGGCGCGCTGAAAGGCCTCGAGCCGGTTCTTGTCGGCGGAGACCCACTTCGCGCCTTCGGAGACAAAGAGGACGACGGCATCAGACCGGTCGATCAGTTCCGGGCCGTTCTCCCACTTCCCGTCGGCGTTGACGAGCGTGACCTCAAGGTGCTTGACGGGCCTCAGTACCTTTTCCAACACCTTGAGGCCGTCCATGTACTCGTGCGTCATCGGCGGGTGGCCGTCCGGGCCCTGGCCGACCAAGAGAAGCTTCTTGGGGTCATCGGCAAGCAGCGGAGTCGCGGCGAGGAGTGGGATGAGTAGGGAGCGAAAGCCGTGCATGGGGTGTCTCGAAAGGGTGATACGCGGGATGGCGGAGGTCGGTAATCTCCCCTTTGGCTTTCTTCCAGTGCGTGCCATCATGATTCGGTCGTCATTCTACCGGGATCGCGCATGCCCGCCGAGAAAGCCGTCGGCATCGTCGTCCGCACGACCGACTGGAGCGAGACCAGTCGGATCGCCACCATCTGGACCCGCGAGCTGGGCAAGGTGCGCGTCCTGGCCAAGGGCGGGCGGCGGCTCAAATCCAACTTCGAGGTCGCCCTTGACCTGTTGACCGTGTGCAGTATTGTCCTGCTTCGCAAATCATCCGGCGGCCTGGACCTGCTCACGGAGGCCCGGGTCGAGGAGCGGTTTGCTGGCCTGCGGAAGGACTTGCGGGCCTTGTACGCCGGGTATTACGTGGCCGAATTGCTCGGGGACGGGACCCAGGACTACGACCCGCACCCGGCCCTGTTCGAGTTCTCGCTGGACACACTGCGGAAGCTGTCCGCGGGCGGGGACGTGCCGGGCCTGATCTCGGCGTACGAGCTCGGCTGGCTCGGCGAGCTCGGGCTACGGCCAGTCCTCGACCGGTGCGCGGTCTGCCAGACGGTCGAATTGCCCGCGGAGCGGCTGGCGTTCAGCCCAATCGCGGGCGGGGTCGTGTGTCCGGCGTGTGCGCCGGCCGAGCGGGATCGCCGGGCGATGAGCCGGGACGCTCTGGTCGCGATGCAGGAATTCACTGCCGGCGAGCTGCCGCCGGCGACCGGGGAAGTGCGGCAACTCCTCGGGCACTACGTTTCGACAGTGCTCGGGCGGCGGCCGCGACTCCTGAGCTATGTGACTTGAACTTCGCTCGGCCGACGGGATTTCGCGGGGGAAGGTGCCCATGCGTCAGGGTCGAACGATGTACCGGTGGACGGCGTTCGGCGCGGCCCTGTTGCTCGCCGGCTGCACGCACTACCGACCCGCTCCGAAGTCAGCCCCCGAGCGCTCGCGCGGCGATGTCGTGCAGGCCAAGCACACCGACACGCCCGGCTCCCCCGTTTCGCACGACGGCCTCGCGGCCGCCGAGGAGGCGTACCGTCGCGACGAGTTCGCCAAGGCCGAGGAGATGTTCGCCGACATCGCCGACGACACCAAGAACCGCCCGGAGGTCGCCGAGCGGGCCCGGTTCTATCAGGCCGAGAGCCTTCGTCGGCAGGACAAATACCCCAAGGCCGTTGACACCTACCACAAGCTGCTCCAGGACTTCCCCGCGGGCCTCTACCGCGAGCAGTCCGTCGGCCAGATGTACCTGATCGCCCGCGAGTGGCTCAAACCGGTCGAGGAGGAGATTGCCGACGCCGGCAAGCCGGAGAAGGAGCGGAAAAAGCGAAGCTGGGTGGACGAGATCGTCCCGGCCAACTTCGACCGCCGGCTGCCGACGTTCGATGCCGAGGGCCGGGCGCTGCAAACACTGGAGCGGGTCTACTTCAATGACCCGACCGGGCCGTACGCGGACAAGTCCCTGTTCATGCTCGGGCGCGTCCACTACCACCGCGAGAACTTCCGCGAGTCGGCCCGGTACTTCCAACAATTGGCCGAGACGTACGAGCGCAGTCCGCTTCGCGACGAGGCCCTCAAACTGGCCATCATCGCGAAGGCAAACAGCACGGGCGGCCCGCAACACGACGGCAAAGAAACCGCGGAAGCGATGCGCCTGATCAACAACGCCAAGTCCACCAGCCCGTCCCTGGCCCGCGAGCAGGACGGCAAGTTCCTCGACCAACAGGCCCTCATGGTCCGCTACCAGCAGGCCGAGAAGGACTACCAGACCGCGGAGTTCTACCGCCGGACCGGACACCCCGGCTCGGCATGGTTCTACTACGAGCTGGTGAAGCGTCGGTACGCGGGGATCAAGCCGTGGGCGGAAATGGCCGTGACCCGGCAGCAGGAGCTCAAGACCGAGCTCGAAGACATGAAGAACCCGTCGGTCATGAGCTCGACGCGGCGGATCTGGAAGGAGTACGTGCTCGGGCAGGAGATCCCGGCCCTGAAGAATGTGCCCGGGACCTCGGACCTGAAGCAACTTCCGGAGCCGCGCCCGACCGCGGTCCCGGCGGGCGGGATCGTTCCGGCGGACGGCCCGCCGAAATGAAGCAGTTTCAAGTTTCAAGTTTCAAGTTCCAGGTTGCGGGCGGAACTTGACGCCTGAGACTTGGAACGTGGATCTTGGAACTTCCCATGAGCCGCGCATCGCTGCCGACACGTCGCTCCGCACTGCGGCTGTTATTGGGCGGCGGCGCGGCGACCGTCACCGGCTGCATGGGCGGCAGCTTTCTCGGCTATACGACCGAGCCGAACTACAACCCGGAAATCCGCACGGTCTACGTCCCCGTCTTCAAGACCCGAACGTTGGAGACGACTCCGTACCGGGGCATGGACTTCACCCTGACCCGGGCGGTCATCGACGCGATCGAGTCGAAGACCCCCATGAAGGTTGTCAGCGACCCGGTCGGGGCCGACACGGAGCTGCAGGGCACGATCGTCAACATAGGCAAGCAGCTCCTGAATCGGACACCGTTCAACGAGGCCCGCGAAATTCAACTCGCCTTGACCGTGGAAGTCGTCTGGTTCGATCTGCGGCCCGGCCAAGAGGGGCGGGTACTGACCAACGCGCGCCGACGAGAGG
>DATFWZ010000604.1:0-7423 GCA_035258765.1 Gemmataceae bacterium
CCGCCGCTCGTCGGCGACGACTGGCACACAGATGCACAGGGCAACGATCAGACCGCCGAATCGCAACATGGCTGTTCTCCGCAGAGGACTCATTCCTCGTTGGCCGTCGTCCGGCCGAGGGCGACGTCGAACTCGCTCAACAGGGGCACCAGCATGGCCGCGATCGTGAACCCGAACGCGGCCCCGATCACCAGGAACGGCAACAGCGGGTCGGAAGACTCCTGCGACCCGGGCTTGCCGATCAAGATGTTCACTGCCGAGTAGAACATGGCGATCGGGCACAAGAACGACGCCAGCGTCAGCGCCGCCGAGGGCCGGTCCGCACTCAACACCCACCACAGGCCGCCGATCCCCAGGCCGATGAACGCGCTAAAGCTCAGGAGCTGGTTGCCCAGGCTGCCGCCGTTGATGACGATGAGGTAGATGCTAACCAGGGCGCCGACGGAAAGGAAGAAGACGGTTCCCAACGTGTGGACGACGGACAGCCGCGAGTTCTCGATCCGCAGGGCGACATGCAGGCCTAGGGTCATGACGAACGCGATCAGGACCAGGACCGCCCCGAGGACGCACAAGAGCGGGCCGAAGTTGCGGACGATCGCGACGTCGTCCCCGCGCGTGTACGCGAGCGCCCCTTGGACGGCGTAGTACACGGCTATCAAGAGCGGGGGAAGGATGAACTCCTTCGCGTTGTATAGCACGCCGCCGAGCTTGCCGAAGACGAACTCCTTGGGGCTAATGTCCGTCACCAGCAGCAGGTCGAGCGCCTTGCCGTCGCGCTCGGACGTGATCGACGTCACCGCCTGGGCGCTGACCAGCAGGAGGCTCAGGATGGTCGCCGGGACCAACCCGTAAGCCGCGACGAACGCCGGCCGCTCGGGCCCGGAGTGGAGCGCGCCGAACGCGAAGTAGCAGACCAGCGCGATGACCACGCCGTAGGCGATTTTCACCAGCAGCGGCCGGCGGCCGTACGCCAGGGTGCGGATCTCGCGCCAGAGGATCGGATTGGCCCAGACCTGCCGCACCGGCCCGGGCGCCGCGTGGGCCTTGGCGCGGATCTCCGGACTGTCGTCGCTGTCTTCGGGGGCCTCGCGCTGTTGCACCGGCTCACCGCTCGGGTTCCACTTCCGAAGCTTCCAGATGCCCAGCCCGTTGAGCGCGACGCACAAGAGGGCCATCGACACCGCGAATCCGTACGCCGGGTGCAGCGCCGGCTCCGGGTCCGGCGGCTCCAGCACGTACAGCATCGCCGTGAACGGGTCGAGCCAGGCCGTGATCAACGACCAGTCCGCCCCGCCCGTGATCAGCCGCCCGACCAGTCCGACCCCCTGGACGATGAACAGGTAGAAGACGATGCCGAGGACGGAGAGGGCCAGAGCCTGGAACGTGCGCTCCCGCCAGAGGGCAACCAGCGCCCCGAGCGATCCCGCGGCGAGGGCGGTCGCGGCCATGACGGCCACTGCCTGTGTCACTTGCGCTCCGGACACGCCGCCGAGGAGGAGCGTCAGCGCGAAGAACGGCACCGTGATCGCGAACAGGACCGCGATCGGCAGCAGGCTGCCGAGCATTTTGCCGAGGACAATCTCATAGTCCCGCATGTCCGTCAACAAGAGCAGGATAAACGTCCGCCGGTCCTTCTCCTGGGCCACCGTGCTGGCCGCGGAGAGGGAGGAAAAGAAGACGAGCAAGGTGAGCTCGACGAAGCTGACGATCTGGAAGAGGAGGAGTCCGAAGCGGGCGGTCTCGCCCAGGGCAGCGTCCTTGGTGAAGCCGACGGTCGCCTGCCAGGCGGTGACGCCGATGACCCAGAGGAGGGCGAGGGCGGCGACCCGGGCGGTGTGATGTCGGCCCCGGCGGGGGACGGTCAGGAACTCGCGGTTGAAGATCGGCCCCAGCACTTACGCTCCTCGGGTTCGGAGGGGGCTGTAGTCGTCAACTTACCGATACCGGCCGTCCCGGTCAGGGCGCGCCCGCGAGCGGAACGCCACGGAGGGCGTTCCCTACAGCGGTTGTAGGGAACGCTCTCCGTGGCGTTCCGCAAGCCACGCGTCGTCTACAATCAACGCTCATGAACGTCGTCGTCGTGACCGCCCACGGGCTCAACTGCCACTGGCTCGGCCCGTACGGGAACGAGTGGGTCGCGACCCCGGCCTTCGACGCCCTGGCGTGCGAGTCGGTGGTCTTCGACCGGCACTTGGCCGACGACCCGTCCCCGGCGGGTTTCCGGGACGCGACGGACCCGCTGTTCGCCGCCCTGCGCGCCCGGGGTATCCGGAGCGTTTTCGTGGACGACCGACAAGGTCCGGCCCAGCCGTCCAACTCCGACGAAATCGTCCGCACGCGTCCGGCCGAGCATTCATCGCCCGGCGACGCCCTGATCGCGGCGGTTGAGGAAGGACTCGACCGTCTGGGCGATCGGTGGCTGCTCTGGATCGAGACGGACCGGCTCCTGCCGCCGTGGGACATCGACGCCGAGACGTATCAGCATTACGCGTCCGCCACCGCGGGGTTCACCGACGGGGAGGATTCCGAGACTGAGGAAACACCCAGGCCGTACGACGATCCGTCGCGGGCGCCGGTCGCGATCGACGACCGGGCCGAGTGGCACCGCCTCCATAACTCCTTTGCGACCGCGGTCACCGGCTTCGATGCCGAGCTGGACGTCCTCGTCGAAGTGTTGCGCGAACGCGGCCTGGACCAATCCGCGACGTGGGTCGTCACCTCCGGGTACGGCTGGCCGCTTGCCGAGCACGGAATTGTCGGGCCCGACGAATCGCAAATGCACGAGGAGCTCGTTCACCTTCCACTGCTGATGCGGTTCCCCCAACACCGAGAGGGGATGCGACGAGTTTCGGCGTTCACCCGCACGTCTGACCTCGTCCCCTTGGTCCTCGACCAGATTGACGTAGCAAAAACGAATGACCAGGCGACCGCGTTGCCATTGACCCTCCGCTCCGACGGCGATCAGCGCGGCCTGGTGCGAATGGCCAGTCGCCGCGGGAGCGAGCTTGAACGCGCGATTCGGACCCTCGAATGGGCCTACCTCGCGGCGGTTCCCGCGCGCGGGCTGCCCGCGCGGCTCTACCGCAAGCCCGACGACATCTGGGAAGTCAACGACCTCGCCCCGCGACACCCCGACGAGTGCGACCGACTGGCGGCCTTGCTCGACGGCCAACCGAATCCCGCGGAGGAATCATGAGCACTGTTCGACTGGTGGACGAGGCCAAAGCCAGCCCGCGCGTGCGGGCGGTCTTCGACGACATCATGGCGACCAAGAGAACCGATCGCGTCTCGAACCTCTGGCGGGCCCTGGCCACCAACCCGGAGCACCTGGAGCTTTGCTGGACGCGACTGAAGGCGATTATGCGGCCCGGCAAGGTGGACCTGCTCACCAAGGAGATCATCGCCCTGGCCGTCTCGGCAACGAACGGGTGCAATTACTGCATCAACTCGCACACGGCCGCGGTGCAGAAGCTCGGCCTCGACGACGAGGCGCTCGGGGAGGTGCTGGCCGTCGTCGGCCTCTTCAACGCGATGAACAAGCTGGCCGACGCGTACCAGGTCGAGCCGGACATCCTGCCCGAGGCGGCGAAACGATGAACCCGTGGGTCAGATCCGGATGACGATCTTCCCGAAATGGGCCCCGGATTGCAGGTATTGCAGGGCCTTCGGGAAGTCCTCGAAGGGGAAGATGTAGTCGATGACCGGCTTGGTTTTGTGAAGCTCGAAGGCGCGGTTCATGGCCTCGAACATGACCCGCGATCCGACATAGAGTCCGCGAATGGTCAGGTTCTTCATCAGCACCGGGAGCGGGTTGACGGTCCCTAAACCAGCCAGAACGCCGATCAGGGCGATGTGCCCCGCGGTCCGGGCGGCCTTGAACGACCGCTCTAGCGTCCCGGCCCCGCCGACCTCGACAATGTGATCGACCCCGACCCCGCCCGTTTGCGACCG
Source organism: Gemmataceae bacterium (assembly GCA_035258765.1). Classification (GTDB taxonomy): domain Bacteria; phylum Planctomycetota; class Planctomycetia; order Gemmatales; family Gemmataceae; genus SIAJ01. The sequence goes on from DATFWZ010000604.1 coordinate 3,952, forward strand.
GGCCCACTTGTCCCAGTCCGCGGTCTTCTTGTAGTTGAGCCCTTCGTCCGCGCCCAATTGCAACGCCCGCGAGAGCTTCTCGTCGTTGCCGGACGTGATCAGCACCCGGGCGCCGAACACCTTCGCGATCTGCAGGGCGAATATCGATACTCCGCCGGTCCCCTGGAGCAAGACCGTCTCCCCCGCCCGCAGGCCGCTCTCGGCCAGGGCGTGCCAGGCGGTGACCGCGGCACACGGGAGCGTCGCTGCCTCTTCAACGGTGAGGTGGCGGGGGTATTTCACCACTCCCTCTTCATCGAACGCAACCCGCTCGGCGAGCGTCCCGTCGATGTCGCCGCCGAGGGCAGAGCGCTGCACGTCGTCGGTGAGTTTCCCCGCGACCCATTTCTGCATGAATGTCCCGCACACCTTGTCGCCCACGGCCACGCGGGTCACGCCTGGGCCGACCGCGACGACCTCCCCGGCCCCGTCCGAGCAGACGACTCGCGGCAGCGACATCCGCGGGTTGTACTGGCCCATGACGATGAGCAGGTCGCGATAGTTGAGGGAGACGGCCCCGATCTTCACGACAACCTGGCCCGGCGCGGGCGTGGGGTCGGGCCGGTCCGTCAGGCGAAGGTGGTCGAATCCGAATCCGTCCGCCAGGGTCCAGGCTCGCATGGTCATACTCCGGGTCGGTGTCGGCAGTGTATTCCCCGGCCCCGTTTCTTATCTTTCATTCACACACACCCCCTGAAACGCAAAAGCGAGGCCGGCAGGGGTTGGCAATCTGAGCTATTTGGCAATGTAAATCGCATTCCGCAATTGCTTATGGGCGTGACAGAACGGGATCAGGTTGCCATTCAGGTTGCCAATTCCGCGCGCCCATTCGCCGGGCGAGTGACAGCGTTGCAATGAAATGCACCGGTGATGACCTGGGGAACAAATTGGGACCGGCTGAAGCCAGCTTCAGGACGATGCAGCAAATGAGGCGGGGCCCGACGTGTCAAGCGAAGTCCACGCCGGGTAGTATCCTAATCTGTCGGACCGTCGTTGTCAGGCAGAGATGCCCGGTCATAGTTCATGGCTGACACCAACTGGGAGCGGAGATGCAACGGTCAGTCATCGGGTTGGGAGTCGGCAGCCTGTGCGGATTCCTCTCCGGCCTCATCGTCGGGCTGGTCGTCGAATCGAATGGCCCGCGCTCTTGGTCCGTCGGCTTTGTGCTCGGCATCATTGCCGCACCGCTCGCCGCGACTGCCGGTGCGGTGGTCGGCGGAGTTAGCGACATCATCGCCTTCTTGCGCGAGCGCCTCCCTGCCTCCGTCGCCCCGAGCCCGGAAGACGACTACCGCGACTCGCCGCCCGGAACGGGCTAGAGAGAAAGACATTCAAATTAGGGCACTATCCGACGCCGGATGCCTCACGTGGCGACAAGATTCCGATCTTGTCGTCGTGCACAAGATCGGAAACTCATGCGCGAGTTGGGAGCGGACAAGATCGGAATCTCGTGCCCACCAATGCCCGTGCGGCGTCGCCCGCGCTTGGCGCGTCGGGCTCCGCCTCACCTACACGCGGACAACTACTCGCGAAGACATTTCAAGTCAGAAGCGCACTTCCAGCCCCAAGCTCACTCCGTGCATCCAGAAGACCTCGCCGTCGAATCGTTGCACAGGGCGGAAAGCCCCCGCGGGAGCCGCGCCGCCGAACGGAAATAGTGTCGGGTTTACCGCCGGGTCGATCTGCCCGCCCGGGCGCAAGACGTTCGACACCCACAGGAGGTCGTAGCCCACTCGGAGCACGATTCCGGGACTCAGGCAGTAGCCGACGCTGAGCGAGAAGTCGCGCAGCCAGGCGAGCTTGGTCCGGTCGTATTCGCCAATGTTCGTCGCCTGGGCCAGGACGCCCCCCTGTCGGTCGAACCGCACTCCCGGCGGAACCAGCATCGACGACCCGCCCCGGATGTCCGACTCCTCGGACATTATGCCAACGGCCCACTTCGTCCCGACGGTGACGCTGATGTTATAGCGATAGAAGTTCAGCCGCGGGCCCAACTGGAGGCCGTAGAAGCGATTTCGAGTCGTGAAGGTGTCGAAGGACGTCGCGGTCACGCCGCCGGCGCGCGAGGTCACCTCGGTGGTCAGGCTCTCGTCCAGCCCCCAGTAACGGACGCCCATGACCCAGTACATCTCCTCGCTGAACATGGCATTGCCGCGGTGCAGATGGTTCAGCTCCAGCTCTTCGGTTTCGAGCGTCGAGCGAACCGCCGCGGCGCCACGGACCGTCCCGGTCGGGGTCGAGAGCTGGAACAGGTCGGGCGTCCCGGTGCGGGCGTTGAGGAATGGGCGGGCCAGCGCCGCGCCCGGTGCGTCGGTGTAGGTCGTGGTGTCCGTCTGTTGCGGGAACCACATGAAGACGGCCTCGACGCCGCTGCCGCGCGGCTTATCGAGCCACATGCCCGCGGTCAGGCGGAATCCCGAGAACGGCCCGCGATTGATCTCGTCGGACGAGAGCGCGAACGCCATGTTGGCATCGAGCGGGTTCGCAAGCGCCGGCGCGCCGACGACCGCGGACACGAGCGGCACGACCGGCCCGCCCTTGGCCCGCCAGCAGAGGTAGTCGAAGCCGGTCCAGTAGATCGGCCCGGGCGGGACCTCGGGCTGCGCCCCGAACACCGGCGTTGGCGGCCGCACCACGGGCGGCGTCCCCATCGGTGGCGACACGACCGTCCCGGGCGGAAGTTCCGTGCCGAATCCGTCGGGAGACGCGGGGACCGGGGGAATGGCCGATGGAGATGGAAGCGTTACGGTCGGGACCGGCGTGGCAGGAACCGGGTCGCCGATGCTGACCGGGGGCAACGTCTCGGGGGCCTGGGCAATTGCGGCCGCGGCGAGGATCAGGGTCGCGAGATACGTCCGCATGACCGCCTCCGGGTCGGCCGCTTTTTTCTCAAGTCTTTCGGCCGGGTTTCCGACACGGCGTCATGCCACCGGGGGCGACGGGTGTCCAGGGCAATCGCAGGCCAGAGAGCAAACGAACGCGGATGCCTCGGATGACACGGGTTTACGCGGATCAGACAGAAGACAGATCTGTCTTGGTTTGATCCGTGCAGACCCGCGTCATCCGAGGCATCCGCGTTCGTTCCGTTGCCCGGCGCCCCTTTCTTGCCCCACCCTCCCTTGCCGGTAAGATTCCCCGACCTGACGCCCTTGGTCCCAGGAGGGAGGCTATGGCCAAGACGACCTGTCCGATTACCCGCCAGCAGTTCGCCGAGGGCGCCAAGCCGGTCGCGATCACGATCAACGACGCCCGGCTGCTGGCCGAGCCCCGCGAATTCTCCACCGGGTCGTTGGGGTGGTACTTGAACGGCAAGACGGTCGTGGACGTGAACGGCACTCCCGTGACGGTGCAGGTGGGCATCAACCTGACCATCGTTGGCAGTAAGGAGCTGCCCAAATCATAGATTGCCTATGGCTCGAAGCCTGCCCACGGC
>DATFWZ010000605.1:0-13047 GCA_035258765.1 Gemmataceae bacterium
CGAACGGCTCGCGGCAACGATGCCGTCGCGACGGCAGCCAGAAATGCTCGGCGGTCCATTGGTGTGCTCGTTGTGGGAAAGGAAGGGACGCGGACAGCCTATGCTCTGGCCCGCGGCCGGCGCGGCCAAAAAAGGCTGAGATCAACGCCGGCCGGACTGCCCCGCCGTTCATGCCAAGGCATTCATATTCCTCTCCGGTCAAAACCTATAAGTTGTGGCGAAACGTGAACTAGAGTTCCTGCGGCAAAAGATCCGCCCCCCGGAGCTCGCATCGGCATGTCGAAGGACCTCGACGCGGCGCCGTCCGCCGCGACCCCCTTGTCCGCCCAATTGACCTGGTCGCTCTTCCTCATCAGCGCCGCGGGGCTGTTCCTTGAGCTCCTCCTCATCCGTTGGGTGAGCACCGAGATCCGCATTTTCGCCTACCTGCAGAACACCGTCCTCGTCGTCTGCTTTCTCGGCCTCGGGATGGGCTGCTGGAACTGTCACAAGCCGTTCGCGCTCCGCGACCTGCTCGTGCCGCTGGTGATCCTGGTTGGTCTCCTGTCCGTCCCGGCCACGCGGCGGGCGCTCGGGCGAATCACCGAACTGTTCGACGGGTTCAGCGACCTGTTGATCTGGGACCGGACCGAGAAGAGCGGCTGGGAACTGGTCGCGCACCCCGTCCTCGGGCTGGCCCTGACTCTGCTCCTCATGATGCTCATCTGGGACACGTTCGTCCCCGTCGGTCGGTTGCTCGGGCGGTTGCTGGCCGACCACCCGCGAACGATCGCTGCATACTCCGTCAACGTGGCCGGGAGCCTCGCGGGGATCTGGCTGTTCGTCGTCCTGAGCGCGGCCAATCTGCCGCCAGTGGCTTGGTTCTCCGGGTTCGCCGTGCTGACCGCTTACTTCGCGGGGAGTGGCGGGAAATCGAAGGTGCTGGACTACGGGCTCCTGGCCGGCATTGTCTGCCTGTCCGTCCTGGCGGGCTGGGACCCGGGATACTCGGAGACGCACTGGTCACCGTACCAGAAGTTGTCGGTGCGTGCCGTGGACCTGGAGCAGCGCGGCCCGGACGAAATCGGGGCGGTCCGGCTCAACGTGAACAACACAAATTACCAGGAGATCATCGACCTGCGGCCGGACGTCGTGGTCGCGCGACCGGACCTTTACTCGCCGGCCCAACGGGGCCTGAGTCAGTACGACCTGCCGCCCAAGCTGCACCCGGATCCGGGGTCGGTGCTGATCGTGGGCGCCGGTTCCGGGAACGACGTCGCGGGGGCCCTGCGCAACGGGGCCCGGCGCGTGGTCGCGGTCGAGATTGACCCGGTCATCATCGACGTCGGCCGGCGGTTCCATCCGGAGCATCCGTACGCGGACCCGCGGGTCGAGATCGTCAACGACGACGCCCGCAGCTATTTCGCGACCAGCGCCGAGAAGTTCGACGTAATCGTCTTCGGCCTGCTCGACTCGCACACCACGACCGGCGGCATGTCGAACGCGCGGCTCGACCACTACGTTTACACCCGTGAGAGCATCGCCCGGGCGAAGGAGTTGCTCGCGCCCGGCGGGGTCATGGTGCTCAGCTTCTACGCCGAGCGGCCGTTCATCGTGGACCGGATGGCCCGGACGGTAAACGAGGTGTTCGGCCAGCCGTCGATCGTGTTCCAGGTGTTGACGAGCAATTACGGGCGGGGCGGGACTGTGTTCGTGAACGGCGACCTCGGGGCAGTGAGCCGGCAGTTCGCCGCTGACCCGCGACTGGCCGACCAGATCCGAGCGTGGCAGGCGGCCCGGCCGCTCGAGACGCCCGGGACCACGCGGACGGCGATCGACGACTGGCCGTACATCTACCTGGAAAAGCCGGACATCCCGGTTCTGTACTTCCTCCTGGCCGGCCTGCTCGCGGTGCTGTTCGTCCGCGGGCTGTGGAAGCTCGGCCGGGCCGAGACCCGCGGTGCGTGGGGCGCGGGCGGGTGGCACTTCTTCTTCCTCGGGGCGGCGTTCATGTTGCTCGAGGTGCAGAACATCAGCAAGGCGGCGGTGGTCCTGGGAAACACCTGGGAGGTGAACGCGGTCATCATCTCGGGGGTGCTGGTGATGGTGCTGCTCGCAAACCTGGTCGCGGCCCGGTTGCCCTGGCTGCCGCTCGGCGTCGTTTACGCCCTTCTCATTGGGAGTTGCCTGGGGCTGTACCTGCTCGATCTGTCTCGGTTCGCGTTCCTGCCGTACGCGACGAAGGCCGTTGTGGTCGGAATGCTGACGAGCCTGCCGATGCTGTTCAGCGGCATCGTGTTCATCCGGTCGTTCGCGGCCGCGGACCGGAAGGACGCGGCACTCGGGGCCAACCTGATGGGTGCCCTGGTGGGCGGGCTACTTCAGTCGGTAACGTTCCTGACCGGGATCTCATCGCTCTTGCTGATCGTCGCGGGCCTTTACACGGGCGCGTTGGTCACGCGGCCGCGGTGCAAGTCATCAGCGCCGGGCGTATGACCGGTCAACCCTCTGGGCATCTCCTAGCCTCGAGTCAATCGTCGTAATCATCGTCCCGTCGCCGGCGGCGGACCGGGGCCGACTCCTGGTCGTACTCCTCCTTCAGTTCGTGGCCGAGCTCGATCTCCGAGCGCTTCATCTTCACGTACACACCGCGCTCGATGTTGAAATCCGTCTCGTCGTTCTCGCAAGCGAGGACGAGCCGCTCGAGGTCGTCGTCGTTCTTCACGCGTCGCGGCTTGGCGTCGGTCCCCTCGACCCGTTCCAGGTGCCGCTCGAACACCGCCTTCGGCGACTCGCCGGGCAGGTACTCAATCAAGAAGTGCTTGGGCTTGTTCATGAGGCGCTTGTTGCCACTGGTCATGAGGAAGGTGTCGTCGGCCAGCGGAGTGTTGAACCCGAAGACGGTCGTCTCGGTCTCGATTTCGCCGCGGACGCACCGAGCGTAGGAGATGGCCGAGGCGCACGACCCGTCCTTGTGCCGGAACACCTGACCGTGGGCCTCCTGCGATCCGAACGTCTCCAGCGAGTACGCGAACCCGGGAACGAACCCGAGCTTTAGCAGCTTGGCCCGGTAGCCCTCCGAAGCCCGGATCACGCGGCGGGGGATGGCGTCGAGGTCGAGTCGCTCGAGCTTGTCGCCGAACCCGCGCATGCCGAACCCGTCGCTCTCCGGGCCAAGGATGCGGAACAGCTTCAGCGCGCAGGCCAGCAACCCGACCCCGGGCGACCCCGCGACGCGGAACAATTCCCGGTACCTCATGCGCGCCGGGTTCGTCTTGAATGCGATCTGCTTCATGGGCCCTGTCCTGGAGAAACGTCGATGCGCGGGAGGGGGACCTCCCCGATGTCCGTGAACTGGGCGTACGTGATGGTCACTGTCCGCACCTCGCGCGTGACGCCCACGCGAAGGCGCAGCCGCAAGTCGCCGTAGTACTGTTGCTCCTCGGGGATTTCGTAGTCGGTCCCGGTCCAGACCTCAGTCGTGGCGTGCCGGACAGATTCGGTAAACTGGTCCCACGGAGGCCAGCTCCCGAACGAGAAGGTCGAGTATCGCAATGGCGGGCGGGGCCCGACGGCGCCGACCAACTGCGGGCTCCAGGCCCGGCGGTGGACTATCCGCCCCTCGCTGGACCCGGCGTCCGGCGGGATCACCGTGATTTCGATCCAGTACCAATCGAGCGGTCCGGCGACTTCCACTTCGGCGTCCTCGATCCCCTCGTCGTCTTCGTCCGGCCGGTGATCGGCAGCCGGGTGGTCGGTGATCGCCGGGCGCTCCCAGTCGTCACTATCGGAATCGTCCCGCGAGTCGTACTCCGGGTCGTACTCCGGAGGCGGCGGCTCGGACGGTCTGACCGCGTGGACAACGATGTGCGCCCCGTGGAGGGCCGCCCCCATCTGCCGCAACGAGCGGGTCATGAGTCCGAACAGCACGCGCGGGAGGATCTTCCGGACCATATAGCCGAGAAGGACCAGCGTTGCGCAGAAGACGAGGAACCCGGGCCAGCCGTACAGTTGCACGACGAGCGCGCCGGTGGCCATCAGCAACACAACGACCACGACCAGCGCGATCAGTACGTATTTGCACATGACGGCGTGAGGAAGTCGGCGGGGGAGGGTGCCCGCAATCAGTCCGGGTCGGTTGCCCGGTGTCCCGGAGAACTATACTTGCCCCTTCGACTGTCGCCAATCGGGCGATTCTTGTTCCAACGGGCATCGGACTTGCATCCCGATGAGGCGGGCGGGTGGCCGCCGAATTCTTGGGTCTCATGGGCCGAAGCGGGGCAACTCGCAGGGCGTAGTAAATGCCGCGGCGGGTTATTGCAACCGCGCGGGCCGTTTGACACGGCGGGTCGATCCGCTGTACGGTGAAGTTCGGCGGGCCCGGCCGCGGGAGGACCAACCATGTCAGTCTCCAGACAGGTCGTCGAGATCGAGCCGACGCGAATGGACTGGCTGACGATCGAGGACACCGACGGCCGCGAGCGGCGGTACCGCCGGATTGGCGAGGCCGACCTGGCGGAGGCGCCACACGTGGAGGGCCACCTCAAGCAGGGGCACCCGTTCCGGGCCGCCCTGGTCCGCGACGTGGACGGCCACCCGCTCTTGCGACAAGACGGCCCCGGCCTGCCGCGGGTCATGATCGTGGAGTACATCGAGGACCCCTCGAACCCATACCTGACCGCCCTGGGCCTGCCCGGCAAGGCGGAGTACCTGCTCGTCGAGTAGTTTTGCGCCGGAATCAGTGAGGGCACGTCGGACCGGTTTCCTAACCTGTCCTACGTGCCCTTGTCGTCGGACAGATTTGGAAACTGGTAGGAGCGTCCCATGCAGGTTCGCGGCATCATCCCCCCGGTCGTCACCCCGATGACCCCGGACGAGGAAGTGGATTACCCGAAGCTCCGCCGCCTCATCGACCACTTGATCGGCTCCGGCGTGCACGGCATCTTCGTTCTCGGCACGACCGGCGAGTGCTACGCCCTCGACGCGGACGAGAAGCAGAAGATCGTCGCCACCTCGGTCGCGCACGTGAACCGACGGGTACCCGTGTACGCCGGGACCGGGGCCGAGACGACTCGCGAGGCGATCCGGCACACGAAAATGGCCGAGAAGGAAGGGGCCGACGGGGTGTCCGTCATCACCCCGTACTTCATCATGCCGAGCCAGGCGGAGATCGTCGATCACTACCGCCGGCTCGCCGAGCACACGTCACTCCCGGTCGTGCTTTACAGCAACCCGTCCACGTGCGGCGGGCTCAAGATCGAACCCGACACGGTGGCCAAGCTCGCCGAGTTGAAGAACATCGTCGCGATCAAGGATTCATCCGGCGACTTGCAAAACCTGGTGGAGACGGTGCGGCTAGTGCCGGAGGGCTTCGCGGTGCTGCAGGGTCGCGACACATTGATCGCCCCGGCCCTCATGTTCGGGGCCAAGGGGGCGGTGCCGGCGTCGAGCAACATTGCCCCGAAGTTGTGCGTGGAGATCTACGAGGCGTGGTCGGCCGGGGACGTCGAGCGGGCGAAGGCGGCGCAGAGGAAGCTCAGCCCGGTGCGACTGGCCCTGATGATCGGCACCGCCCCAGGGGTGGTGAAGCAGGCAATGGCTCTGACCGGCTGGGACGTGGGCCCGAGCCGGTCGCCGATCGCGCCGTTGAGCGCGGAGAAGCGGGCGAAGCTGAAGGAGATTTTGATCGGGGCGGGGCTCACTTAAGCTGGTGGGCCTTCCCAAAGGTCCTATGGGACTTATGGGTCCTTTACGACCTACAGGGAGGAACTACTACCCCACTACTTCACCACCACCCCTACTCCCTTCGCAACCCGTACGCCTTGATCTTCCGGTCGAGCGTGGACCGCTCGATCCCCAGGATCTCGGCCGCCCGGCTCTTGTTCCAGTCCGTGTAGCGCAGCGTCTCGCGGATGTGTCGCTTCTCCACGTCCTCCAGCGACACTGGCTTGTACAGCACCGGGTGCGACCCGGACCCGGTTTGATCCAGCGTGGTCAGCCAGAGGTCGCCTGCATCGAGCTGCGGCTTGTCGTTCAGGGCGACCGCCCGCTCGATCACGTTGCGCAGCTCGCGGACGTTCCCCGGCCACGCGTAGTTCTGTAGCTTGGCCATCGCCTCGTCCGTGAACCCCTTGATCCGCCGGCCCGTCTCCCGGGTGAACTTCTTCAAAAAGTGCTCGGCCAGCACAGGCACATCGTCCAGCCGGTCGCGCAGGGGCGGCACGCGAATCTCCACCACTTGCAGCCGGTAGAACAGGTCCTTCCGGAAGTTCCCCTCCCGGACCGCCTGTTCCAGCGGCTTGTTGGTTGCGGCCACGACGCGCACGTCCACCTTGATCTGGTTGTTCCCGCCGAGTCGCTCGAACGGGTGCCCTTCGAGCACGCGCAAGAACTTCGACTGGGTGCTTTGTGGCATCTCGCCGATCTCGTCGAGGAAGATTGTGCCCCGGTCCGCCGCCTCGAACTTGCCGATCATCTTCTCGGTCGCGCCCGTGTACGCCCCCTTTTCGTGGCCAAAGAGCTCGCTCTCCAGGAGCGACTCGGTGATCGCGGCGCAGTTCAGCGTGACGAACGGGCCCTCCTGCCGCGGGCTCGAGTTGTGGATCGCCCGGGCGACCAGCTCCTTCCCGGACCCGCTCTCCCCGCGAATGAGGACCGTCGCCGACGTCCCGGCCACCCGGGCGATCTGCGACTCGATCGTCTTCAGCGCCGCGCTCGACCCGACCAGCTCGCTCTCGAGGGCGAGGACCGCCTTTAGCTCCCGGTTCGTATTGGTCAGTGCATCTTGCCGGCGGAGCTGTGCCCAGGCCGAGCTCATCTGCCGGCCGACCGCGACCGCATACTCCAGGTCGTCATCGGTAAATTGCTGCTGCGTGGACGTGTAAAGGTGGATGAGTCCGATGACCGTGTCGTCCTCCATGACCGGGACGCAGATGACGCTGCCGGCCTTCAGGTCGCGGATGCTGTCCCGGGTGCTGTATTGCGGGTCGTAGAGGACGTTGTCGGCGAGGATGGCCTCCTTCCCGTCGAGCACGGCGTTGCTCACCAGCTGTGAGGCCTTGTGGTAGGTGCGCACGCGACCGTCGCGGCTGCGGTGGGCGAGCAGCTCCAGCTCGCGTCCGGCCTTCACCGCCATGACCGCGCCGTTCTCGACGGGCACGCCGGCGAACAGCCCGGCCAGGACCGCGTCGGCCAGGTCCTCGACGTGCTTGGCCGACCCCATGTCGAGGGCCAGCCGGTACAGGGCCGAAATGGCCCGCTCCGGGCTCGGCTCGGTGACCGTGAAGCTACTGTCCTCCGGATCGGGCGTCGGCGGGGGTAGGAAGCGAGTCTTGGTGGTCCGCCGGGTGATCTTGACCACTTCCTCCAGGGCCCGCGCGGGAGATTCGGGGATGCCGGGGAGTTCGCTGAGGTTGTGGACGAAGACGAACTTGGTGCGGCCGAATTGGACCTCGTCGCCACTGGCCAGTGCGATGTCTCCGCGAACCGGCTTGTGGTTGACCCGGGTGCCGTTGAGGCTGTCGAGGTCGCGGACGTACCAGGCGTCCTCGGCATAGGACACCTCGGCGTGGTCGCGGGAGCACAGGTCGTCGGGGAGGACGATGCGGTTCTTGGGGGACCGGCCGACGCCGTACGTGACCCCGCGGGCGAGCGGGTGGACGTCGCCGAACCCGTCGTCGCGTTTGGCCACGAGGTAGGCGGCGGTCGGTGCGGGCATGCGGACCCCGGGAGCGGAAAGCAAGTCAGGAAGCCCTATCAGGATACCCGCCCCGACCGGTGCCGGGCAACGGCGGAGGGGGATTGGTTGTCGTTCGGTTCAGACGACTCGGGAGACATTTGGGGACGAAACGGCGACCAGCCCTTGACACTGACCCGGCCGGTCTATCGGACCGGGAGGAATCGAAGGTTGCCACGTGTGTTTATGCGGCTTGGTAACCTTCGACTCGGTCATGTCATTGCAAGGCTGCCCCCGGGGGCGTCATTCTGAAGATTGCCACGCCTTTGTGTGTCAATTTGGCAACCTTCGACCGAGACTCAAACCCTGGGGCGACCGATGCGGGCGTGGGTCATGTTCGCAAGGGTCGCCAGCTTTTTTCACCTATCCTCCGACCGCTATTCCCCAAATATCTCCCGACTCCGATCCGACGCTACCAGGAATGGACGAGCATTGGAGCAAGACCGATGCGGTTTCCGACGGCTGCTCAGGATCGAAGGGGAGAACGAGTCGTTGATTGGTTAGAGGGTGGGTGGGGGCGGCGGGGTGCGGGAAAGATGCGTTCGGTCGGATTCACTTCGGCATTTCCCAATTTCGTTGCAAGTGGCGGGCGGTCCGTGACAATCCAGCAATCAAACTGCCCAGGGCGCAGAACCATCGAGCCGGATTGAATCCGGTCTGGCGCTCGCGATACACTTGCTCCGGCTGTTCAAAGGAGTCGATCCACAAGGACCAACGACCCGTCTCTGATCGTGTTTAGGTTTCGACGGGAAAGCGCGACTCGTCCCGGGAGAACCATATGCACGCATTGACTCGCGCGACCGTCGCGGTTGCCGTGCTCGGCCTTTGGAATTCAGCGGCTCGGGCCTGGACGGGGATCATGGCCGAAGCGCGGATTGCCCGCGTCGAGCGTCTGATCGATGAGACGGAGATCGACACCACCAGCTTCGACCAGAAGAAGAGGAAAAAGGGGTCGGGAGTCTTTTCTGTTGACAATCCTGGCATACCGGGCGGCCTCGCCGTCCCCGCCGAGTTCGGCCGCCTGATGCCACGACGTGGCACCGGTCCGGCCATAGCGCTCGACTCCGCCGTTATCCTGGCTGCCGGCGATCATGTCGTCGGGCTTGTCCGGATTCGAATCCACGGCGTGAAGCTGGATGTTGCCCATCGCGTGGTTTTGACTGACCCATCCGCTGTCGAGCCGCCGCTTGACCCAAATCCCGCCGTCGTTCGCGTCGTAGGTGCTTCCCCCGTAGAACGCAAAGTCAAGGTGGTCGGCGTGAGTACTTCCTGCCGAAATCACGTGCCTGGGGTTAGCTCCAAACCTGCCGTTGGTGTCGCTCGCGTAGCCGTCGATTTGTCCGGCAATCCAAATCCGGCCGTCGATGTTCGCTTCGAACGCCAGGTTGCGCATCAGTTGGTCGCCCAGGTCCTTTCGGAATCCAGTGTCGGTCCAGTTTGCGCCGCCGTCCGTGCTCCGTACGACGAAGACCGAAAAACCGCCCGCGCCGGGCTTGGAATAAACGAATGCGGCCGCGATTGGACTATTGGCGCCACCACCGCCTTGCGGGTGCGCAGCCGTGAGAAGCACACGCGCCAGCTTCCCACCGAGCGGTGGCGTGAGCCCAAGATTGGCAACCTGCAACCACGTCTTCCCGGCATCCTCACTGCGCCAGATGCCGCTGTGCGCAGGAGTGGAGTCGATGACTCCCGCCAGCAAGACGAGCCGCCGGGCTGAGGCGTCATAGCGGTATTCCAGGTCGGTGACGGCGATGGTTTCAAGCGGAAATATGCCCCCGATTTCGTTCCCGCCTTCGACTCCAAACAGTTTGGCCCACGTCCGGCCATTGTCCCTACTCCGGAAGATCCCGCCGAGAGGATGCGGCGTTACGTTGCCCGCGGCGTTCGCGGGCATGAACGACGCCCAAAGCGTGTCCTGCTTGCCGGGCCGAGGGTCCGCGACGATCCCGGTACAGTTGAGGTGCCAGAACTCGGTGGGATTCGAGCCGGTCCCTTGGGCCAATGCGGACCACGTCTGCCCGCCATTGATTGAAACCAAAATGCCGGAGCCGCCCGCGGACCCCGGATAACCGGTCCCGGCGTAGACCGTCTGTCCGCTGCTCAGGGGATCGATGGTCAACGTACTAACGTCCAGAAGGCCCGACCCCAGCCCGGTCGTCGGGTTCAAAAGGGTCTTGAAGTTCTCGGTCGTCGGCGTCCAGGTGGGGTCTGTATTCGGCACGCCGCTGACATTCACGAAATCCGTCGAGCGCCACACGCCGCCGCCGGTAGCCAGCAGCATTTCGCGCAGCTTGCCAGCGCCGTTGCTCCCGAAGACGGCGATAGCGTTGACCAGACCGCCGTATTCCACAATCGGGTCCGAGGACTTGATCGGCTGCGGGCCCTCGTAGGACCAGTTGGCTGCCGGCGTCGCGCGCCCTTCGAGTTCGTCCATTTTGAGACGAACCTTCCTCGGCTGGGCGGTTGGTTGCGGGCGAGTCATGGGGGCCTCCAGGCAAATCGGTGATGGGCGAAGCAGTCGTCACGGGAAATCCACCTGTGGAACCTCTTGCGAGTCAGGCGGATAGACGGGGAAGGCCAGGGTGCGGACCCGTTTTAGGGCCTGCATGTCGTAGAGCACGAGGACCCGGTTCTCGACATGGACGGCCTTACCGTAGACGAAGTTAGCCGGCGTCCAGCTGCGATAGTCGGGTCCGGAACCAAATTTCCAGTCCCGGAGGCCGCCGACCGCCACGAGCTTTCCGTCCGGCGAAAAGGCGATAGCCGCGCCACCGGTCCGGAATGCCAACTTGGGAAGTAGCCCGATCTTCTTTTTCGCCGAAACGTCCCAGATCGCAACTCGCCTACCGTCCTGCTTGTCGGCTTCCATTGAAGCGGCGAACCGACCGTCTGGGGACACCGCGTCTACGTGATCCCAGGGGTACGGGCCGGCTTCCAGGCCCGTCTTGAGGTCCCACGATCGGTCTTTGATGAACAACTTGCGTTCCGCGGTGATGACGGCCCGGAACCCAGGGTCGGCCCTAAGCCGATGCTTGACTCGCAACTTGACCGACCCAGTTTCGAGGTTCATGGCGTAGATGCCGTCCGGCGGCAGGTCGGTGTATCGGTCACCGTCCTTGATTCCGGCGAAGATGAGGTACGCCTCCGCGCCGTCTGCCGAAAGGCCGATCAAGTGTGCGACCTGCCGGTCGGTCTTCGGCAGCTTGGTGTGGATGAGCTGACCCGACCCCACGTCCCAGACGTTTAACTCCTGCCGCTGCGCATTCAGGGCGACAACCCGCTTGGCGTCGGAAGCCAGATGGAACTGGTCCCCATATGTGTGCTCGGATTGATCCAACACGAGGACCGTCCGGCCCGTGCTGATCTGCCGGACGGTGAACTTCTTCTCGGTGTCGTCCACCAGCAGGTCCTCGGCGACCGACACCCGCACTAGCAAGTGAGCTTGCGGCGACCCGAATGTGTGCCGGCCAATCGGGGCTGGCGGCAGCTTCCTTTCCTCAGCCGGGTCCCAGATGGTGACCGTGCAATCGCGAGAGAAGGTCACCAGCCACTTCCCGTCCCCGGACCAATAGACCTGTTGGATTTCGGCGAACGTTGGGGTGCCCGGATCCGGGGTCCGGGATGACCTAGCCGAGCCGGCCGGCTGGGGCGGCACGCCGGCCACCGTACCGATTGATTGAGCCGGAGCGGTCGGGCCCTTGGCGTCCTGGCACCCGGCCAGGGCGAACAAGAAGGGCACGGCAGCGGCGAGCGCCGGGATCAGCCAGGGCAATCGGCGACGGGCGGGAACTGTGTCGGACACGGGTCGCCTCCCCGGGATCGAACGGGCGGACCAGTCAAGGAAGTTGTGGATTAGATGATTGCCAACGAAACATCGGTGTCAACAGGTCCGTTGGCCATTTTTGCGGACTTTCTTGCTTTTGCGACGTGGGCGCTACCCACAACGATCCCTTTGATTCGAGATTATTCCCCTGGGCACCCCACCTGTCACCTCGCATCAGAGAGGAAAAGGGGAGAGGGAAAGGGGTCGGGAGTGGGTCGGGGGTCTTTATTACTCATCTCGCTGTGCGCGAAAAAGACTCCCGACTCAACGCGCGCGGCCCCATGGGCCGCCCGTCCTCATCCGGTTCACCTTCGGTTCGCCGCCAAACGAACCGGATTACTTCACCTCGAACTCCGCATCGACGACGTCGTCGCCGTCCTTTTTGCCGGTCTGGGGAGGCGCCTGGCCGCCGCCTTGCGGGCCGCCTCCGCCACCGCCTTGCTGGGCCCGCGACGCCTGGGCCGCGGCCATCGCGTGCGCCGCCTGCTCCAGC
This sequence comes from Gemmataceae bacterium, assembly GCA_035258765.1. Classification (GTDB taxonomy): domain Bacteria; phylum Planctomycetota; class Planctomycetia; order Gemmatales; family Gemmataceae; genus SIAJ01. The sequence goes on from DATFWZ010000605.1 coordinate 12,031, forward strand.
TCCCCGAACGCGTTCTTGATCGCGTTCAGGTCGTCCCCGTCCTTGGCCTTCCGCAGCTTCTCCACCGCCGCGGTGATCGGCGCCTTGTCCGAGTCCGGGATCTTGTCGCCGGCCTCGCGGAGCATCTTCTCGACCTGGTAGATCAGGCTGTCCGCCTTGTTCTTCTCGTCGATCAGCTCCCGCCGCTTCTTGTCCTCATCGGCATGGAGGTCGGCGTCCCGCTTCATCTTCTCCACCTCGTCGGTGCTCAGGCCCGACGAGTTCTCGATGCGGACGTTCGACTCCTTGCCCGTTGTCTTGTCCTTCGCGGTCACGTGCAAGACGCCGTTCGCGTCGATGTCAAACGTCACGTCGATCTGCGGCATCCCCCGCGGGGCGGGCGGAATCCCCTCCAGGTGGAAGTCACCAATCTTCTTGTTATGTTGAGTGAGCGGCCGCTCGCCCTGGAACACTTGAATGTGCACCCCGGGCTGGTTGTCGGACGCGGTCGTGTACGTCTGGCCCGCCTTCTTCGGGATCGTCGTGTTCCGCGGGATGAGCACGCTCATTACCCCGCCCTCCGTCTCGATCCCCAGGCTCAGCGGGGTCACGTCGAGGAGCAGGATGCTCGACTGGCTGCCGAGCAGGAGCTGCGCCCCCTGGATGGCGGCGCCGACGGCAACCACCTCGTCCGGGTTCACACCCTTGTGCCCCTCCTTGCCGAAGATCTCCTTAACGAGTTGTTGGACTCGCGGCATCCGGGTCATACCGCCGACCAGGACGACCTCGTCGATCTGGCTCGGCTTCAGTCCCGAGTCGTTCAGCGCGTCGAGGACCGGCTTCTTGCACCGCTCGATCAGGTGCTCGACCATCTGCTCGAACTTGGCCCGGGTGAGCGACATCATGATGTGCTTCGGCCCGGACTGGTCCATGGTGATGAACGGCAGGTTGATATCGGCCGTTGTCTGGCTCGACAGGTCCTTCTTCACCCGCTCCGCGGTCTCCTTGATCCGCTGCAGGGCGGTCGGGTCCTTGCGC
>DATFWZ010000606.1:0-13969 GCA_035258765.1 Gemmataceae bacterium
CGAACGGCTCGACGGTGACCGTGCGCAGGAACAGGATGGCGCTGATGAAGAGGACGGCCGCCTCGACGAGCCGGCGCCGGGACGACGGCGAGAACGTGACCGTCTTGGCGGGGGCCTGCTCGATGACCGGCTGCTCGGACACCAGGCCGGCCCCGTGGACAATCACGGTGGGGGGCACCTCGGCGGGCACGGCGATCGGAGGGCGCGGGTTCACGAGTATGTCGTCGCCACAATCGAGTCGCCAGATGACTGTTCGCGAAGGAGGCGTAGCTGAATTCGTGAGAATTCAGCCGCTCGCACAATCCGCAAGCTGAATTCTCACGAATTCAGCTACCCGGCAGAGGCTTCAGCCCTAATCGTCCGACTCCAGCACCGCCAGGAACGCTTCCTGCGGGATCTCCACCTGACCGACCTGCTTCATCCGCTTCTTACCGGCCGCCTGCTTGGCCCACAACTTTCGTTTCCGGGTGATATCGCCACCATAGCACTTGGCCGTGACGTTCTTACGAATCGCCGCGATCGTCTCGCGGGCGATCACCCGGTTGCCGATCGCGGCCTGTAGCGCGACCTCGAACAGGTGCCGGTCGATCTCGGCCCGCAGCTTCTGGATCAGCTTTCGCCCCCGGCGGTCGGCCTGCGACCGGTGGACAATGACGGACAATGCGTCCACGCGCTTGTGATGCACCAGCACGTCCAGCCGCACCAGGTCGGCCGCCCGGAACTCCTTGAACTCGTAGTCCATCGTCCCGTACCCGTGGGTCAGGGACTTGAGCTTGTCGTACAGGTCGTAGATCACGTCCGCGAGCGGCAGGTCGTACACCAGGATCGCCCGCTCCGGGCTCAGGTAGTCGGTCCGGACGTACTCCCCGCGGCGCTCCGCGGCGAGCTGCATGATGTCGCCGATGTGCTTTGAGGGCAAGAGGAAGCTGATCCGCACGATCGGCTCGCGGAACTCCTGGATCTGCCCGGAGTCCGGCACGTCCTGCGGGTTGTTCACCGTGACCAGCTCGCCGGACGTCTTGAGGATCTGGTAGGTGACGTTCGGGGCGGTGTGGACCAGGTCGATCTCGCAGTCGCGCTCGAGGCGCTGGCCGATGATCTCGCGGTGCAGCATGCCGAGGAACCCGCACCGGAAGCCGAACCCAAGGCCCTCCGACACCTCCGGGGTGAAGGTGAAACTCGAGTCGTTGAGCCGCAGCTTGTTGAGCGCCTCGCGAAGGGCCTCGAAGTCCTTGTTGTCCGTCGGGTAGAGGCCCGAGTAGACCATCGGCTGCGGCTCCTTGTAGCCCGCCAGCGGATTGGTGGTTGGGTTGGCCGCGTCCGTGACGGTGTCGCCGATGTTGATGTCCTGGATGTTCTTGATCTGGGCCGTGAGGTAGCCGACCTGTCCCGCGGCCAGCTCGGAGCACCCGACCATGCCCGGCCGGAACTGACCCAGCTCGGTAACGACGTACTCCTGCCCGCTCCGCATCAGCTTGACCTTCTGGCCGGCCCGGACGGAGCCGTCCACGATGCGGACGTAGACGATGACCCCCTTATAGGTGTCGAAGTGGCTGTTGTAGATGAGGGCCTTGAGCGGGGAGTCCGGGTCGCCGGGTGGGGGCGGGACGCGGTCGATGATGGCCGCGATCACCGCCGGGACGCCGAGGCCGGTCTTGCCGCTGGCGCGCAGGCACTCGTCCGGCTTGATCCCAAGGGCCGTTTCCATCTCGGCCATGACCGCGTCGGGCCGGGCGGTCGGCATGTCGATCTTGTTCAGCACCGGGACGATGGCCAGATCGTTCTCAATGGCCAGGTAGGCGTTCGCGACCGTCTGGGCCTGGACGCCCTGGAAGGCATCGACCAGGAGGATGGCCCCCTCGCACGCGGCCAGGGAGCGAGACACCTCGTAGCTGAAGTCCACGTGCCCGGGCGTGTCGATCAAGTTCAGCTCGTAGACCTGGCCGTCGGAGTGCTTGTGGTAGATGGTGACCGGGTGCATCTGGATGGTGATGCCCCGTTCGCGTTCCAGGTCCATGTCGTCCAGGAGTTGGGCCCGGAACTCCCGCTGGGAGATGGTGCCCGTCTGGAGCAGGAACTGGTCGGCGAGGGTGGACTTCCCGTGATCGATGTGGGCGATGATCGAGAAGTTCCGGATCAGGCTCGGCGCGGGCATCGGGTCTCGCGTCGGGTCGAGGCGGCGGTGAAAGATCCTCAGATGGCAATTGTAGCATTCTTGGACAAACCGGCCCACCTGGCCGGGCCGTATGATATACCCGGCGTCGCCCCGTTACGGAACCGCAACATGCGCATTGCTCTCCTTTCCGCCCTGATTCTGGCCGCCCCGGCCCTGGCCGCCGACGAGGTCAAGCTCCAGCCGGTGAACCTAGACGGGCTATTGAAGGCCGTCGCGGAGCACAAGGGGAAGGTCGTGGTGATCGACGTGTGGGCGACCTTCTGCGTCCCGTGCAAGGAGAAGTTCCCGCACATGGTCGAGCTGGCCAACAAGCATGCCAAGGACGGGGTTGTTTTCATTTCGCTCACGGTTGACGAGCCAGAGGACAAGGACAAGGCCCTGGACTTTCTCAAGAAGAACAAAGCCACGTTTCAGAACTTCATCCTCGAGGACAAGGACAAGAGCGAGAAGGAGGGGGACGCGAAGCTCTACCACTCGCTCCCGCCGATCGTGCACGTCTTCGACCGCGAGGGGAAGAAGGTGAAGACGTACGAGGGCAAGAAGGAGGCGGCACAGCTCGACGGGTTGCTGGAGCAGATGGTGAAGAAGAAGTGAAGTCGCTCGCCACAGGAGTTGCTCTGAGGGAACGCGTTACCGGCGCAGACATTTGACCGGCAGCCGCTGCTCATATGCGAACTCAAGGGCTCGCAAATCGTCTTCAAACTCTCGCACTTGCTCGAGCGAACCGCAGTACATGGGGCGCTTGAGGTGTTCCAAAAAGATGCGGTAGACCTGAATGGTCCTTCGGAGTTTGGCCCGCTCCGGGTCCTCCATCTTGGGCCGCTCCAACCTCGGCCCGTCGGCGGAAACGATTGCGGTCACGGCGACCATCAATCCGAACGCCAGGGCGAAGTGCATCAGCCGGGGCATGTAAATGCTCCTGCGAACCAACGTCCCAATGTTGGTTATCGCTGAGCGGACGGCGCTGTTCAAGCACCGAGTTCTTTTCTGCGAAGTCCACCGCTTCTTTTCACCCCTATCTCGTGTCATTGCAGCGCGGTGACATTGCCAGCCGAGAGTGCGCGCGGATTTGGCAACCTGAATGGCAACCTGATCCGGTAATATTCTGCTCGTAAGCACTTGCGCAATACATTTCAGGTTGCCAAATGCTCTCAGGCTGCCAGAAGTCCCCAAATATCTCCCGTGCCAGACAAGCGGCCCGGGCGAACGGCCTCGCGTGAGCGGGCCGAGGAAGCTGGGGCACCCAGCAACCTATGGCCGTTCCCGGTGAAGGCAGTGTCCTCGGCCCGCTCACGCGGGGCCGTTCGCCCGCGTCGCTGGCGGCCGCGGAAGCGGTCGGGGCAGCCTGGTGGCATATCCTCCTCGCCGGGAGCCGCGGTGAGGCGGGTGATTCGGATTGAAAAACTCTGCGGCGCAACTGGTGCGCGACATGTTGAGGGCCGCGATTTCGACGCAAGCCGCTGCGGGGTGTTCTGTTCCGTCGATCCGAGAGAGCTGAGACCGCCAAGTGAGCCCCCCTGGCGGCCTTAGCTGGAGGTCTCAGCTTTTTGACGGGTTGCAACGAATTCGGCCCGCCGCGGGCCAAGGGGGTATGTGCTAACAGCTGACAATCCTGGCGACGTCGGCGAACTTACCCCCGCCCGGAGACGAATAGCGACATCCGCGCTCGCCGAAAACGTACTTACAGTAAACGTCCCGTTCCTCGAATGTCTCCACGCGTTGCCTTTTCCCAGCTTCAGTCCTTGAGCCAGAACCGCACGATGCAGTAGAGGGCGTTGAACGCGTCCTTCAGGCCGATCTTCTTGCCTTCCTCGTAGGTGCGGCCGGAGTAGCTGATCGGCACCTCGTACACCCGCCAGGCCGGGCCCCGCTTCTTCGCGACCTTCGCCGTCACCTCCGGCTCGAACCCGAACCGGTTCGACTTGAGGTCGATCCCCTGGATCACCTCCCGGCGGAATACCTTGTAACAGGTCTCCATGTCCGTCAGGTTCAGGTTGGTAAAGAAGTTGGAGAGTGTCGTCAGGGCCTTGTTGGCCACGTAGTGCCAGTAGTAGAGCACTCGGTGGTTATCCCCAATGAACCGCGACCCGTAAACCACGTCCGCCTTGCCCTCGATGATCGGCTGCAACAGTCGTGGGTACTCGGCCGGGTCGTATTCCAGGTCCGCGTCCTGGACGATCACCACGTCCCCCGTCGCGTGCTTGAAGCCGGTCCGCAGGCCGGCCCCCTTTCCCTGATTGACCTCGTGATACACCACCCGGCAGTCGGGGAGCTTGCTGATCTCCTCCTCCAGGATCTTCCGGGTGCCGTCCTTCGAGCAGTCATCGACGAGGATGACCTCCTTCGGGATCGGCACCTCGCGGACGCGGCGAACGATCTCGCGGATCCAGCGCTCCTCGTTGTAGACCGGGATGACCACCGACAGCCTGAACCCGTCCGGGATCGGATAGACGCCGATCTGCCGGCAGGCGGCCGGGCCAAGGAGGGTCTGGAGCAATTCGAGGCGTCGCTGCGGGTCGCGGGCGGCCTCGGCTAGTTGGGAGTCGAAGTCGCTGGCGGGTTCGGCTTCGGTCAGCATCGGCAGCGGGTCCACGAAAAGGAACATTCCGGGCGGTCTGGGTAAGTTAGTACACGACACGCGACCGGTCACGGCCGGTAGGCGCCCGACGGAGATTTATCGACCGGGGCCCATCCCGGTCGCCAGACGGCGGGGGTTCCCCGGACAAGTGTCTCGGCGCGGCGGCAGGACAGGTCAACGCCGGGGCGCAGGGAAACCCTGCCGGTCCTGCCGGTCGGACCGGTCATTCCGGGGAGACAGCGACCGGAACTTCTTGACCCCGCAAGCGGATCCGGTCGAAAGACCGCTGAGGTGGATTCGCGGGAGGATACCGGTGACGCGACGGGCCGCGATCGTGCTGGCACTGGCCGTGGCCGCTCCCGGGGTGGCCGAGGACGTGATCTGGCATCCCGCGCCGGTCGTGCCCGCCGCGAAGTTCGGCCTGCCACAGAGAGTCGCGTTCGAGGGTCCCGAACTCGCGCCCCTCCCGCGGCCTCTTCCGGTGGCCGTGGCCGATCCGGTCGCACCCCGAGGACCGGCTCCGAACCGCGTGATCCGAACCCAATTCGCGATTGAGCGGGATCCGCCCGCTACTCCCAAGCCAGTCGTCACGCCGCCGCGGCCGACACCGCTGCTGAACACGGCGACGGTCCGTCCACCAAAATGGATCACGGAAATATCGCATCGGCCGCCGGCCGCGTCCCGATTCGTCCCCCGCGAAGACCCTCGGCCGTCGCCCCCGCCCGCCGAGCCCGCCGCGCGAATCGTTGTCCCAAAACCTTGACGTTGCAAACCGGCCCGTTCAGTTCTTTTCCAACCCCGGTTGAACAACTGGCTCGACCCTCGGGGCCGGCGGGAGGATTTCCGGCAGCTTGTAGTCGCCCCCGGGGATTTTCCACACGGCCGCGGCCCCGTCGCCCCCGGCGGACAGGATCGTCTGCTTGTCCGTCCCGAATTCCATGGTGAAAGCGACTTTTCCCGGGTGAGCCGGAACCTCATACGCCTCCCGCCAGGTGGCTGTCTCCCAGACCTTGATCACGCCGTTGCCTTGTGCCGTGACGCCGACCCACTTGCCGTCCGGGGACAGCGCCAGCCCACGTGCGTTAACCGTCGCCGACAGACTCTTGACCTCCTTGCGGGTCTTGACATCGAATACGCGCAGCGCCGTGTCGCCTTGTTGCGTGGTGATCAAATGACCGTCGGCCGTGAACACCACGCCCCACGCGGATAGCTCCGCGTCTGGGAGCCGGAACAGCTCGGTCCCCTTCCTGGCATCCCAGACGCGAACTTCACCGGCTCGCCGGTTTTTCCAGTCGCCCGCCGCGGTCGCGATCATCGCGCCGTCCGGGGAGAACACAACCCCGTAGACGGGACAATCGTGCGCAGTAATCGTCAGCGTCGCGTCCGAGGTTTTCGGGTCCCAGACGATGACCACGCCGTCCTCGGCCGAGGAGACCAGTCGCGACCCGTCCGCGGACCATGCGAGGTTGCGGACCAGTCCCTTATGCCCCTTGAGCACTTTCTTGGCCGAACCGTCGCCCGCGAGCGCCCTGGCGACATCCCACACGATGACGGTGTAGTCGGTCGAGCCAGTGGCGAAGAGGGTCCCGTCCGGGTTGAATCGCCCACACGTCAGGCTTCCGGTATGGCCGCCGAGGACGGCCTTCGGTCGCAGGCCGGCAGTGTCCCAGAGGCGAATTTCGCCCGGCTCGCCGACGGCCCCGCCGGCCGTGACGAGGTGGCGGCCGTCGGGAGTGAAATGAACTGCCTCGAGCCAGAACTTGTGCCCGGCGAGGTCGGCGAGCGGCGTTCCGGTGGCCACGTTCCAGCAGTGGATTTCGCAAGTCGGCATCGTCGCGTTTGTGGACTTTTGTCCGGTCTCGAGCGGTCTGTTCATGACCCACGGGCCGGACGCCCCGGGCTGGAACCGGGGGCTCGTCTGGTAGTGCCCGCCGCCGACGACGAGCAATTGACCGTCCGGGGAGAACGCGAGGTCATTGATCTGTGCGGGGTGATCGCCCTGGAATTGGCGGACGAGCTGATTCTTGGACACGTCCCAGAGAGCGGGGACGTATTTTAGATTTCCGAGGCGCAGGGCCAGCCCAAGGTACTTCCCGTCCTGCGACAATCGCAGTCGTTCAACGGCGGCCGACCCGATCCTCGTCGTCCCCTGCTCCTCGCCCCGCTGTGGGTCCCACCACCGCAGCTCACCGTCGGACCCGCACGAGTACAGGCGCTTCCCGTCGTTAGTGAATGCAAGATTCCGGACATACCCGCCGCGGCGCATCGTGTGTACCTCCTTGCCCGTTGCCATCTCCCACGTCCGGAGCGACTGGTCGCGGCTGCCCGAGGCGATGGCCTTGTTGTCCGGAGAGACGGCCACCGCGAACACCAGATCGTCGTGCGCCGCGAATTCGTGAACGGTCTTCCAGGTTGACGTGTCCCACACCCGAATCTCCCCCGGGACGGTTTCATCCCATTTCCCGGCGCCGGCCACCAGCCGCGTCCCGTCAGGGCTGAACGCCAGCGACCAGATGCGGTGCTGGGACCCTTCGAGCTTCCGAATCGGCTTGCCGGTCTTCAGGTCCCACAGATGGACCGTGCCGTCGAGGTGGCCGGTCGCCAGGATCGAGCCGTCGGCGTTGGTCGCGGTCGAGAACGTGTACTGGTAGTCGCCGGGGAGGACGCGGAACTTGCCGGGAACCGCGTCGCGGAGCCGGAGGACGCGATCGTCGCCGCCGGTGGCGAGCACCTTGCCGTCCGGCGACTGGCGGGCGAACCACGCCTGTTTCGACTCATCGGTGAGCCGGGCGGCGTAGACGAGCGGCTCGCCGCGGGACCCGGTCCATCTCTTGGCCGTGCCATCGGCCGAGGCGGTGACCAGGTATTCGCCTCGCGTGCTGCTAGCGAGCGCTAAGACGGACGAGGAGTGAGACGTGAACTTGCGGATTGGCGACAGGCCGGGCCATTCCCAGACCCGGACCGTCCCGTCGCCGCCCACGGCCGCGACGATCCGGCCCTCGGGGCACACGACCGCACGCGTGACGCCGACGCCGGTGTCGTTCATCCGGTTCGTGACGGTGCTCGGGTGATGGAAGGAGATCGTGAGCACGCGGCTGTTGCCGATGTCTTCCGGCCGCTGCGTGCCCACAGCCGGCTCGCCGGTGACGACGAAGAGTTTGGCGTCGCTTGACCCAGCAGCCGCGGTCACCCGGGCGAACTGGCCCCCGTCGAGATTCTGCAACACTCGCGAGCCAGATACATCCCACAGGTATGCCCGGGGCCCGCCGGCGCTCAGGAGGGTGTCGTCGGCGAGGAACTGAAGTGAATCCGGTGGCGCCTCGCCGGGGAGCTTCCGAATCGACTCCCCCGCGACGTCGCGAACGCGGATGTCATTGTCAGTCGTCCCCCACGCCACGAGCGTCCCCTTCTCGGAAATGGCGACGCGCCGCACCGGGCCGGGCTCCGTGACCGTAGTTACCGGTTGCCGGTCAGCGATCCGCCAAACGATCAAGCGTTTGTCCGCGCCCCCGGACACGAGGTGCTTCCCGTCGCGCGAGAACGCGAGGTCCTCGACGCCCCCCGGGTGGGCTTCCCACTTCACCTTCGGCCCACCCGTGGTCGCGTCGAAGAGGCGGATGACGCCGTCCTGGGCCCCGGTCGCGGTTAGCTCGCCGTCCGGGGACACCGCAACCGCGCGCACGGGCCCGGAATGCCCCGCGTACGTCACCGCGCTAGCCGCCGTCTTCGTCCCCGCCGTCCAAAGCCTGACCGTGCGGTCGAACCCGGCTGCGGCGATCTGCTGGCCGTCGGGCGCCACGTCCACGGCCGTGACGGCGTCGGTAGCGCCTGTCAGCATAGCACGGCTCTGGCCCTCCTTTGGGTCGCACAGGGTTACCGCCCCCGTCGCCAGTCCCGCCACAATGAATGTGCCTCGGGGCGAGGCGCCGAGCGACAAAACGGCGTCCGCGTAGGGCCCAAACGTGTGTCGGGGCTCGCCGTCGGTTAGGTTCCAGACGTGGATTCGCCGATCGTCTCCGGCAGACACAAGCGTCCCGTCGGGCAGGAAGCGCACGGCCCGAACGACTTTCGAGTGTCCGCGAAGCTCCTGCGGCGGCTTCGCGCCGACCACGTCCCAAACGCGAACGCTGTAGTCCGAGCCCCCGGAGGCCAGTCGCGTCCCAGTTGCGTCGAACGCCACGCAGCGGACGCTGGCCGTGTGTCCTTCCTTCTTGGCCTTTTCCTGTCCGGAGTCCGCGTCCCAAATACGGACGGCCTTGTCGAAGCCGCCGGTCGCGACCGTCTTGCCGTCCGCGGTCATCGCGACCGCGTACACCACACCCGGGTGTTTGAGCACGTGCACCGGGTTCTTCGTGCTCGCATCCCAGATGATGACACTGTGATCGGCGCTGGCGCTCGCCAGTCGTCCGCCCTCCTTCGCCCAGGCCAGAGAGTAGACTGCGTCCGTGTGTCGCTCGAGAGTCGCGACTCTCTTTCGCGCCTGCACATCCCACAGGGCAATGGCGCCGCTGTCGCCGGCGACGGCGAGAAGTGAACCATCCGGCGAGTACGCGAGAGCATGAATAAAGTTCGCGTCGTCGGCGCCGGCGTCCGGGGGCCGCATCGCGCGCGCTTCGCTACGAGCGTCGACGTCCCACACGCGGACGACCCGGTCGCGACCGACGCTGACCACCGTCTTGCCTCCGGGACCGAACGCGACGCCCAGAGCCATGTCCCCCTGGCGGCCGAGCAGCCCGCGATCCTTGCCGTCGGCAGCGTCCCAAAGTCGAATCTCTCCGGCTACGTTCGCGTTGTGGTCGCCGCTGCACGTGACGAGCCGCTTGCTGTCGGGCGAAAACGCGAGGGCCATGACCCCGCGATTGTGGCCCCTGAGGACGGCGATCTCCTTGCCCGCGGCGTCGAACAGCCGGGCCGTGTGGTCCCAGCTCCCGGACGCGAACCGTGATCCATCGGGCGAATACGCCAGGCACTCGACCGTCGTCCCGTGAGCCGGAATCTTCACCTCTTCTTTGCCGACCCTGATCGACCGTCCGGCCTGGAGGGACGGCACTTTCCACATCCGAATCGAACCCTCCGGGCCGGAGCTGACCAGCGTCTTCCCGTCCGGCGACAGGGCGAGCGCGTACACCGCCTGCTCGTGCCCTTCGAAAATGACCCGCGCGGCCATTGTGACCGTCTGGCTCCCCTCCTTCGCCCGACTTCGCTTCACAGCCTCGGCCACGTCCCAGACGCGAACAGTCTTATCCAGCCCCGCGGTGGCGATGACAGCTCCGTCGCCACTGAACGAGAGGGAGTTGACCCCGCCCGTGTGCCCACCGGTCGCCTGATGGCCGTAGGCCAGCAGCTTGCGCGTCTTGGCGTCGTAAAGGCGCACGGCGTTGTCGAAGTTACCGGTGGCGAGCAAAGCGCCGTCGGGGGAGAACGCGACGAACCGGACGACGTTCGGCTCGCGCACCTTTGCCACCACCTCGCCGCCCTCCGCGTCCCAGACCCACCACTCGCCGCCACCGTCGATGGCATGGGCCGTGACGATGGTCTTGCCGTCCGGGGAGACCGCGACGTTCCACCAGATGGGGGCGGCCGGTTGCAGGGGCTTGCTCTGTGGGTCGAACGTGAACGGCTCCGGGGCCTCCTTCGGCTGGGCGGCGGCCGGGAAGGCGACGAGCAGGGAGCAGACGACGACGCGGAGGCGATCCACAGTACGACTCCATCAAAGCGGTTCGGGTGTGTAGGGTACGGGTGGTGAAAGGGGACGGTCAAGGGGTGGCGACAACGGGTTACAGACGCGTACGGACGCCAGGCGAGTCATTGCGACTTGCGGTGTTGGCGCGGCGATTGAAGATTGCCACGGGTGGGGGTGCGGGTTGGCAATCTTCAGCTGGTCATTTCCTTGCAAGTGGGCGCCTCGGGCGAGAGATTTGAAGGCTGCCACGGGCGGGGGTGCCAATTTGGCAACCTTCGACCGGGATGTCCCCAAGTCTCCCCAGCCGGCGAGTCAGGAGCGTGCGCGACTGGAGGGAAGGCACTCCGGTCGCGGACGCTCCCGGCTTGCCGGCTGCCGGCGCACCGCTAGCGCCCGACCGGTTCGTAACGCCCAATGATCGCCTTCGCCGTCCGCAACCCGTCCACAGCAGCGCTGACAATCCCGCCAGCGTAGCCCGCCCCTTCGCCGACTGGATAAAGCCCGCCGACCGGCGACTCGCGCGACACATCGTCCCGCAAGATGCGGACCGGCGCACTGCCCCGGGCTTCCGGTCCGACCAGGACCGCGTCCGGGAGGAAACGTCCCCGCCACGCGCGATCCAGCTTCGGCAGCCCGGCCCGGATCGCCGCCGCGACGAACGCCGGCAAAACTTCATCCAGGTCGGCCGGTACTCCGCCGCGCGGATAGCTGAATGGCGGCACGTCCCGCGTTACGGTCCTCGACAAGTAGTCGGTCGCCCGCTGCACGGGGCACCGGTACTCCCCGCGGCCCAGTCCGAAGGCGCGTCGCTCGTGCTGCTCCTGCACTCGAACTCCCGCCAGCGGGTCGTCGCTGCCGAACTCGGTTGCGGGCAAGGTTACCACGAGCCCACTGTTGGCGTACGGCGAGTCGCGGCGCGACAGGCTCATGCCGTTGGTGCAGAAGAAACCCGCTTGCGACACGCTTGGGATGATGTACCCGCCCGCGCACATGCAGAAGGTGAATACGTCGACGGCTCCGTGCGCGACGAGCGAGTAGTCCGCGTTGCCGAGCTGGTCCTCGTAATGTCGCTGACCGTATTGGATGCGATTGACCAGCTCCTGCGAGTGCTCGACCCGCAGCCCGATCTGGAACGGCTTCGGGACGACCGGCACACCACGACGAACGAGCACCTCGTAGACGTCGCGGGCGCTGTGGCCAGTCGCGAGGACGACGACGTCGGCCGCGATCTCGCCCGAAGACGTCACGACCGCGGTCAGCCGCCCATCGCGAAGGATCAAGTCCTCGACGCGGACCTTGAACCGGACTTCGCCCCCGAGCTCTTCAATCCGCCGGCGCAGCGCCTTGACCACCGCCGGCAGGCGGTTGGAGCCCAGGTGCGGGCGGTGGTAGTAGAGGATCGACGGCTTCCCCGGCTGCTGTCCCTTGCACTCGGCGAGCAGCTCCAACACGCGCAGGACGTCCGGCCCGGTGCCGCGGGTCGTCAACTTACCGTCCGAGAATGTCCCGGCCCCGCCCTCACCGAAGAGGTAGTTGCTCTCTGGCTCGAAGCGCCCGCCCGCGTCGAAGGCCTTCACGTCGCGGATGCGCTCGTTGACCGGCGTGCCGCGCTCGAGCAAGAGGGGGCGGTATCCGCGCTCGGCCAGGAAGTAGGCCGCGATCAGCCCGCCTGGCCCGGACCCGACGACGACCGGCCGGTGTCGCATCGGCTCCGGCCCGCGGTCAGGCATTTCGAACGGGGGTTCGTGAAAGGCTTCGACCCGGGCGGCCGCGTGCGTCCCCCGGCGAAGGACTTTCGCCTCGTCGCCTTCGGGGACAAGAACCTCGGCGTTGTAGACGAACTGCAAGTCGCACTTGTCGCGGGCGTCGAGGCTCTTGCGCAGGATGCGCCACGCCCGCAGGTCCGTTGCCGGCACGCCGATGACCCGCGCCAGCCGTTCGCGCACGGCCGACTCGGGCGCGTCAACTGGTAGCCGGAGATTGGAGACGCGGAGCGGCATGAAATGATCTTACGCCGCCCGGAATGGCACGAGAAATCAGATGAGCCGGGCGGCGCCTAACCTACTTGACCTGATCCGCCCGGAACTCGACGCCGATCACGGTCGTCGCGGAAACGTCGACGTCTCGCCCCGACGGGTCCTTGGCCCTTACCAATCCGCGGCGGAGCTGCACGCGCCAGAGCAGGGGCGTCTTCGCCGGCAGCTTACCGATCACATCGACCACGTCGCCCGAACTGCCCTTCATGTTACCCGGGGCCACCGTCACCCAGACGTCGCGCTCCTCACCGGGGCCGAGCGGGTTGTCGCGCGCCGGCCACTCCTGGCCGACCACGTACTCCTGCTTGGTGTTCACATCCGGCGGCCAGTGGAACGGCCCGTAATAGAACTGCTGGTTCACTTGCAGAGCAGTATAGGGTAGGGGGTTTGCGTCTCCCAAGCGGTTGAAGGCCGGATCGTTCGGGTGGAACGACGTGTCGGTCGAGACGTTCTTCACCTTCATGGCCAGTACCAAGGTCGTCGGGCCAATCTCCCGAGTCTTGGCCTCGTCGGCGACGTACTCGGTCGTGTACGTCAGGAGCCTGCGCTCGACGGACACCGGCCGCACTTGCAACTGCCCGACTGTCAGTTCGTCCCCCAACTTCACCCGCAGATCCGGAGGAACGTCCAGCCTTGGATCGGGAAGGTCCTTGAACGCGGTCTGCCTCCGGTTCGCCTTCTCATACTCGCCGTAGAAGTCGGGAATCGCCTTGAACGGGTGGTCGGCGGACGGACCGGCGGTGAAGTACTGGTAACCGAAAAACCCGGCGACCACCGTAACGACGGCCGCGTAGGCGAGCAGGATCCACGCGAACGCGGGGGTTGAAGGGGCTTGCTCGCGACGACCAGGCAAGCGGTAGCCGCGATTCTCGGGCTCCAGGCGCGGCTCGCGAGTCGGCTCCACCCGGTCTGCCTCATCATCCGCGAGTGGCTCGAAAATCGGCGGCGGGGGAATGTTGACCTCGAGCGGCGTCGGGGGCGGCTGTGGGGCGGACGATTGCAGCGACGGCGGAACGCCAAACGTATCCGCGACCGTCGGCTCGACGGACCGCGATGGGAGCGGAGGAGGCGGGGACGGCGCGGCGCCTGGGACGGCCGGTTTCGGCGGTTCGGTCCCGAACAGATCCTCGTCGTGCTCGTGCCGCTCGCTGAAGATGCTCTCGTGCGTCTCGGTCGGCTTGGGGACGTTGAAGGAGGGCACCGCAACGGTCGGCGTTTGCGGCGGTGGGGGGGTCGGAACCGGGGCGGCCGGCTCGTTCAGGGGAGAGGGTGCCCGAACCACTTGCTTGCAGTGCGGACACCGGACGTTTCGGCCGAGCAGGTTGAGGCCGACGGCCATCAGGTTACCGCAATGCGGGCAGTTGAAGTTCACCGTTTGCATGACAGGGCGGACCTCGCGCGCGTCGTCAGCGGCCTTGCCGAGAGAATTGTAAACGCACGGGGGGCGATTGGCAGGGGCCGGGCGGTCCGCGATGGTTCAGCCGCCCCTTGCCCCG
>DATFWZ010000607.1:0-6987 GCA_035258765.1 Gemmataceae bacterium
CCCGATCGGCCTGATGTCGCGGAACATGGTGTTCGCGGGGACGGTGTTGGCCCATGTGTTCCGCCGGCTACTCCCGCCGTACTGATTGCCGGGGGGGCTCGAAAATCGATTGCCCGCCCGCCGTTTGTATGACACTCTGTACGGTCACCACCTCCCCAACATCCAGTACGCCGACATGCGCACCGTTTTCCTGCTCGTTCTCCTTCCGATCACCGTCGCGGCGGGCGATTTCGCCCCGGACCCGCTGAGCGTGCGCCGGCACGGGCCCGCGTACCGATACCCCCAGGGCGGGTGGATCGTTCTGCACATCGAGGGGAATCCGCACGAGCGCGGGTACCAGCACGGAACTCTGCTGGCGACCGAGATTGCCGCGTACGTCCGCTGCTTCGCAGCCCAGGAGAGCCCGAAGGACCCGGCCAGCGGCTGGGCCCACATCCGCCGGCTTACCAACGCGCTGTTCCTGCGCAAGTTCGACCGCGAATACCTGGAAGAGATGCGCGGCATCGCCGACGGCGCCGCGGACGCGGGGGCCGCCTTCGACGGCCGGACGATCGATCTCACGGACATTGTCGCCGTGAACGCCTGGGCCGAGCTCATGTGTCTCGACGGCGGACTCGACGCCCTGCCGACAGGACTCGAGGGTGAGAAGTTCCCCGGCCGCAAGCCGAAGGCGATGCCGGCGCCGAAGCAGGACCACTGCAGCGCCTTCGCGGCCACCGGTCCGGCCACGGCCGACGGCAAGGTCGTCTTCGGCTACATCACCATGTTCGGCCTGTACCCGGCCCGGTTTTACAACGTCTGGCTGGACGTCAAGCCGGCGAAGGGTCACCGCGTCTTGATGCAGTCGTACCCGGCCGGCATCCAGAGCGGGATGGACTACTACCTCAACGACGCGGGCCTGATGGTGAGCGAGACCACGATCGAGCAGACCCGATTCCACGTCGATGGCATCCCCCTCACAAACCGCATCCGCAAGGCCCTCCAGTACGGCGACACGATCGACGACGTCGTCAAGGTGCTCAAGGACGGGAACAACGGCCTCTACACGAACGAGTGGCTCCTGGCCGACGCGAAGACGAACGAGATTGCCATGTTCGAGCTTGGGACGACGGCCACGCGGCTCTGGCGGTCGTCCAAGAACGAGTGGTTTGGCGGGACCGAGGGGTTTTATTGGGGGTGCAACAACACCAAGGACCTCCAAGTTCGGCTGGACACGATCCCGAGTGTCAAGGAACGGCCGCACGGGATGGCGTGGAGCCCGAGCCCCCGCGACAAGAAGTGGCTACAGTTCTACGCCCGCTACAAGGGCCAGATCACGGTCGACACCGGCAAGGTCGCGTTTACCACCCCGCCGATCTGCGCGGTCGGGTCGCTCGACGCCAAGGTGACCTCCACTGACATGGCGAAGCAACTCAAGACTCTCGCCATATTCGGCCCGCCGCTTGGCGGCACGTGGCAACCGCGCGACAACGACCAACAACAATTCCCGGAAATGGTCCCCCTCGTTCCGAATGACTGGACCGTGCTACACCCGGGCGCCCCGTCGAAGGGCGAGACGGTCAAGGTCGCCGACCTGCCGGAGAAGGCGCAGGCGTTCATGGCGGCCAGCGAGCGCCAGCCGCCCGGGCTGCCGAACACGAAGCCGGCCTGGCACGGGACTCTCCTCGCCAAGGCCGACGGCGACCTCTGGTTGACGGAGGGCTTCGCCGCGTATGAGCGGATCGTCGCATTCGAATTGTCGCTCCGGGACGGGCACGACGACGGCGAGCTGACGGGCGAAGACAAGGAGCGGCTCGCGGTCGAGCTCGGCGCGCACCGATCACAAATGCTTACGGGAAGCTCGGTCACCCCCGGCGATAACCCCGAGGGCGACTGGACCCGCGACGTCTGGCTCCGGGCCACGACCGGGAAAGGCGTCGTCACCCTCCACCGCATGCATCGGGCCGCCGGGACGAAGACGTTCGTCGAGTGGATGGACGAATTCGGCCGGGCGCATGCCGGTAAGCTGGTCACGGCCGACGAGTTTACCGCGTTCGTCAGCCAGAAGTGGGGAAAGGACCTCAAGGAGCACGCCGCGAAGTGGCTGGAGGAAGAGTCGAAAGGCCCGAAGTTCACCGTGACCTCCTGGCGGCGCGAGCAAGAGAACACGGTCATCGTCTACGGGACGGCCAGCGACGTGGAGGCCAACCGGGAGACGGCGTTGATGTTGCAAAAGGGGATCGCGAAGGGGGGGTCGAACATCGTGGTCCCGGTCATGTCGGACGACGAGGCGCTGAAGTCGTCGGCCGCCGGAGTCGCGGGGCGGCACGTGCTGCTGGTCGGTGCCCCGGCGGCAAACAAACTGGCGGAGAGCTGGAAGAAGGCGTTCCCGTTGAAATTCGGGCCGGCTTCATTCCAGGTGCGCGACGAGCGGTTCGCACACCCGGGAAGTGCCGTGGTCGCGGCCGGCGAGAATCCGCTGAGCCCGGAGGCCTCCGCGGTCGTGATCGCCGGTTTGAGCGCCGAAGCTACGCAATTCGCGATCCCGTTCCTACTGAACGGCGGCCGCCCGGGGAACGTGCTCCTGCTGCCGAATCTCGCGAAGGGACGCAGCCTTCTGGTCAAGTGAGCGTCCCGCAGGACAGGTTGTGAAACCTGAGTACGGACGCTCACTTGACCACCTTCAATCGTTGCGCCGCCTTGGCCGCTTCCGTGAGCGGTGCGCCCGCGGCTCCCGCCGCCCATTCCGCCAACAGCTTGTCGGCGCCCGAGTCGTCGCTGAGCGCCAGCGCCTGGACGGCTCTTTCCATGCGGAGCTGATCAGGCGGCGGATCCTTTGCAAGCCGCTCCAGGAGTTGACCGGCGCGGCGATGTACCTCGTCGGAGTTTGTTTTCGCGAGTGCCTCGCGAAGCGCGGTCGCGGCCATCGGTCCGAGGCGGGCCAGCTCCTTCGTCGCTGCCTCGCGCTGGCGGTAGGTCGGCGCGTCCAGGTCGGCGACGAGGCCGGGGATCTTGTTCGCCGCGTCGGCAGGGACCGCGGCGCCAAGCTTCTCGCGGACGAATTCCGCGAGCCCCTGCCCGCTCCGGGCCAGCGCCCATTGTGACCGATACGCGTCGAACGGGCCTTCCGACGCGAGGGCCGCCCAGAGCCGGTCGCGATCGCCGGTCCGTTGCCGCCCGGGCACGAGCGACCAGAGGATCGCGCCGCGGCGGGTCGCCGACAACAGCCCGTGCCCATCCGGCGTGAACGCGACGTGGGACAGATCCCCGCCGGGCTCAAGGCGGTGGAGAACCTCGGTCCCGGTCGCGAATTCCCAGATGCGGGCCACACCGTCCGACGAGACGGAGGCGACCCACCGCCCGTCCGGGGCGACGGCGACGTCCCATGCAACCGACGGGGCGGCCATTGTTCGCCGCAGCTCCCCCGACTCAACGTTCCAAACGCGGATCTCGCCCTCGTAGTGGGCCGAAAGCAGCCACCGGCCGTCCGGGGTGAAGGCCGTGCGATTCGGGTTCCACTCCCGGTCCTTGTCCGCCGGTCGCCGCCAGACGCGCCGCGTCTCACCGGTCTTCGCATCCAGCAAGTGGATTTCGCCCTCCTCGCGCCGGCTGGCGGCGATCCACTTGCCGTCAGGCGACGCGACCAAATCCTCAACTCCGCGAAGCTCCCGGGTCCATCGGGGCTTGTCGGCGGTGACGTCCCAAAACCGCACGCCGACCGCGGCCCCGGCGATCGCCAGGTCTCCCTTCGGGGTGTAGTCCATCGCGTCCACGCGCTCCCCGGAGCCTCTGAGTCCCGCCACGAACGTACGAATCTCTCGCCGCGTCCGCAGGTCCCAGAGCCGGACGTGTCCGTCGGCCAGCCCCGCGGCCAGCGTCCGACCGTCGGGGGAGAATCGGACGGACAGCACCGCGGGCTCCGTCCCCGACTTCAACTCGTTCCGCTGGGTGCCGTCGATGGACCACAGGTCCAACCGGCCGACGCCGTCCGCGAGCGCCAAGGACTTTCCGTCCGGCGCCAGGGCCGTCGTGGAATACCACGCGTACCCGTGCGGTACGTCGAACGGCTTGCCGGTCGCCGGGTCCCAGCGGCGGATCACGCCGTCCCCGCAGACGGTTACCAGCGTCTGCCCGTCCGCACTCGCGTGGGCCACCGGGACGTAGTACCCGGCATGCCCGACCAGTGGCGGCAACATTTGTCCGCTGGCGACCTCCCACCGGTAGACGGCCTTGTCGGCCCCGGCGAACAGGACTTTGCCGTCCGGGCTGAACCCGAGCCGCGTTTGGAGTCGGACCGGCTTCGCGTCGGCTTGACGAAGTGTCTTCACGACTCGCGCAGCGGCCACGTCCCACAAATCGACGGCCGACCAGTCCGCGGTCGGCATGGCCAGTGTCCCGCCGTCCGGCGACAGGGCGACGAACGTGTCTTTCTGCTTGTCCGATAGCCGTTGGGAGAAGAGGGTCTTGTCGCCTTTGAGGTCTCGGACTTCGAGGTCGCGGCCTTGATTGCACACGTACCGCGCGCCATCGGCCGCGAAGGCGAGAAGCTCGGCCGGCGACCGCAACGCCTTCCCGAGTTGCGGCTGGCCGCTGACTTCGGTCATGACGTACGGGATGTCGTATTTCCCAATCTCATTCCCGGTCATCACGTCGTGGACGTGCAAATAGAGCGTACCGACGATAACGATTGCTTTACCGTCGGCCGTGAAGTGGAGTGCGGAGAAGAGTTCGGACTGAACGACCTCGTTACCTGGGACGGCGGGGATAGGGCCGAAGCTCGGTTGCGGGCGCAGACCGGCCACCCTGGACACTTCCTTGCCGGTGGCGAGGTCCCAGACGCGGGCGACCACGTCGCCGTCGCGCACGATGTGCGCCAGGTACTTCCCGTCCGGGGAAATCGCCATGGCTGGCAAGTGCCAGACGACGTTGGTCATGCCACTGTCGCGGAGGGCGTGAACCGGCTTGCCGGTGGTCGTGTCGTAGACGACGATCTGCTGGTACGAGCCAATGGCCACCCGCTTGCCGTCCGGGGACAGCACCGAATGGGCGACCGAATGCGGATGGCGGAACCGTATGCTTCCGAAGCGGCGAATGGCCCCCTCCGGTAGCGGGAGCCCGTCGTCATCGACGACCGCCGGCTCGGCCTCGGTCTCTGGTCGGTCCGCGACTTTCGGGGCCGGCGTCGAGCGTCCGAAGCCGAGACCGGCAACGGTCCCCCCGAAAAGGACCAGTAGGCCAAGTGTGGTCTTGAGGACGATGCCAGTAGAGGTCGCGGGGACGAGCGCGCGGACAGCTGGTGATGCGCTGGCGGGCGCCGAGCACGCGGCCGCGATGAGGTGCGGCGGGACGGACGCCCGTAAACCCTCTCCCGACAGGACGGCCAGGCTCAGGCCGATCGGGGCCACGCCGCGACGCGTCAACCGGGCTTTCAACACCTCGCGAGCTCGGGCCAGGCGGCGGTCGAGGGTGCGCAGCGACCAGCCGAGCTGCCGGGCCGCCTCGTCGCGCGCCCGGCCCTGCAGGTGACAGAGGACGAGCGGCGCCCGGAATCGAGTCGGTAGGCGAGCGAGTTCTTCGTCGAGAAGGCGCCGCAACTCGCGCCAGGTGACGTCGGCGAACGGGTCGGCCGGGTCCGCAGGGTCTGACGGCGGACTCACTGGCCGGCGGGCCACGGCCTTTCGGCAGCACCGCAGGGCCACCCCGTGCAGCCACGCGGCCAGCGCCTCTGGGCGGCGGATCGCTGGGGCGCGCTGCGCAAGGGTCAAGAACGTCGCCTGGAAAGCGTCGTCGGCATCCGGTCCGGGGCCGAGGACGCGCCGGCAGACGCCGAGCACGGCCGGCCCGTGCCTTTGGACAATCGTCTCGAGGGCCGAGGCGTGGCCGGCGAGGAAGCGTGAAACGAGTAGGCCGTCCGGCACGTCACCGGCGGCGAGGAGGGCAAGGCGGGAGATAGTGGCCGTCGGACTGGGCATGGCGGGCCTCCGGGCGAGGGACGCCAACTAGTCCCGCCGGCTCGGTCCGGTCTGCCAACAATTCTACGACGAAGTGGTCCCCGTCCCCGTGCGGTCCGGGCTGCCGGTTGCTCGTTTCTTGTCTTTCAGTCACACACACCCCCCACTTCCAAACGCATTCCTCACCCGGCCGTCGTAACGTGACGGGCTGACTTGTGTTTTGGCAACCTGAAACGGATTCCGCAACGTCTTGCGGGGACGAGAGTACGGCATCAGGTTGCCACTCAGGTTGCCAAATCCGCGCGCGTGCCCGTCGACCCAGAGATTTGCAATAACTCGGGGCTAGGTAGGTCCCACTTGCCGGGCGCGGCCTGACGTGTCGACCTGGGACCTGTGTTAGTCCCCGGGAGCGAAAGGTCCCGCCCGGTAAGTGGGACCAACCCGGACGAGTGGCATTTGGGGACAGGTCAGCCGGGGGGTTTGTGTTAATCGTTGGCGATCTTGGCGACCCTGACCCATCGCGAGCAAAATTGCAACGACATGACCAGTTCGCAAGTTGCCAACCCACACCCCCGCCACCTGGCAACCTTCAACTTCACCGGATTGAAAGACCCGCCGGGATGTGTGATAAATGTTGGCAGTCATGGCAGCCTTTTCCCCCTCGGGGGGACAATGGGAACCGAGCGATCCCTTTCATCGCCTCCATTGTTCGCACTAGCGTAACCGGCCGCCGAGTAGCCTCTTCCTCGAACGCTCGTCCGGGCGTACTATGAGCCGTATCCCGTCTTCCGCTCCGGAGCCACACCGATGAGCGCCATCGCCACCTTTGCACTCGCCAGCCTGATCGGCGCCCCGACTCCGACTTCGACCGCGCCCACCCCGGACCCGCGCATGGCGGAGTTGGTGAAGAAGCTCGGCGATAGGTCCTATCGGGTCCGCGAACAGGCCGCCCGCGAGCTGGTCCGCGGCGGTTCCGGGGCCGTCCCCGCCCTGACCGCGGGGACCAAGGACCTCGACCCGGAAGTGAGCGAACGCTGTCGCCAACTCCTCCCCCAGG
>DATFWZ010000608.1:0-2973 GCA_035258765.1 Gemmataceae bacterium
GTCGGCGTGTTCCCCTGCACACCCGGCACATACCGCCCGCCGCCGTACGACCCGTCGTTCGCCTGCGTCCAGTCATCCGTCCCCGAAATACTGTCCGACGCCGTCACCGTCAAGTCCGCCGGCTGGGACTCGGACTTGAAATAGTTCGCGCCCGGCGTATAACTGACCGAGTCCGGGCCACCCTGCGTGCTGACAGCGCCCTGGCTGCCGGGGGCGCCCGTGTCCGCGGTCGTCCCGGGGCCCTGGCCGGAGATGCCCTCGTTCAGCTGACCCGGCTCATTCGTCGGATCCGCCATCCCGCCCGCGCCCTGGGTGCCGGGGGCGCCGGTGCCCTGCGGCAGCGCCACGCCGAACAGGCTCCCCGGGTACTGGCCCGGCTGGTTCACCGGCTCCCCGCCGAAAACGCCGTTGTTGCCGTGGGTGACGCTCTGCCTGTCTGCCATGGTTCTTCCCTTCCGGGATGCGCTTCAGTTGACTAGACGGGGGGCGTGCCACGGCCAGAACAGGCCGACCGTGGCACGTTTCCCCAGGTCAGAGACCTAAGTAGCCGGGGCCTTGTAGGTCTTAATCGCCCCGGTTTGGTCTACCAGGACGCCGTCGCCGCGGAGCACCCCACGGAACGCCACCAAGTCGGAGCCGAACAGGAAATCGTCCGACCGCTCGAACCTGATGCCGCCGACCAGGCGGACGAAGAACTGGGAGAAGTCCCCGAACGCCACCGGCTGGTTCGCCGTGACGGTCGCGGGCATGAACGGGTCCGCCACCAGGGGCTTGCCCAGCAGCAGGTCCGGGGAGCCGAGCACCATCGACGGTTCCCAGATCGGCCGGTTCTGCGAGTCCAGGATCTTCCGGAAGCCGCCGATGGTCTTGTCCTGCGCGATCCAGTAGCACGACCTGGACTGCCGGTAGGGGGCGATCACCGAGTACTCCAGGTCCACCAGGTCGGAATACTGGGCGGCGCCGCCCTTGCCGGTGGTGGTGCCGGTGACACCGATGGTGGCGCTGGTCATGAACCCGGTCGGCTGCGCGGTGCCGGTGCCGGTGACGAGGTCGGAGCCGAATTTGTTGCCAATTGCGCGACCGGCCTGCATGCTCAAATAGCCCAAAAGGTCAACGCCGCTATCATCCAAAAGTTCACGCGCGACCTGCAAAAGAATGCCGTACTTAAATGACGACAGGGTCGCGAGTGCCATTGTGGGATCGGAGCTTGGCAGTGTCGCTGCCTGCGCGGCTGTCAATCCTGACGACGTGGAATGGGCGGTCGTCTTGGGAATCTGCAACGTTTCCCCGCCAGCCGTGTTTAGCACAGTTGGCCCTGCCTGCATAACGCCCGAAACCTCGATCAAATGTGCTATCAATTGATCGTAGAAATCGGTCGGAAGAAGGGCCGATGCGGCTGCCGTATTGGTTTGCAGAATACGGTAGTTAATGGGGCCGAGGGCGTCGTTGTGGCTGATGTCCATGAACCGCGGCGACCCGGCCTCCCCCTTCAGGAAGGAACGGAGCTCGGTGCTCAGGTCACGGCCGCCGCTGTTCGCCGCGTAGGCGGCCTCCCGGGAGGCGGGGCGCTTGCCGATCGCGTTGAACGCGTCATCGGTGTCCTTCGCCCGCTTCTCCGCCGTCAGGACACCCTCGATCTTCGCGTCGATGGTGTCGAGCTCTTCCATCATCCGCTGCCAGGTGCCGTTTTCCTCGGCGGTCATCTCGCGGTTCTCTTCAGCCGCGTCCTCGACGATCTTCCTGGCGTCGTTCCAGACGTTCAGCCTGCGGTCACGCAGGCGCTTCGCAACCTCGCTCACGGCGGGTTCCTTCCTTGCTGGTGGTGGGTGTTTGCCGTGAGGTGGGTTGATCCCTGCCCCTGTATTCAGTTGTGTGACCTGGGGTTATGCCCAGGGGTCGCGGCGCCGCTCCATCAGCTTCATCATCGCCTCAGTCCCGGTGATCTTCGGCTGCGGCGGGAGGCTGGACCGGTCGGTGCGGGCGAAGAACCGGCGCAGCTCACGCTGCTCCGCCATCGCGCGGACTTCCTCGAAGTCGGCGTCGAAGTGGGCGGCGAAGGACCTCAGCCCCGCGGTGGTGTCGATGTAGGCGGGGTCAACAACGGGGGCGACGTCCACCAGCTGGCCGGAGTAGAGCTTGCGGAGCGGGCCCCCGTCCTCCGTCGTGCCCCAGTCTTCTTCGTAGGCGCGGAACGCGAACGAGGACTTCTGAACGTCGCCGCGTTCGACGTACTCGAGGACGTGGCTCATCGACGGGGGCGGGTCAACGTCGTACACGAGGCCGTCTCGGTCCACGTTCAGGCCGAGGGTGCGGCCCTGGATGGTGCCGAGGAGCTGGGAGTTCTCATGGTTGAACCGGCAGATGACCCCAGGCCAGCCATCGCCCTTGCTCTTGTTGAAGAACCCGGGATCGATCTCCTCCACGAAGTGGCCGAGGTCGCGGCTGTAGGTGTTGAACTTGGCCGCGTAGCCGCCGATGCGCCGACTGCGCGTGCCGTCGCGGGCTTCCTCCCCGCCAAGGAGCACTATGCCGACGGTGGACGCGGTGTACCGCCGCTCCACTGGATGCACAGGCACTGACCGGCCGCTGTCGCTCATGTGGATTCCAAACTTCTTGGCTGCTGCCCGGATCTTGGGCATGGCTTTCGCGCCGAACGGCGACTGAGACGCCCTCGCCAGGGCGTTCCTGACATGGGCCGCGTCATGGATGGGGAAGTGGCGCTTGGACCGCGGCACGGTGCGCCCGCCCGCGTCCTTCTTCCCGCCCGGCTCGATGTAGGCGAACGCGCTGTCGGGCAGGTCGTTCTCGCTGGCCGCGGTGATCGGCGCGCGTGCCTCGACGGTCATGCCGGCGTTCCTTCCTTTGCCGTGCGCGGCGGCCTTCGCCGCTTCCCACTGGGCGACCGCCTTCACCGCCGCCGCCTGCACGTCCGCGTGCACCCGGTTCCCGTGCCCGTCGTGGCCCGCGGCCCAG
>DATFWZ010000609.1:0-5570 GCA_035258765.1 Gemmataceae bacterium
GTAATCTGGTGAAGTCGCCATTCCGAATGGATTCTGGACCCGCGCGCACCCCCGCGCGGACGAGGCCGCCGTGACGATCGGGCACACCAGCGCCCAGATGGCCCTTCGCGACCCGGACATCCGCCTCATGCTGCGAGTCCGGGACGACGACCCGGCCGCTTTCGCCGAGTTGGTGTCCCATTACCAACACCGCCTCGTCGGCATCATGCACCACCTGGTCGGGAACGCCGACGAGGCGGAGGACCTGGCCCAGGAAGTGTTCCTCCGCGTGTACCGGAACCGCAAGAAGTACTCGCCCAAGGCCAAGTTCTCCACCTGGCTATTCACGATCGCCAATAACCTGGCGCTGAACGCCCTGCGGAACCGCGGCCGTAAGCCGGTCGTGCCCCTGGAGGCGACTGAGTCGGGGCCGCTCGGCGCCCGGCCGGAGGAGCAGCTCGCCCGCGACCACGGGGCCACACCCTCGTTCGGGCTCCGCCAGGCCGAGTTGGCCGACCGCATCCGTGCGGCCATCGACACCTTGAACGAGCGGCAGAAGATGGCGGTCGTCCTGAACAAATTCGAGGACATGAACTACGCCGAGATCGCCGAAGTGATGGGGCTCACCACGAAGGCGGTCAAGTCGCTGTTGAGCCGGGCCCGGACGAGGCTTCGGGACGCCCTGGCGGGTTACATCTATATGGACGGACAGCCGGTTCCTCCGGCGTCGGACGAACCGAACGGCGAGGGTGAGTAGCGTGGCCGACAACAAGCCAGATTCGGACGACACGGGCCCCGACGCGACCGAGGAACTGGTCGCGTACCTGGACGGGGAGCTCGACCCGACCGCGGCCGAGTCGATGGCCGCTCGTATGGGGCTCGACCCGAAGTTGCGCGCCGAGGCGGATGCGCTTCAGCGAGCGTGGGACATCCTGGACGTGCTGCCCCGGCCGCAGCCGTCGGCCGCGTTCGCAACGCGGACAGTCTCGCAGGTCATTCCAATCCCGGCCGCGCCGAACGGCACCCTGGTCGTCACCACGCCGATGTCGGCGGTCCCGCCAGCGCGCCGCCCGGGGGCCGTGTTCTGGGCCGCGGCCGCCGCGGTCGTCCTGGTCGCGGGGGCCGGGGGCTACTTCGGCCGCCAGGCGATCGTCCCGCCTTCGAAACCGGTCAGCCCGGAGCCGACGGCGGACGACTTTTCATTGATGAAGAACCTCCGGCTGTACCACCACGTGGACGACATCGACTATTTGAAGAAACTCGACTCGCCGGAGCTGTTCGGCGATGAGGGGGAGTAATGGGGCACGGAATGAAGGGACGGTCATGAGCAGGCTGTCCGCGATTTGGTCGAAACGCACTCGCACGCACGACGGCCGACGCCGGCTGGCCTGGCCATCCGTTGTCGCACTGCACTCGGTACTCGTGACTACCCTGGTGGCGACAGCTTCACATGATGCCCCCGTCAACCCGGACGACCCTGCTTACCTCCGCCGGCAGTACGCGTGGTTCAGGGCCCAGGAGCCCGCCCGCCAACAGCAGCTCCGCAAGCTCCACGAGGACTTCCAGGCCCTGCCGCAGGAGGACCAGGCCCGACTCACCCGCGTCATGCAAACCTACAACGCCTGGCTCACCCGGTTGCCGGACGCGGATCGCGAGCGGGTGACGGCTGCCTCCACAGCCGCAGCCCGACTGGAGGCGGTGAAGGACCTGCGCGAGCGCGAATGGGTCGAAATGCTGCCCAAGCCGTATCGCGACGAATACGTGAAGCTGGACGTGGACGCGCGGCGACAGAAGGTCCAGGAATGGCGGGCCGAGGAGGCCGAGCGCCGCGACGAGTGGGCGATCGCGCAGCGCACGTCGGGCGAGTTCCAGCCGGGCAAAGTGCCGGCCATCTTCACCGGGGACGGCCGGGCCCAGATTGACGCGTTCGTTGCCAACTTGAAGCCAAACCTGTCGGAGAACGAGCGCAAGGCCCTGGACGAGGCGCAGGCCGCGATCGACGATGGGAACTACTTCTGGTACGCGTTCGAAGTCGCCCGCCTGTCCCACTTGCACCCGATCCTCCCGGGCAAGGTCGGACCAAAGGACTGGGCCAGCCTTCCGATCGAGGACAAAAACTACCTGCTGCAGAACGACAAGCACTTTGCCAAAAGGGGGTGGCAAGAGCTGAAGGAACTGCGCCGAACCCAGGGCCGCTGGCCGGAGTTCGCCCTCGAACTCGCCGACTACTGCCAGAAGAACAAGTTCGAGTTGCCGGTCCCGCTTGGCGATTGTCGCAAGTTGCAGATGCCGGCCGAGGTGCGTGAGTTTCTCAATAAGTCGCTGGAACCACAACTGCAGCGGACGGAGTCGGGTCGCGCCGAGCTCAAGGCGCTCAACGATGCGGAAGGGAAATGGCCGGAATACCCGCGAATGATCATCGACCTGGCGAGGAAGCACAAACTGTCGGTACCCGGTTGGACACTTCCCGGGCCGCCTCAGGTGTGGGACCGATTCCGGGCGGGAAAGAAGGCCAGGTAGTCCGCTTGCCGATTCCGCTCCCGGCCGATTCGGCCGAAACAGTTGGCGAAACTACCGTCTCGACTGTTGGCCGCGGCGCGTGGGCCGGGCCGGTTTCCCTTGTCACCGATAGGGAATTCGGTCTATACCTGAGCAGAAACTCGCTCGCTGCCGCGCCTCCACATCAAAGCTACTCGCTACTAACCCGGAGGTTCGCGTGAACAACGGTTCCGTCCGGCACACCATACCGGCGTTTGACGCACTCATCACGGCGGTCGGCTGCCTCGAGTTGTCCTGGTTGCTCGCGAAACCGATGCGGCACGCCATTCCGGAGAGGCGGTCGTGACCACCCCCTTACGGATCCTCTTCATCGAGGACTCCGAGGACGACGTGCTGCTCCTGGCACGGCAACTCCGCCGAGGCGGGTATTCCCCAACGTACGAGCGCGTGGAGACGGCCGACGGGTTGCGGAGCGCCCTGCACCGGGGCGGGTGGGACGTGATCATCTCGGACTACTCCACGCCCCGGTTCAGCGGCTTGGAGGCGTTGGCAATCACGCTGCAGTTAGCGCCCGAAGTGCCGTTCCTGCTGATCTCCGGCACAGTCGGAGAGGAGGTGGCAGTTGAGTCGATCAAGGCGGGGGCGGCCGACTACCTGATGAAGCAGAACCTGATCCGGTTCGTCCCGGCGGTCGCCCGGGCACTGCGCGACGCGGCTGAACGCAAGGCGATGCGGCGGGCTGAGGCCGTCCTCCGCGAGCAGCGGGCCCTGCTCTCGATGATCTACGACAACACCTCCGACGCCCTGATCCTGTTTACCTGGGACCCGGCGGAAGTCGCCTGGAAACTGACGAGCGTGAACCGGGCTACATTGCTGATGGGAAAGGTGGCAGGGGCAGCATTGAATGAGGGGGACCTGGTCGGTCGGAGGTTCGAGGACGTGGCCCGGGCCCTGACCGCGTTCTGGGGCGGGAACGCGGACGACCTTCTGGACGACTTCTACCGCGTCGCCGAGTCCGGTCGCACCCGGACCCGCGAGGCCCGGCTGGCGGAGGGCACCGCCGGCGTTCACGTGGAGATCACGCTGATCCCGTTCTTCGGACCGGACGGGCGATCCCGGCACGTGCTGGCAGCGGCGCGAGACATCACAGCGCGCAAGCGCGCCGAGGCGGCCCGGCGGGAGTTCGAGGCCCGATTGGCTCACTCGCGGAAGATGGAGGCGCTCGGCCAGCTGGCGGGCGGCGTGGCCCACGACTTCAATAACATCCTGACCGGCATCCTCGGGTTCGCGGACTTGATTCGGACCTCTGCGACGGACCCGGCCACCGCCGGGTTCAGTAGCGAGATCGTCCAGGCGGCCGCCCGGGCTCGGGACCTGGTCCGGCAGATCCTGATGTTCAGCCGCCGGCAACCGGCCGAGCGCAAGCCGCTGCGACTGTCGGGAATCGTCCGCGAGGCGCTGCGGCTGATCCGCGGGTCGGCGCCGGCTGCCGTGCGCGTCGTTGCCCTGGGCGTGGATGATGAGCCATACATCCTCGGCGACCCGACCCAGCTTCACCAGGTCGTGATGAACCTGTGCACCAACTCGATTCAGGCCATGGGCGAGGAGGGCGGACGGCTGGAGGTGACGGTCGAGCCGGTCAATGTCGGTCCGGACTTCGCCCACCGGCACCCGCCGCTCCGCGAAGGGACGTGCATCCGGCTCGAAGTGGCGGACACCGGCCCCGGTATCCCTCAGGCGATCCTGGACCGCCTGTTTGAGCCGTTCTTCACGACCAAGGCCCCCGGCGTCGGGACCGGACTAGGATTGTCAGTAGTACACGGAGTGGTTCAGAACCACGAGGGGGCGATCGTCGTCCGGAGTCGGACGGGGGAGGGGACGGGGTTCGAAGTCTACCTACCCGCCGTCGGGTCCCCCTCCTGGTCGGGGGAGGTCATCGTGACGGAAAAAGCCAACGCCGGCGGCGGTCGGCGCATCCTCTTTGTGGACGACGAGGCGTCCATCGCCCGCCTCGCCCAGGTGATGCTCAAATCGCTCGGCCACACGGCCATCACCTACGCCAAGCCGGCCGACGGCCTGGCCGCCCTCCAAGCAACCCCGGACGACTTCGATCTGGTGATAACGGACCTGACCATGCCCGGGATGACCGGCGTGGACCTGGCCCGGGGCATTCGGCAGGTCCGAGCCGACATCCCAATCATTCTGAGCAGCGGGTACGCGGACGAGGTGCCGGATGAAA
The DNA here is from genome assembly GCA_035258765.1 of Gemmataceae bacterium. Lineage (GTDB taxonomy): Bacteria > Planctomycetota > Planctomycetia > Gemmatales > Gemmataceae > SIAJ01. The sequence goes on from DATFWZ010000609.1 coordinate 4,718, forward strand.
CCTTGAAGGTGCTCGGGATCGTGGAGGTGTTACCAAAGCCGTTCCAGATGCAGGCGCTCGGCGCCGCCGTGGCCCGGGCGACCGGGCGGAAGTAGTGGTCGGCGGGTCGTAAGCCCCGGTCCGTCCTTTCGAACCGATTCGACTGAACGACCTGCCAACCGGTCGGCGAGTCGGCGTCAGTCTTTCTTGCTCCCGGTCTCCGACAATTCCATTTCCATCGCCATCTTCTGCCCGCCGAACTCGCCAGTCACTTCCATCTTCACCAATTGCAAGGGCGTGTCCTTCGACTGCCACACCTTCGCGTCGGTGTCGATCTCGAGGCCGGCAGCCTTGGCCTTCATCTTGAACGTCTCCCACTTGCAATCGTAAGACTTGTCCCCGACCTTCAGCTTCTCCGTCCCGTCCTTCAACTTCTCCACCTTCGCCTCGACGCCCGCGGGCAGGTCGCTGGTCACCTTCAGGGGGTCATACGGCTTGGTCAGGTCGATGGTTTGCTTCCGCTCGGGAAAGTCCATCCCGTTCATCTTGGTGGTGATGGTGACCGTCGCCTCCTTCTCGCTCTTGGCGGTGACCGTCTGGGTCATCGTCCCCTCGAGGGTCATCCCGGCGAACTTCATTGTCGTCTTGTACGTGGCGTAATCGCCGACCTTGGCCTTCTTGTACGGATTTTCCTCATCGGCTCCGAATGCCGCCAGGGGGGCCGCAGCCAGCGCCAGGACGGTCGCGAACAGTCGAACTCGCATTGCACGATCTCCCGGACGGGGGGGCCGGCACTGGCCTGGCCCGCGGAAACCCCGTCGATGTCGAGACGATTATAACCGGCCCGCTGCCCGGTTCCCCCTCAAATGGCGGG
>DATFWZ010000610.1:0-26755 GCA_035258765.1 Gemmataceae bacterium
ACGGCCACGCTTGTCACCCCGGGCGTGGTACTGGCGTAGACCGACCCGCCGATGGTCACCCCGGCGATTCGGTGGGACGCGGAGACGGCTCCCGACAGGTTGCCCACCGCGGTGCCGCCCCGTAGGTCGTGGCCAATGGTCACCCGGCCGATCGACCCGGAGGTGTCGACCGTCCCGCTGTTGGGCCCGCCTCCGCCGACCAGCGACCCGCCAATGCGCACGTCGCCCAACCCGCTGTTGGCGAAGATCGCCCCCGAACTCGAGGAGCCGCCCCCGCGGACATCGCCCCTGACCTGGATCAGGCCAATGACCCCCGCCGTCCCGACCTCGGCCGAGGTCTCCCCGTCCGCCCCCAGGATGGACGCGCCAACGGACAGGCGAGCGATCCCATTGCTCGAGGCGACCCGAGCCGAGCTGCCCCCGGTCGCCCCCTGTAGGTTGCCGCCAATGCGGACCGGGCCGATGGACTTGGCAAATACCTGGCCGGCGCGAGTCGGGTCCGTTTCCTCGCTCCCACTGCCGCCGACCAGGGAACCGCCCACGGTCAGCCCGGCCAGACTTCCGTCGACGACAATTTTGCCGGAGTCGTTCCCAGCACCGCCGCGGATGTCGCCGAGGATCGTGACCGCGCCCACGTTGCCCGTGCTCACCACACGGGCGCTATTGGATCCGCCGCCGCCCACGAGCGACCCGCCGATGAAGATGCTGTCGATCGTGGCGGCGTCGATCTGGGCCGACCGGTCCGCCGCGTTACCCACCACGTCGCCGAGAATGCGAACTGGCCCCAAGTGGCCGCCTGCGTGGATCTGCCCAACAAAGTCGGCCACCCCGTCCGTCCCGCCGACCAGGGAGCCGCCCAGGAACACCCGGCCCAGGTTGCCGCCGGTGAAAATTTTCCCCGACTCATCCTGGTCGCTGGCGACCAGGTCGTGCCGCACCGTGATCGAGTTGATGCCCCCAGCGCCCTGGATCCGGCCGCTGAACGTGGTCGACCCGCCGAGGATGGAGCCGCCGACAAAGGCGGAGCCGATCCGACCGGAGGCGTTAACCGCCGCTCCGTCCATGTCGGTGGCCACCGTCAGAGTCGGTAGGTCTCCTTGGACGGAGCTGATCAGGCTGCCCCCGGCGACCTGCGTGCTGGTGCCCAGCCGGCCGAGCGACCGGACTGAGAGGGCGGCCAGCCCGGGGGCGGCCGGATTGGCGTCGCCGGCGTCGATTCGCCCGAGGTCGCCACGGACGGTGACCGCCCCGAGGTCGAACCCGGTCGAGTTAATAAAGCCGATGTTGACGAGTCCGTCGCCACCGAGTGTGGTGCGCTTTGCCGCGATGGTCAGGTTGGCATGGGCGAACTCGCCATTGTCGTCGCTGAAGTTGATGAGCTGCAGCTGCTGGCCCAGGCCGGCGCTGACCAGGGTGAAGTCGTCGGTCGGGCCGCCGCCCGGGTTCGACAGGGCGAGCGCCCCCTTGGAGACGTGGACGGTGACGGCGTCGCCGTCCACGTCGGTGTACCGAAGGGTGGTCGGGTTGAGCAGCGTGGCCGGCGCCAGCCGGCCCTCAAGGTGTTCGAGGTTCGGACGACGAGTCATGGGTCGCATGAAGCAGTCTCTCGAGTGATCTGGTGGGGTGCTGCCGGCCGAGGCGAGTCGGGCCGGGCGGCGGGCGGAGGAGGGTGGCGCCGTTGCCTGCTATCTTCCGGACCCGGCCCGGTACTGACAGGACGAGTCGCGGACTAATTTGGGAAAAAAGGGGTCCGCCCGGTGTACAAGTCGTCCTTCTCTTCCTGCCACTTGGTCAGCGCTGGGTGGGGCTCGGTGCCGAAGTAGTGCAGGTGGCCGCGAACCTTCTTAGCCCACTGGCCTGTCGCGTGCTTGAAGAGCGGGAAGTCCGGATACGGCTGGTCCGAGGGTGTCGCGGTCGCCATGATAAGCAACGCCTTCGGGGAGAGTGTTATTCTAGCTGTCACTAGAATAAAGGTGTACTAGCTGGTGTAGCTGTCCGCCACTTTCGCTCCGGAGTCCTTCGGATTTGTCGGAGAGTGCAGCGTTTGCCCCCGTAGCTCAGGGGATAGAGCATCGGTTTCCTAAACCGAGGGTCACAGGTTCGAATCCTGTCGGGGGTACTAACTCCACGTCGCCGCGAATGAACGACGCAGCCCGCCGGCCAACGCCGGTGGGCTGTCTTTCTTGGCGAAGCGGCAGCCAGTCGATCACCACCCGGTCGGAACCACACCCGAAAACTCGGCTGTCGTCGGATCGAACTGGTCCACACCGGTCCCGCCGTCGACAACGTTGGCCAGGCCGCTGAACACGGCGCGACTGTTCGGATCCCCGCCCGCCGCGCCTTGCTTCACGCCGAGGAGTAGCTTGTCGTCCCCGGTCCCGGCGAGGATCTTGGCCGTGCCAATGAATGTGACGGGGTTCGAGGCGCCCAGCTTCTGGGCCACGGAAATGGTGTCGTTGCCGGATCCCAGGTCGGCGGTAAACGTCTTTGCGAACGTCGAACCGTCGTCGATCGACAGGACGTCGTTCCCGCCGTAGGTCAGGATCGAGACAGGCCCACTCAGCGGCACGACACCCATCACGTTCACCCATTCCAGCTCGATCGTGTCCACACCGGCCCCGCCTCTGATCTTCAACCCGCCACCGATGGGGACCGCGGCGCTCCCGTCCCCGATCGTGACGGTGTTATCACCGCCATTCAGCGTCAGGCTGACGTTCTTGTCCACCTTGAAAGCGCCGTTTGCCGAAAAGACATCGTTGTACCAGCCGCCGGTGACCGTGATGTTCCCCTTCACCTCGCTCAGCGTGTCGGTCTGAAACGACGCGGACGTCCAACCCGACCCTGTGAGCGTGAGGTTGCCGTTGATCGTGCTCCCCCCACCGAGGGCCTCGAGGTTTGGGTTCACGTCGGTCATCGTGACATTGCCGGTCACGGTGGCTGTGTCCAGCTGCAGGGCGGACTGATAGCTGCCTTTGATAGTGACGCTGCCATTGATCGTGGTGGACTGCAGAACGGTTGCGGCGTTGAAGCCGCGGACGGTGAGCCCACCGAGCGTGCTGTCGACAAAGTTCGCGATCCCGGGGAAGCTGTTGCCCAGGTCAACCGAGAACGCCTTCCCGGTCACGCTGGTCGCCGTCAACTCGTTCGAGTTCCCGGCGGCGTCGCCCGCTATCACCTTTGCGCCCAGCGCGAACTGGACGTTCGCGAGCGTTGTGGTGCTCCCGCCGTTCGTATAGCTGAATGAAGCGGCGCCCTTGACCACACTACCCACGGCACCGCCCTGAACCGTGACGGTGTCGGACCCGTCCCCACCTTTCACCGTGAGCGCACCGAGTTCGATCTTTCCGCTCGTCGTCAGGTTCAGCGTGTTGTCGCCGTCGCCGAGGGCGATGACCACCGGGCCCGTGACCACGAAGTCGGAGGTCGAGTTGATCGACAGCGTGTCGTCCCCGCCCTTCAGGTCCGTCTTGATCGATTTAATCGCCGGCAGCGGGGGCGGATTGACGGACCCGTTGATCAGGGTCGTGCCGACGGAAGTCAGGGTCACGCTGGCCGGAGTCACCGTCAGCGTGACGCCGTTGGCGCTATCGTCACCGATGAGGGTGAGCACGCCCAGCGCCGAGACAGAGGCAGTGATGCCGCCGGCGGGCATCACCCGCCCTTCCAGCGGCTGCAGAGAGAGAAGGGATCGGCGAGAACTGGCCGGACGCACCGGCCGCGGGAATCGGCGCACAGCTACCACTCCGAGAAGGGACCTGTTCGGCAAACGGGGCGGGGATGCCAAGAAGCTAATGCGAGTTGCTAGCGCTCATTCATAGAGCATTTTCTCGCCCGAGGCGAACAGAAACTATTGCACCGCCGGCCCGGGCTTGCGCCCGTCCCTCAATCGTGTCGGCCGACCGAATTCGATTGCGCGCCGGTCGCACCGTTCCGTGTGCTAGAGAACATTACGATCCCGTTCGAATGCACCCGGCTCCAGGGCATTCTCCCCCAAACCAGTCCCCCCCGTTGTCTGCGGCCCGGCCGGCCTCCGCCGGCGGCCGCGCGCCTATCGAGGGCCGAGTCCATGTTCAAGTTCCGCCGCCCGCCGGTCAACAAGCACCCGCGCCGGCATGCCCCCCTCCGGTTGGACACCTTCGAGGACCGGACGGTACCGACCCTAGGGATCGGCGTCAACCAGACGTTGTTCGGGTCCATCTCCGTCCCCCCCATCGGCAACAGCGGGGCGGTCGGACCGAACCACTACGTGCAGTTCGAATCCGGGCGGATGGTCTTTTTGAACAAGTCTGGCACCATTCTGGGACAAGTCCCTGACGACACCTTCTGGCAGAACGCGGGCATCACCAGCACGGTGACCGGCCAGGGGCTGTCCCAGCCGCACATCGTTTACGACGTGCTCCAGGACCGGTGGTTTGCTATCGAAATCAACCTGTCGATTACCAACAACCTGATCCTCGTCGCGCGGTCAAACACGAACGACCCGACCGGGGCCTGGAAGGCCGTTTCCTACACGGGGATCGCCGGCCAGTTCGCCAACTTCCCCACGTTGGGTGTGGACGCGAACGGCGTATACATCGGGTCGGCCAACTTCTTCAACCGCGACACGCCCTTCCCCATGGGCGTGACGATGACGTCCATCCCGAAGGTCGACCTGCTCCTGGACTCGCCGACGCTCACCCGCCGGACGACGCGCACTGAAGGCGCCCCCACCACGATGGGCTGGGCCCCGCAGGGGGTGACGAACTTCAACGCGAGCCCGGCGCACGCCTCAATCGTCGCGACCGACTACACGTTGTTCAACCAGATTGATCGCACGACGATCACCGGGACCGGAGCCGCCGGTGCCACATTCGGCACGACCACGCCCCTGCCGACGACGGCGACTTCCTTGCCGGGCAAATCGCGGCAGCCGGACGGCACACAGGTCATTTCCGGGGGCGACGACGACCGGTACACGGGCGCGATCGTCCAGGTCGGGGACCTCATCTATGCCGCCCACGGCATCTCGGTAAACTCCAACGGCGTGCCGACCACCGCGGTGCCCGGACCGGGCGGCACGACGAACGCCATTCACCTCGTCGTGATTCGCGACTCGACGAACCAGGTGGTCGCCCAGGGGACGTATTGGAGCAGTTCTTTCGATTACTTCTTCCCCTCCGTCGCGGCGAACCAGTACGGCGACATCCTGATCGGGTACAATCGCTCCGGCCCCGTCCAGGGCGTCGGCCCCACGGACGGGAACATCGGGGCCTACGCCGTTTACGCCCGCATCAACCCCGCGAATCCGGCCGCTACCATTACGTTCGGACAGGAGGTGCAGCTCAAGGCCGGCCAGGCCAACAACTACCACCAGCAAGGCCAGAACCCGGAGGTGTGGGGACCTTACAGCGCCACCGGCGTGGACCCGAGCAACCCGCTCGCCTTCTGGACAACGCAGGAATTCCCCCAATCGATTTCCGGTTGGACGACGCAGGTGTCGCAGGTGTTCGTGTCGCCGCGCTTGAACTCCGTGTCCGCGACCGAGCCGAACGGCACGTATAGTGTCGGGGCCACCATCCACATCACCCTCTCGTTCAATAACGCCGTCACCGTGACGGGCACCCCCGTGCTGGCGCTCAACTCGGGCGGGACGGCCCTTTACACGAGCGGGAGTGGGACCTCCACTCTGACTTTCACTTACACAGTCGGCGGCGGGCAATCGGCCGCGGACCTCGACTATTCTTCCACTTCAGCGCTGACACTGAACGGTGGGACTATCAAGGACGCGATCAGCGGGGTGGACGCCGAGCTGACCCTGCCCGCCCCGGGAACCGCGGGTTCGCTGGGGGCCAACAAGAACATCGTGATCCAGTCCGGCCCGAACGTCACCGGCGTGACCTCCCCCACCGCGAACGGAACCTACGGGTTTGGCGCCACGATTTCGATTACAGTCACCTTCAGCAACGCCGTGGTCGTGACCGGCGCGCCGCAATTGGCGCTCAACTCGGGGGGCACGGCGGCGTACACGAGCGGGAGCGGCACGAACACTCTCACGTTCACGTACACGGTCGGGGCCGGCCAGTCCTCCGCCGACCTGGACTACACGTCCACGTCCGCCCTGACCTTGAACGGCGGGACGATCAAGGATTCAGGCAACGGGTTGGACGCGGCCCTCGCGTTAGCTGCTCCGGGAGCGGCCGGGTCCCTCGGCGCCAGCAAGGATATCGTCATCGATGCCCTGGCACCGCGGGTGACGGGGGTCACCTCCCCGACCGCGAACGGCACCTACGGCTTCGGGGCCGCCATTTCGATCACGGTCAATTTCAACCACCCAGTGGCCGTGACCAGCACGCCGCAACTTGCCCTCAACTCGGGCGGGACGGCCGCCTACGCGAGCGGGAGTGAAACCTCGACCCTGACCTTCACCTACACCGTCGGGTCCGGGCAGTCGGCCGCGGACCTGGACTACACGTCCACGTCCGCCCTGACCTTGAACGGCGGGACGATCACTGAAGTGAGCAGCGGCCAGAATGCCAATCTAACCCTGGCGGCCCCCGGGGCGGCCAGCTCGTTGGGCGCCAACAAGGACATTGTTATCGACGCCCTGCCGCCCGTCGTAACGGGTGTCAGTTCGCCGTCCTCAAACGGCACGTATGGCCTCGGGGCCGTCATCCCGATCACGGTCACGTTCAACCACGCGGTCGCCGTAACTGGTACGCCGCAGCTCGCCCTCAACTCGGGCGGGGTCGCGACGTACTCCAGCGGTTCGGGGACGACTACTATCACATTCACTTACACGGTCGGATCCGGCCAATCAGCCCCCGACCTGGACTACACCTCAGCAGCCGCGCTGACGCTGAACGGCGGCACGATCACCGAAGTCACTAGCGGCCAGAACGCCAACCTGGCTTTGCCCGCCCCCGGGGCATCCGGGTCACTTGGCGCGGCCAAAGACATCGTCATCGACACCCGGGCAGCCGTGACCAACGTGACTTCGCCGACGGCGAATGGCGCGTACGGAGTCGGGACCGTCATCGACATTACGGTGCAGTTCAACCGTGCGGTGAACGTGACCGGCACGCCGCAACTGGTGCTCAACTCGGGTGGGACTGCCGGCTACGTGAGCGGAAGCGGGACGACCACGTTGACGTTCCGGTACACGGTCGGGGCAGGCCAGAGTGCTGCCGACCTCGACTACACCACCACCTCCGCGTTGAACCTCAACGGCGGAACGATCAAGGACTCCGGCGGCCAGGATGCCATCACGACGCTGCCCGCGCCCGGGGCCGCCGGCTCGCTCGCGGCCAACAAGAATATCGTCATCGACACGTCCGGGCCGACCATCCTCGAGTTCCGGGCACTGTACGGGACGAAGAAGTACAACCTGATCGGCTCGAGCCGCTTCGACCTGCCGTGGCGAGTCACCGGAATCCAGGTCGTGTTCAGCGATGCGATTGCGACGGGGAACCTGCAAAGCCTGAGCGGCGTGACGGCCACCCGGTTCACCGGCCGGGGCACCAATACCCTGACGTGGAACTTCCTCGGCGTATCCAAGGGCTCGTTCAATACGGCGCTCGCCAACACCGGGCCAAACGCCCTGAAGGACGCGGCCGGCAACCCGATCGCGGCCTTCGCAAAGGCGTTCAAGGTGCTGTACGGTGACTTCACCGACGACGGCGTGGTGAACGCGGCCGACGAAGCGGGCGTCCGGGCCAACCTGACGGCACCCTATCAGCTCAACCCGGTCGGGTACAACATCTTCGCCGACCTGAGTGGGGACGGCCTGGTGAACTTGGTTGACGTCGGCATCGCCCGGACGCGGAAGGGGGCCTCGCTCCCTTGATCAATAGCGCGCGTAGCGGCGTGAGCCGGCGAGCCGCGAGCGAGAGTGACCGGAAGTACGCACTCCGGTCGCTCGCGGCTCGCCGGCTCGACGCGCTCTGCTCGCCTTCACTTTTTCTCGCACTCCGAAGTCCCACCAGTCACCCCCAGGGGGGGCTCGGTGGCGTGTGACGCGGTCGCGATCCGCTCGTCCGCGGCGCGGGCGCGGCGCCATGCGAGCAGCCGGTGAACAGCCCATGCCAGTACGACGGCGCCCGCCGCGGCCCAGGCCCCACGGCCGAGCCATCGCTGCGCGGCTTCCCAGGCGGCTCCGAAGTAGTAGCCGATCGCGGTGATGGTCCCGACCCAGAGGGCAGCGCCGGCGACGTTGGCCACGACAAATCGATACCACGGCATCCCGGCCGCGCCGGCGGCCGGCCCGGCCGCGATCCGCAACAGGGCCACGAACCGGCCGAAGAACACCGTCGCCGATCCGAACCGGGCGAAGTACCGCTCCGCCCGCAGGAACCGGGCGGGGGTCAGGAAGAGGAACCGCTGCCCGCGCTCCAGGCGCCGCCGCGCCAACACGCGGCCGAGCCAGTAGCCTGTGTTGTCGCCGATCACGGCCGCAATGAACGCCACGCCGGCGACGGCCCAGAGGTTGAGCTTCGCGCCCCCCTCCGGACTGGCCAGGTAACTGGCGATCAGAAGGGCCGTCTCCCCGGGCAGCGGCAGCCCGGCGTTCTCTAACAATACGCCGAAGAACAGCGCCCAGTACCCGATCGCGGCGTACAGATCGAGAAACGTCTGCATGAAATCGGACATGGGTGGCCCCCGCCACCAGCTCCGGGCACACGAGTGGTTGCAGTCGCCGTGCCGGCACCAGGTTTGCTCCCTCGTCACCCCCAGTGTAGCCGGTTCGAGGTCCAGACATGGTGTCCCCGATGCCGGTCGGCGAACGCGCGGCGGCCTCCGCTGCGCCCGCACCCCTCCGCGAGGACCGGCCGCGGCTAGTCATGCTGGGGCTCGTCACGCTCCTGTTCCTGGCTCTGTCCGTGTGGCTGGCAATCCCGTTGCTTCCGGCGCTGACGTGGGCCATGGCTCTGGCGATCATCGCGTGGCCGCTGCATGTGTGGATGGTCCGGCACGTTGCCTGGGCCGGATTGGCCCCGGGCTGACGGCCGCGGTCGTGGTCCTCGTGATCGCCGCGTCGGGCATCTTCGTCAGCCGGAGGCTCGCCCGCGAAGCCGCCTCCCAGGCCTGAAGGCGAACCAGGTCATTGACATTTGACCGCCTTCATCCCACGCCGGACGGCTCGCCGGACGGCAACGTGTATCGCAGCTCGACGGCCTTGCGGACCGCCGCGCGGCTCGCGGCCGCGTCCTTCGGGTATTTTGTCTGGACGGCCTCGAGGTCGCGGGCCAGCTCCTCGTCCTTGATCGACTCGCGCATCCACTTCGCATACTCGCCGGACTTCAGATGGTGCAGCCAGGTCGCGTCGTCCACTCCGGCGGCCAGCTCCAGGAACGTCATCAGGTTGTAGGCCCGGAGGTGCAATTTCCCGCGCGGCCCGCGGAACACGAATGCCCTCTCGTCCGGCAGTCGGCCTTCGGCGTATTTCCGCCGGTGCCGGCGGCGCTCCGACCGCGGCAGCGCCCAGGTCAGCTTGAACGCCGGGGCGCCGGACGTGACGCGGTACGCCAGCGCCTCGCCGTTCCCGAGGACAACGGGCGAGACAACCGGGACCGGCAGCTGGCGGGTCGTGCCGAACTCAGTGAGGGTCTTCTCGGGCTCCTGGCCGACCGCCAGGACCAGATCGACCGCGTCCAGCATCCGGCGGGAGACGCGGGCGGCATGAACGGTGATCATGACCAGACCGTGCAGCCGGCTCGGCATCCGATCCGCGCCCGGCGACCAGGAGGGGGGCATCAGGTGGTGGGTCTCGTCAACCGCGATCCAGTGCGGGTGTCCGGTCCGGCTGCGCAGCTCGATCAGCCGGTGGAACATTTGGTCGAACACGCCCGGGCGGTCGGCGAGCGGGATGCCGACCAGGTTGATGATCGCGTTCCGTCCCGCGGACAGGACGTTGAGCACCTCCTCGATGACCGGCGCCCGCTCGGCCGACCCGAGGACGACGGTGTCGGGCAGCGCCGGGTAATCCCCCTCCGGGTCGATGACCGCGAACTGGTAGCGGGCGTCGTTGAGTCGTTCCAGGAAGCCCGCCGTGAGGGTGGACTTGCCGCTCCCGGACGTCCCGGCCACCAGGATGGTCTGGCCGTGCGGGGCGATTCGCTCCTCACCCCCGCTCGCATTCGTACCAAGGAGAATGTCGTGCCGGTGGAGTCGAGGGGCGACGGACACGAGGTCGTCCGCCAGGAGCCGGTCAATCAGTTCCATCACCGCGGTGCCGTCGGATCCGGACATGACCAGATCGGCCCGGTCCTTCAACGCGGGGATGGCGTTGCCGACCGCAGCCCCGCACTCGCATGCGGAAAGCAGCGCGTGGTCATTCTCGGCGTCGCCGATCGCAACCGTGTTGTGCGGCGAATAGCCGAGTTCCTTGAGGGCGGCGATCAATCCGGTCGCCTTGTTAACCCCGGACGGCAGGACCATGACCGCGTCCTGGTTGAAGATCACTTGCAACTCGAGACCCATCTCGTTGATGGTCTTCAACACCTCCGCCTCGTGCGGCTTGGCCGTCGCGACGATGACGTGCCCGACGGACAGGGGCGCTACGCCGAGCTCCTTCAGTGCGCGGGCAAATTCCGGAGCCGGAGGGGTGGTGAGATTGCGGACGTCCCGGGTCCGCGGGCAATACGTCACGGCCCCGTTTTCCGCGACAACGTGGGCGAACATCTCCAGGTGCGGGCAGATCGCCTGCAGGTCTTCGATCTCGCGGCCAGTCACGAGAACGGCCTTTCGGCCCGACTCCCGCAGTCGCCGGATGGCCGGCCACACCGCCGCATCGACGTGCCCGTGCTTGGCGATGGTCCCGTCGTAGTCGGTCGCGAGGACGAGGTACCGCATTCGGGCGCACTCCTCCGAGAAGAGAGGTAAACTAGGGAAAGGCAAAACGAATGCCGGCCCCGGCATCCTGGCACGCGCCGGGACAGGCGTGAGCGGGCACTCGCAGATGGGAATCAACACTGTTCGTCCCAGCCTCGGACGACGTCGTCGCCGCTCACGTCGAGACGGCGCTGGCGCAAGGCGGCGAGAACGGCGTCGAGCGTCGCCCTCGGGCCGAACCCGGCGCGAGCCAGGTGGACCAGCCGCGGCAGCCTGAGAACGACATCGCGCGGCGGCCGCTTCTCTACGTCCGACGGGTACGAATGATCTTCCGGCGACGGTTCGGAGGTACTCGGGTTCATTTTTGCTTCCTCGCGATCACTTACCCGGCTGCAACCCGGGTGCCGCCCGTGAGCCGGGCGGAACGCCAGTTGCAGCCAGTTCCCATTCGGCCTTTCGCCCCGGAGGACCGACTGATGCGACCGATCGTCACTTCGCGGCAGATGCGGATCATCTTCGACGTGCACCAGTACAAGCTGGTCGAAGCCGAACGGCAAATGCTCGAAGACAACCTCGACGGGCTCGCCCGACAGGTGGAGCATTTCCCGGTCGCCGACCTGCACGTGCTCATCGAGGGGAATGCCCGGAGCAATGACGTCTCGGTCAAACTCGACCTGATTCTCCCCGGGTCCACCCTGGTGGCCAACGACCACGACCCAGTCCTTTCGGCGGCGTTCGAGCGCTGCCTGAACAGCCTTTCTCACAGCGTCGACGCGTACAAGGCCAAGCTCGACGGCCAGGCCGAGCGTCAAAAGGTCGAAAAAGGCACGTTGCACGATATCCACCCGACCCGTGACGTCGACCTGCGGACCGTGGAGGCAGCCGTCAGCGCCGGCGACTACGCGGCCTTTCGCGCCGCGATGCTGCCGTTTGAGGACGCCGTCCAGGCGCGGGCCGGGCGGTGGGTGCAGCGCTTCCCGGAGTACGAGGTCCGGATCGGCAAGGACATCAAGATGTCCGATGTCACCGAGGCGATCTTCCTCACGGCCTTTGACCGGTACGACGAGCGGCCGGAAGGACTACCTCTAGGCGAGTGGCTGGCGAGCCTGATCGACCCGGCCGTCCGGGCACTGATGACCCGCACGGACGAGGAGCTGGAGAACATCAACCTGACCCGGACGGCCATGAACGCCCAGCAGCCGATCGGCCCGGGTTGAACGCCGCGGAGGAATCCGATGAGCACCGTGACTACCGTTGACCTGGCGGGCCTTCTCGCCCGGCACGACCCGCCGTGCGTCTCCGTTTACATGCCCACGTTCCGGGCTTACCCGGAGAGCGAGCAAGACCCGATCCGCTATCGCAATCTCGTCAACCAGGCCGAGGAAACACTGAGGCGAAACCACTCGGCCGCGCTAGTCGCGCGGGCGATGGGGAAGTTCCGCGATCTCGAACGTGACGACGTCTTCTGGACGCACCAGCTCGACGGCCTGGCCGTGCTCGGTTCGCCCGACTCCTTCCACGTGTTCGAGCTGAACCGGCGCGTGTCAGAGCGGGTGGTCGTGGCCGACTCTTTCCACGTCAAGCCCCTCATGCGGATCGCCCAATATGCCGACCGGTTCCACGTCCTGTGCCTGCAGCGGGAGGAAGTACGGCTCTTCGAGGGCAACCGCGACCAGCTTGCCCCCATTCGGCCGGCGGGAATCCCGTGGACCGTGATCGAGGCGCTCGGCGACCAGGCGCACAAGCAACCGAAGGACTACGCGAGCCACCCGAAGAACGACCAGAAAAAGGGGAAGAGCGGGGAACCGACGCGGCACAACCCGCGCGGGACTCAGCCCGGCCCCGGGCACCCGGCCAAGGGCGACGACGCCAAGCTCGACGCGGAGCGGTACTTCCGGGCCGTCGATCGGGCGATCTGGGAACACGTGTCGCGCGATTCGGGCCTGCCGCTCGTAGTGGCCACAGTCCCGGAGGATCAGGCCATCTTTCGGGCCGTGACCCAGAACCCGCGGGTCGTGGCCACCGGCATCGAACGGGACCCGGGCTCGATGTCCGAGGAACAGTTGCGACACGCGGCCTGGAAGTGCATGGAACCGGAGTACTTGGCCCGGGTCGACAAGCTCATCGAGGACTTCCGCACCGCACGCGCCCACCAGAGAGGTTCCGACGACTTGCCAACGGTCGCCAAAGCGGCCCACGAGGGACGGGTCGGAATCCTGTTGGTGGAAGCCGACCGGTCCATCCCGGGTCGGCTGGACCCCGAGACCGGCAACGTCCAGCCGGTGCTGTCTGCCGACGCTGAGGCAGACAACTTGCTCGACGACCTCGCGGAAACTGTCATGCGAACAAAGGGGATGGTCGTTGTCCTACCGCGAGACCGAATGCCCTCAAGCACGGGCGTCGCGGCGACGACCCGCTACTAGATCGATCCCGCGCGGCCGGAAACGGTGTCCAATGAACTTTCGGGGTGCCTCGTTGTTTTGCCCTTCATGCGTTCACAGTCGGCCCCGGGGGTTGTCCGGCAAATCTGAGATGACTCTTCGGCGGCCGGCAGGGAGGCGCGAAGGCGCAATCGCCGGCCGCGACGTGCTTACGACAATCAGCAAATCGTAACGAGCCACTTGAAAGCTCAGACCGGGACTCTAGTTTCGCGACGCGAGTGCGGTTTGTGGACATCTATCGAAGTGAAAATTCACCCAAAAGTTGGCCGCCTTGGCCCCCTTTATGTCCCCAGATGTCCCCTGAGGTCGCCGACAGTGCAATGCCGCGGAGGGTCTGCCCTACCGGGGCGTTCCTCCGCGGGCCCGGCTCTGTCAGTCCTGCGACTCCGCGAGCTTCAATTTCACTTCGGCATGCTCCCCCTCGCGCACGATCTGCAACGTCACTTGGTCCCCCGGCTTCTTGCTCTCGACGACCGTCAGCAGATCGTCCAGGGTCTTAACCCGCTTGCCCTCGATGCCGACGATCAGATCAGCTTTCGAACGATCCACCGTCCGGTAAGCGGTCCCGGCGCGCTGGATGATCTTCACCTCCGGCCCGCGAAGCCCGCCCCGCTCGGCGGGGCCGTCCTCGGCCAGTCGCCCGACCAGGAGTCCTTGATTCGTTTGAAACACCGTCAGAATACCGGTGTCGGGGCGGATCAATCGGCCGAACTTGATAAGTTCCTCCACCACGCGCCGGGCGGTGTTCGCCGGGACGGCCAGCCCGATCCCGCTCGACTGATTTGCCCGGCCGACGATCGCCGTCGTGATCCCGATCAACTCGCCGCGACGGTTCATGAGCGGCCCGCCGGAGTTGCCCGGGTTGATGGCCGCGTCCGTCTGGATTACCCCGCGGACGAGCCGGTCGTTGTCCGTTCGCAGCGTTCGGTTCAGACTGCTGACAATGCCGGTCGTCAGCGTCCGCTCCAGCCCGAACGGGTTGCCGATCGCGAACACCCGCATCCCAACCAAGACCTTGTTCGAGTCCCCCCACGGGATCGGAACCAGCTTGTCCGCGGGGGCATTGATCTTGATGACCGCCAGGTCGTTGCTCGGGTCGGTGCCGACGACCTTGGCCGCGTGGGCGCTGCCGTCGAACAGCGTGACCGACAGGACAGTCGCGTCCTCAACGACGTGGTAGTTGGTCAGGATGTGCCCCTGCTTGGTGAGCACGCTCCCGGATCCGGAGCCGGTCCGGGCAGCCGGGACGAGCAGAAAGTCATCCTGCTGCATCCCCTTGGCGGTGATGTTCACCACGCTCCGATTGACCTTCTCGTACACGGCGACGTTGTCATGCTCCTCCGGCCCGAGCTCGACCTCCTTGGCGTCCACGGGCGGCAGCGACGGTGCCGGGACACGCGGCGGGTCGGCCGAGGTGGACGGGTTCGACGTTCCCCAGGCAATCGCCCCGACCAAAGCCACGGCAACGACCAGGTGAAGGACGGTTCGCATTGATCTCCTCCGAATTCGAATCCGCGGGCCGGGCGGGAGCAGCCTGTCCTTCCCGGCGAAAACGGTGTCACTATCTATAATTGCCGTCCGGTCCAGGGGGTGTGCAATGTCACTTTCCGGGCCGGGCCGCGCCGCTGCAAACCTCACCCGGAGCCACCGATGACCCGCCTCTCCGCGATCCTCTCCCTCCTCCTTTTCACCCCCCTCGCCCCGGCCGCCGGACCGATCAAGGACCCGAACCTGGAGGCCGCAATCCGGGCCGTCCTGCACTTCCCGACCGGTGATTTGACCGACGAGAAGCTGAAAAATGTCCACATCGTGACTGAGGCGAGCGGCAAGGGGATCAAGGACCTGAGCGGGCTGGACAAGTGCCCACAACTCAAAGAGCTGCGGCTGAGCAAGAACGAGGTGTCCGACCTCAAGCCCCTCGCCGGGCTCACGGAGCTGCAATCGCTCGACCTGTCGAACAACAAGATCAAGGACGTGACGCCGCTCGCCGGCTTGAAGGCACTGCAGCGGCTGGAGCTGTCGAACAACGAGATCGAAAAGTTCGACGCCCTGTCCGGGCTGCCGGCCCTGACGTCGCTTTATCTGACCGGTAACAAGATTACCGATTGCGCCCCGGCAGCCAAGCTGACCAAGTTGTGGTCGCTGCACCTGGGCAAGAACCAGCTCAAGGACATCGGTCCATTGGCGGGGCTGACCAAGGTGGACACGCTGGAGATCTCCGACAACCAGGTCGTGGACATTTCCCCGCTGGCCAAGTGGACCGAGCTCCGGCTGCTGATGATGAGCCGCAACAAGGTGACGGACCTGGGCCCGCTGGTGAAGGCCGCGGAGGCCGACGTGGCCGGCCCGAAGCGGTTCGCCCCGTACCTGCGGCTCTACCTCGGCGGGAACCCGCTTTCCGACAGCGCGAAGAAGGAACAGCTCGCGGTGCTGAAGAAGGTCGGGGTCCGGGTGTTCGAGGAGTGAATCAATTACCCACGGCTCGAAGCCATCGCCTGCTTCACGCGCTGCTCTGACAAGCAGTGCTATAACTCTCCGTACCTGCTCTAACTTCACCCCCGGAGGCGCTCGTGGATTACGCGATCGGCGTTGGCATCGGGTTGGTGAGCGGACTGATCGCCGGGTACTTCGTCGCCCAGTCGCTGCTCGCCGGCCAGTTCGGCGGGAGGGCCGGGATGGAGCTCGGCAAGCGGACGGCCGCGCGCGCCAATACCGACCCGGCGTTCGCCAAGAAGCTCGACGAGCTGTTCAACCCCCCGCCGCCCAAGCCATCGGGCGAGCCGATCCGCCTGCTCGGGCTGCTCCAGCGCGAATCTCGCCTCCTCGACTTCCTCATGGAAGACCTGGCCGCGTACGACGACATGCAGATCGGCGCTTCCGTCCGCGACATTCAGGCGAAGGCCCAGGGGGTAATCCGCAAGCACCTGACGCTGGAACCGGTTCTCGGCCAGGAAGAGGGCGCTCGCGTCACCGTGCCCGCCGGCTTCGACCCCGCGGCGACCCGCCTGGTCGGCAACGTGAGCGGCCAGCCCCCATTTAGCGGAACCCTCCAGCACGCGGGCTGGAAAGTGAAGACGGTCACATTGCCGACTCCGCCGGAAGGTCAGGACGAGTTCATCCTGATGCCGGCGGAAGTTGAATTGAGTTAGTTCATCTGACCGGATTTTTTCCGTGTATTCCGCCCGTTCCGTGGTAGATTCGGCAGGTATGAGCATCGGGACGACACCCGCCGTCGAGCCGAAATCGGACACCGCGGTCAAGCTTCTTCCGCCCTACCACGTCCTCATCGAGAACGACGACCAGCACTCGCAGGACTTCGTCGTGATGGTGCTGCGGAAGGTGTTCGGATACGACGAGCCGAAGGCGACCCAGCTCATGCACGCGGCCGAGGAGATGGGCGAGGCGGTCGTCTGGACCGGGCCCAAGGAAGTGGCTGAGCTGAAGCTCGATCAGATACGGACTTGTCACGAGCACCGAATCCTCAATGGCAACCCCGCGGCCTCGATCGACCTCGGCCCGCTCGGATGTCGGATCGAGCCCGCGACATAGAGCGAGGGATCCGGATATAGGTCCTATGGGACCTATATGTCCTATACGACCAATGTGCCAGTCGCTCAACCCTGACCCCTAATCTCCCATGCCAACCAAACCACTCGAAGTCGGCGTCTGCAGCTGGTCGCTCCAGGTGAAATCGATCCCCGAGCTGAAGGGGTTCATGGACCGGCTCGGCATCAACCTTGTCCAAATCGCCTGCGGCGACCCGCACCACGCCGCATGGGACGAGGGGGACAACATGCCCAAGGCCGCGAAGGCCGCGGGATTCGTCATGGGCGGGGCCATGCTGGGCTTCCCGGGCGAGGATTACACGACCCCGCAAACTATCCAGAAGACGGGGGGCTTCGGCGACCCGGCCCTGCGGCCGGAGCGGATCGAACGGCTCAAGTGGGCGCTCAACCGAACCCGCGAACTCGGCCTGACCGACCTGATGCTCCACGCCGGATTTCTCCCAGAGGTCGGCGACCCGGACCGCAAGCCGTTCCTCGACACGCTCACGAAGGTCAGCCAGCTCGCGGCCGACAAGGGAGTCACGGTCGCGTTCGAGACCGGTCAGGAGACATCAGCGCTACTCCGCCAGACCCTCGACGACCTCAAATGTCCCAACCTTAAGGTGAATTTCGACCCGGCCAACATGCTTCTCTACGACAAGGACGACCCGATCAAGGCGGTCGAGCGGCTGGCGCCGGACATCCGATCGGTGCACGTCAAAGACGCCAACCGCCCGAAGAAGCCCGGCACCTGGGGCGAAGAAGTGCTGCTGGGCAAGGGGCAGACGGACACCAAGAAGTTCCTGTTGACGCTGAAGATGGTGGGCTACACGGGGCCGCTATTCATTGAGCGTGAGGTGGGTGACCCGCAGCAGCGGTTCAACGACATCGCGCATGGGGTGCGGTTTATCCGTGATGTGATCGCCTGAGATGGAGCTCGAAGCGCCAGCGAGGGACGGCGGGCCGGGGTGATGCAGAGCCCGAAGTGCCAGCGAGGGATGGGAGCGAGACCCCGGTCTTCAGCCCCGTTCACGGGGCTTCCCGCAAAGCGGTGTGGGCCCGCCGTTCACGGCCGGTAATCGGGGTAACCCATTCACTTTCGCCCAAGCCCCGTTCACGGGGCTTCTCGACGTGCCGGCCTAAGCCGCGGCTGGTGTCGGAGGCTGAAGCCGAACTGCGAGAAGCCCCGTGAACGGGGCTCAAGACAACGGACTCGAGCGCCCACATTCCCCGCCGTGAACGGGGCTGAAATCCGGTGCCCGCCCGCCGTCCCTCGCTGGCGCTTCGGGCTCCGACGCCGCGTCCGCATCTCTCGCTTGCGCTTCGGGCTCTGAGACGTTGGCCCGAACCCGCCTTCAATATTCGTCATCCCTTCTTCGACGCGGCCGGTCGTCTTCGTCCTCATCGTCGCGCAGGCGGCGCGACCGGCGCGGGCGGTCGTCATCATCCTCGTCGTACTCGTCATCCCGCCGCCGGCGCCGGCGGCGCTCCGACAGGAGTGGTTCCCGGACGCACAGGTAGATGATAAGGCCGATCAACCCGACGAAGATCTCGATGAGCACCCAAACCGTCGGGTCCATGCCCCGTTTGCGGGCGTCGGAAATGATGAACCAGATGATTGCGATCTTGACCCCGAGGCCGATGAGGACCGCGAAACCGATGCACAAGAGTGCCCCGGCGGCACCGGCCCGTGCGCCCGCGTCCCTGCCCTGCTGGTTCTGGTTCTGACGCGGCCCCTGCGGCCCGACCTGGGCCAGCGCATCTCCCGCGGACGCCGCCACCAGCAGCGCCGCGATCAGCCCCGCGCGAATGGACATGGGTGCCTTTTCCGATAGGGTTTCCGGGTGTTTCAAGCGTAGTCTGCGAGGTTTCCCGGGCGGCGTCAACCGTCCGCCCGGATTGAGTCCGTCGAGGTCCGAATGCCTTCCGCGAACGAGATCCGCCAACAGTTCATCGACTTCTTCGTGAAGCGGCACGGGCACACGTTCGTGCCGTCGAGCCCGGTCGTCCCGCACGACGACCCGACGCTGCTCTTCACGAACGCCGGGATGAACCAGTTCAAGCCGATCTTCCTCGGCCTTGAGAAGCCGCCGTACGTCCGGGCAGCGAACACGCAGAAGTGCATCCGCGCGGGGGGCAAGCACAACGACCTCGACGACGTCGGCAAGGACACGTACCACCACACGTTCTTCGAGATGCTCGGGAATTGGTCGTTTGGCGACTACTTCAAGCGCGAGGCGATCCAGTGGGCGTGGGAGCTGCTGACGGACGTCTGGAAGATGGACCGCGAACGGCTGCACGTGACTGTCTTTGAGGGAGACCCAGCGAACGGGATTCCGCGCGACGACGAAGCGGCGGAGTACTGGCACCGCGTCGCGGGGGTGCCAAAGGAGCGCATCCACTACGGCAACAAGAAAGACAACTTCTGGATGATGGGCGACACCGGCCCCTGCGGCCCGTGTACCGAGATCCATTACGACCGGACTCCGGACAAATCTGGCGGCAAGCTGGTAAACGCGGGGGTCCCGGAGGTCATTGAGATCTGGAACCTGGTGTTCATCCAGTTCAACTCGGGCATTTCCGACGACGGACTGGCGGAGTTGGGGAAGTGGGATTCGACACCCGAGTCCGAACGGAGTAAGCTCGGGTACGCAAGTCGCGAAGCACTGTTGGGCAGGTACCGAACGTTTGATCCGCTGCCGGCGAAGCATGTCGATACCGGCATGGGCTTCGAGCGGGTGACGGCAGTCCTGCAAGGCAAAGACAGCAACTATGACACGGACGTGTTCACGCCGATCTTCGCGGCGATCGAGAAGGTGACCAAGGCTCCGGAATACACGGGCAAGCTCGACGACTTGAAGGACACCGCGTACAGGGTGATCGCGGACCACATCCGGGCGCTGACGTTCGCGCTGACTGATGGTGCGACCATCGGGAACGAGGGCCGCGATTATGTCCTCAAGCGGATCCTGCGCCGGGCGGAGCGTTACGGTCGGCAAGTGCTCGGAACAAAGCAGCCGTTCCTCGTGGAGTTGGTCGGTCCCCTGGTCGAGCACATGGGCGGGGCATTCCCGGAACTGAAGAAAAACCCGTCCCGGGTCGCGGCGGACATCGAGGACGAAGAGAAGCAATTTATCCGGACGCTTGACAAGGGGATCAAGCTATTCGCGGAGGTCGGGGATCGCGTCAAGAAGTCAGGCTCGAAGACCGTGTCGGGCGAGGATGCGTTCACGCTCCACGACACCTACGGCATTTACCTCGACATCACGCAACAGATGGCGGAGGAGGCGGGACTCAAGGTTGAGGTTTCCGGGTTTGAGGCGGCCATGAAGGCGGCCAAGGAGAAGGCCCGGGCTGGCCAGAAGAAGGCGGTCGTCGAGGCCGTGAAGGGCGAGCCCCCAAAGACCGACGACTCCCCGAAATACGGCCCCCTGTCGATCACCGCCAAGGTCGTCGGCTGGGTGAAGGACAATACCGTCTACCGCGAGGGCAGCGTGCGGGCGACGGACACGGTCGCGCTCCTTCTCGACCGGACCAACTTCTACGCGGAACAGGGCGGGCAGGTCGGCGATATCGGTCGGATCACCGCGGACGGGATGACGTTTGTCGTCGAGGACACCCAGCGGCTGGGCGACAGCATCCTCCATTCTGGCGTTCTGACCGACGGCACGGTGAGGGTCGGGCAGACCGTCACCGCGACGGTCACCGATCGGACCAACACGGTCCGCAATCACACCGCGACCCACCTGCTCAACCTGGCGCTCCGCGAAGTCCTGGGGCCGCACGTCGAGCAGAAGGGCTCTCTGGTCGACGCGGAGAAGACGCGCTTCGACTTCAGTCACGACAAGCCGCTGACGACCGACGAGATTCGGCGCATCGAAGAGACCGTGAACCGGCAGATCCTCTGCGACCTGCCGGTGACGCCCCTCACAATGCCGCTCGCGGAGGCGAAGAAGCTGCCGGGGGTGCGGGCGGTTTTCGGCGAGAAATACCCGGACCCTGTCCGGGTGATCATGATCGGGACGGAGATGCCGGAGCAGGTGACGGGCCATATGTCGGTCGAGTTCTGCGGCGGGACGCACTTGTCGCGGACCGGGCAGGCGGGCCTATTCAAGATCGTCTCTCAGGAGAACGTCGCCAAGGGCGTCCGCCGCGTGACTGCGGTCACCGGGCAGCGGGCGGTCGATCTCGTCGAGGAAATGTCGGACGTCCTCAGCGATCTGACCGCGAGGTTCAACTGCTCGGTCGCGGAGCTGCCGAAACGCGTTGAATCCCTCCAGGAGGAAGTGAAGAAGCTCCAGAAACAGCTGCAAAAGGGGGCGGCCGGGGATTTGAACTCGTCCGCCGACAAGCTGCTCGCGGACGCGAAAGACATCAAGGGCTCCAAACTGATCGTCGGTGAACTCCCCGGCGGCCCGGTCGAAGCCATGCGCGGGCAAATCGACCGGCTGCGGCAGAAGGCCGGATCATCCGTCATCGTCCTCGGCTGGAAGAACGACGACGGCACCCCCGGTCTCGCGGTCGGCGTGTCCGACGACCTGGTGAAAAAGGGGATCAAGTCGAACGACATCGTCAAGCCGGTCGCCGAGATCGTTGGCGGCAAGGGCGGCGGCCCGCCGCACTTGGCGACGGCGGGCGGAAAGCACGGAAGCAAGCTGTCGGAGGCATTGGCGAAAGCGGTAGAATTGGGGATTGCATTGCTCAGCCGCTAGCGGTGCTTCGGAAGGGACCCCGAGATGTCGAACTCAGCCACGCCCGAAACCGACCCGCGCTTCCCGAGCGGGAAGTGGGTCGGATTCTTCATCGACCGGCGCCTGCCCGGCCGGCACCAGATGGAAATGACCCTCAGCTTCAGCGCCGGCCGTCTTACCGGCAGCGGCCGCGACCGCGTCGGCAACTTCTCCTTCTCGGGTACCTACAACACCGCCGACGGCAAATGCGAGTGGTTGAAGCAGTACGTCAAGGCCCACCTGGTCACCTACCGCGGATTCAACGAGGGCAAGGGCATCTGGGGGACGTGGGAGCTGAAGGACGTCGGGATGGTTTACACCGGCGGGTTCCACATCTGGCCGGAGGGGATGGCCGACCCGACGCAGCCGGAGCTCGAGGAAGAGGCAGATGTGCCCGTGGAAGTCGTCATACCGGAAAAGGTCCCCGAGTTGGTTCCCGGATGACGGCGAGCGGGCGCCCCGTGGGGACAAGATTCCGATCTTGTCCGGGCGTGACATGACAAGATCGGAATCTTGTCCAACGATCGGGCTTACTCGTCGCTCACCCGCTCCACGCTCGGGTCCGGCGGCCACAGGTAGAGGAACGTCGGCTGCCAGCCGCTCTCCAAGACCTTTAGGCAGCCCCGCTCGCCCGCTTCGCTTTGCCCACCCGTGCGTCGCTATCCCTCACCACGCTTTCCAACCGCTCGCGGATCCGCTTCGCATAATTGGCCGAAAGCTCGATCCCGAGGTAGTCGCGGCCCAGCTTCTTCGCGGCTGCGAGCGTCGTCCCGCTGCCGGCGAACGGGTCGAGCACCAGGTCCCCGGGACTACTCGACACACGAATGATCCGCTCCAGGAGGGCCAGCGGCATCTGGCACGGGTGCTTGCCCCGCTCGCGGAACGTGCCGCACACGCGGGCGACATACCAGGTGTCGTCGTCGGGACGGAAGAAGCGTTCGTCCTCCTGCGGGCGGAGCACCCAGGTGTCGTCGGGCAGCTTGCCGAGTGGGTTGGCCCGGCGGTCGGCGTACGTCGTCTGCCGGGCCGACGGGACGCGGATTGCGTCGGCGTTGAACGTAAACCGCTTCGGGTCGGCGACGTAGTAGAGCAGGTGCGCGTGACTGCGGTTGAACTTCTTGGTGCAGTTCACGCCGAAGGTGTAGTGCCAGACGATCCAGTTCCGCATGGTCAGGCCGAGGGCGTCGAGCCGGACCTTGACCTCGGCCACGTACTCATCGCCGATGGCCACGTAGAAGGAGCCCGTGGGCTTCAGGACGCGTCGGACCGCGGTTAGCCATTTCTCGGTCCAGGCGAGGTAGTCGGCCTTGGCCCGGCGGTCGTCGTAGTGGTCGTACTCGTAGCCGATATTGAACGGCGGGTCGGCGAAGGCAAGGTCGATGGTCGCGGCCGGCAGCTCGGCCAGCCGCGTCAGACAGTCCCCCTGGATCACCTCGTTGCGCGTCATGCGGCGGGCCCGGTCGGGATGTAAGGTTTACGCCCCCTCTTGCACAAGTTGACTCTTAGCGAAAAAACGAAAAGGCGCAAGGGGTCTCGCGGCGCATTGCACCCGACGGAGTCCGACGTGCAGCTGGGGAGAATGGGAAAAAGCAAAAGAAGGCTACCCGTCGGTCAGGACGGCTTGCCCTCTTTAGTGTGCGCTCGAATGGGCGGGGCTTTAGTGAATCTTCGTGTCGTCGGCGTGCTTCGGCGGCAGGGCGCCGAGGGGCACGTCGACCTCGGACGCGCCGCCCGCGGTCACGCCCGCGAACTGCATTCGCCGCTCGTGGACCTCCGACCGGTCCACGGTCACATCCCGCGGGGCAACAATGCCCAGCCGAACCCGGTCGCCCTTCACGGCGACCACGGTCACTCGGATGTTGTCATTGATGATGATTTCTTCGCCGACCCGACGGGACAGGACGAGCATGATGGACCCTCCGTGGAGAACAAACTGCCCATAGTGAGGACGATAAACTGCCGCTCATTCTTTAAGCAAAAAGTAGGCCGGCAAGGGCAATTCGTCGATATTGGTAGGACAATTGGTGGGAATCGCCCTTTTTTAGCCGAAACTCCCTAGCCCATCTATCCCAAACTACCGCGGCCCTCACATTGTCGTGCTTTTCCAACGAGCACCCAGGCTACCAAACGGACTCGTGCGCTCAAAATGGCCAACTCCGGTGATGTGGAATTGCTCACTTGTTTGCGCAAGGGAGGGAAAGACGCGTGTCAGGCTGTCCGAATGGCGAGGGGCGAGGGGAACACCCCCCGTGGCGTTCTGTGCATTCATCCACGCGGTATTCGCTTTGACTGGAAGTTTGCCCAGACCCACGGCCCGAGCCCGCCCGCCTCCTTGGCCAGCCGTTTGGCCCAGCGCCGGTAAGAGAGTTCCAGGTCCGGGTCGCCGCCCTTGGGGGCGAACTCCTCGACTGCTTTTCGACCCTGATCGCGGGCAGCGATGAACGCGCCCCTGCCCCGGCGCTGGACCTGGACGAGTGACTTCGCGAGTGCGAACAGCACTCGTGGCACGTCGTCAAGCTCGTCCGCGTCCACCGGGGCGAGGAGGGCGTCGGCTCGCTCCGGCCGGCCCTCGAGTGCTTCCTCGAACGCGACCCACACCCGGAAATCCGACGTGGCCGCATCCTCCACCGGCATGTCGAGCGCGGCGATCGCGGCCCGGTGCGCCTCGCCGACCCGCCCCAGCTGCCGAAGGGCCACAGTAAGGGGGTGCAGCATCCATGGCTCGTCCGGCTTGCGCTTCTCCCAGTCGGCCGCCCAGGTGGCCGCGGCCGCGTGGTCACGGATGCTTACGAGCGCCCCGGTCGCCTTCGCCCACCCGCGATGGGTCGCCCGGACCTCCTCGCCGAACCGCCGCAACACGTCATGTAACCGCGACCGGTGCGCCGGCAACGCCAACGCGTCCACGGCGGCGTAGAGCATCTCGCGCCCGACCTCGCCGCGCTTCAGCAGGCTCGGCAGCCGCTCGACGAACGACCAGTCGCCGCGGGCCGCGGCTCGTTCAACGAATAGACGTGCGACCGCCGGACCGGCGTCCTTGGCGACCGCTTCCGCGATGATGCCGTCCGCGTCCGACCCGTAGCCGGCATCAGTCATGGCGGCGGCGGCCTTGGTGGCGACGAACTGCGGCAGGTCGGCCTGGGCGACCAGCCGGCCGAGCGCCTCCCGGGCCCCGTCACGATCCTTGCGAAGGCACCGCAACCGCAAGACGCGCAGCAGCACGTGCGGGCCGCCGACGTGCTTCTCGAGCACGCCAAGAGTGCGCTCGGCATCCTCCAAGTCGTTGTCGGCAACCAGGGCGTCGAACAGGCTGATCCCGGCGAAGGCGTAAGCCGGGTCGAGCTCGAATGCCCGCCGGAAGTCAGCCTTGGCCCCCCGCCGGTCCCCGGCCGCGGCCCGGGCCTCGCCACGGTAGCCGAACGCCGACGGGTCAGTCGGCCCGAGGCGCACCAGGTGTTCGGTCGCTTCGAGGTAGTCGGCCGGGGATTCTTCCTCGTCGTACCAGTTGGCCAGCTGTTGCCAGCCCCAGTAGTAGTCCGTGTCGGCCGCGACGATCTCGCGCATCCGGGCGACGGCTCCGTCCCGATCGCCGCGCTGCCACATGATCCACGCGGCCCGCCCGCGAAGGATGAGCGGCGGCCGGTCGGCCCATGCCTTCGGGTGGCAGGCCCGCAGGGCATCGTCGAACCGCCCCAGCCGGGTCAGGAGTTCGGCCATGACGTCGTAGCCTTGTGCGTAGCGCGGGTGCACCTCGGTCACACGGCCGACGACGCGGAGCTTCGTCTCCGGGTCGGTGTCGGTCCCGTCTTTACTCTCGAGCCATGCCATCAAAACCCAGGGGTGGAAGTCGTCGGACTTCTCCAGGGACTCGCGGAGGATGTGGTCGGCCCGGTCGGCCCACCCGGCCTCGCGCATCTCAGTCGCTGACGAGCTGATCGGCCAGGTGGAGTCGCAGGGCAGCGTGATTAACTCACTGAACGCCTCGGCCGCGGCGTCCGCATCCTTGGTCCTGGCGGCGAGCTGACAGTAACGGGCTAGCACATACGGCCGCCCACTGTCCGGGATGTGTTCCTCGAGCCGGGCGAGTGCGGCACGGGCCTGCGGGTACTCCTGGTCTTGAAGGTGGGCGTCGAAGAGGAGCATTCCCGGGTACGAGTAGCCCGGCTCAAGGTGCTGGGCGTCGCGGAGGTCTTCCTTGCCGCCCTCGCGGTCCTCGTTGCGGAGCCGGGCCTCGCCCCGCATCGTCAACGCGATCGGGTTGTCCGGCCGGAGTTCGACCAGCTTCTCCGTCGCCTCCAGAAATTCGGGGGCCTTGCCCGCCTCGTTGTACCACTCCGCCAGCTGTTGCCACCCCCAGTAATAAGTCGGCTCGAGGGTCACGAGGGCGGACATTTCGCGACAAGCGAGGGGGAGATTGCCGCGGCGGGCCTCGACCCAGGCGGCCCGCCCTTGCAGGATCATGGGTGGGTCGTGTTCGAACACGGCCGGGCTCGCCGCCGCCTTGGCCTCGTCGTACCGGCCCATGTCGGCCAGCCGCTCGGCCTTCAGGTCGTAGGCTTCGAGCCCCCGGGGGTTGAGGGCGATGGCCCTGTCCAGCGCCGCGAGGACCTCGTCATTCGTGTCCGGGCCGTGGAGCATTCGCGCCAGGGCCAGCCACCCGCGCGGGTCGCCGGGCCGCAGCCGACACACCTCGCGGGCCAACTCCACGGCCCGCTCGGGCTCCTCCAGTCGTTCCGTCCATAGCCCCAGGTGCCGCCAAGCCCAGTCATACCCAGGGTCGATTCGCAGGGCGATGCGCAGGCGTTCGATGGCTTCGTGCTTCTGGGCCCGGCCCTCGTCCAGGTCGGCTCCGGGGCTGTCACCGGCGTTCCACAGGTTGTCCGCGAGGTAGCCGTGATTGACCGGGTCGAGCGGCGACCGGGCGACCGCCTGCTCGAGGACCACGCGGGCCTCCTCGAACTGCTCGTTTGCCTCCAGGGCATCCGCCAGCTCTCGGGCCGCGTAGCTCCACCCCGGCGCCACGCGCACCGCCTGCGTGAGCGCCGCGAGCACCTCGTCGTTGGACTCCGGGCCGTGCAGCATTCGCGCGAGGGCCAGCCACCCGCGCGGGTCGCCCGGCCGGAGCCGGCAGACTTCGCGGGCCACCTCCACGGAGCGCTCGGGCTCATCGAGTCGTTCCGTCCAGAGCCCCAGGTGCCGCCAGGCCCAGTCGTAGCCGGGGTCGATTCGCAGGGCG
>DATFWZ010000611.1:0-7397 GCA_035258765.1 Gemmataceae bacterium
CGCGGTCTCTCAATACGGGGAACAGTTTCGTGCCGAGCTGTTCACCGAAGACCTCGGCGACACCGAAGGCGACCTCCTCACCGAAATGCCGCCGAGCATCGCCGAATGGGTGCCGTACCTCGCCCAGGGCGCGGACCTCCCACCTGACGCCGCTCGACAACTTGGCAAGGACCTCTTCGCGGCGCTGCTCGGCCAACCGGAGAACGCGAAGAAGTGGGCCGAGGTGTTGGCGCAAGCGGCCCGCAATAAACAGCCGATCCGTCTGCTGATCGACGCGACAACCGAAGCCGTGCGCGACCTGCCGTACGGCCTACTCTGCGAGCCGCACGACGACTGGTTTCTGTTCCGCGACGGAAACAAGCAATCGGTCGAGTTCGTCCGCATCCTGCGCCGTTGCTCGCCGCGCCCACTCAAATTTAGAGACCGCTTGCGCGTGCTGGTCGCGGTTGCGGAGCCGAAGAGCGCCGACGTGCCGGCCTTCAACGCCCCACTTCGGTTGCAGAAGCTTGCCTCCGCGGTCCGAAGCGATGTGAACCTACTGATTTGCGGGCCGGGAGGGCCGAAGCCGCTCGCCGAGATCGCCCCGAATCCCGAATCGGCCGACCCGACGGCATACGCCCCGTACACAAAGACGACTCGCGACGCGCTCCGCAAGGCGCTGGCGGGCGAGTACGACGTGTTTCATCTGCTCGCGCACGGCCACGGCGCGGGCGTGCTGCTTTGCACGGACGATGGCGCGCCGGCAGAAACGACCGCGAGCGAGCTCGGCGAATGGGGCGGCGCGGGGCGAACGGCGCTCGCATTCCTTCAGGTCTGTAAGGCCGGTCAGACGGCCGGCCGGGGCGGGTTTGGCGGCGTCGCCCAGCAACTGCTGAACCCGCGCGGCGGCAACATGGCGGCGGTGGTCGCGTCCACGTTCCCGCTCGACGCCGAGCACAGCACGGACGCCGCCGCCGGGTTCTACCATCACCTTGCCGCCGGCCGACCGCCGGAGGAAGCGCTAACGGCAGAACGCCCCGAAACGAATTGGTGCTGGGCATTTCTCGAGCTGTGGGCGCGGCCCGGCGCGCTTCGCGGAACGCAGCAGCGAGCCGCGTTTCAGTTTGTCAGCCCGTATCGCGGGCTGTCCAGCTTCGGCGAGCAGGAGGCCGACCTCTTCTTCGGCCGGAAGTCGGAGGTCGTCGAACTCCTGCAAGTCCTCCGGGCGGAACCGGCCGTCGCTGTCGTCGGGGATTCCGGAAGCGGCAAGACGTCGCTGCTCCAGGCGGGCCTGGTTCACGCGATTCGCCGCGACGGGCTGGCCGGTTGCGACCGCTGGAAGATCGTGTCGCTGCGCCCGGGCTACCGACCGGCGCAGTCGCTCCTCGGCGCCATCACGGGCTCGAACGCGGACCCGACACCCGGCGCCCTCAACGCAGCCCTCCGCGTCGATGCGCAGCCGCTCCTGATCGTGTTCGACCAGTTTGAAGAAGTATTCACGCTCGCGCGCGACAAGGCTGAGGTCCAATTGTTGACCGAAGCGCTCGCGGACGCGGTCGAACAGCAGCGCGACCGATTCCGGCTCGTGATCGGAATGCGGAGCGAGTTTCTGGGACAGGCCGCGTCCGTTCGGGGCCTGAGCCGGCTGATCCGCCGGCCGTGGGTATTGCGCCCGCCCGGCGGCGACGACATGCGCGACATCGTTGCCGGGCCGGCCGAGCATTGCGGCTATTCGTTTCAAGGGCCGCTCACCGACGGCAACCCCGCCCACGCAACCGGGCTGCTGGACCGTATCCTGGCGGACCCGTTGCTCGCTCGTGCCGAAGGCGGCCTGACCGCGGCTCCGCTTCCACTGCTTCAGTTTGCGCTCGAGCGGCTCTGGCTGAAGGCCGTCGAGAAGGGCGTGACGGAGTTCACACACGCGGAATTCGACGAAGTCGGCGGGATGGGAAGGGCCATCGCCCAGCACGCCGAGGCCGTCTTCCAGGCGAGTGCGACGGCCACCGAGTTCGGCGCGCAGGGGCGGGCCCTCGCCGAGCAGATCATTACCGCGCTCGTCAGCACGCAGGGTACACGCCAGCCCCGCGGACGCGAGGCGCTACAGGTCGAGTCCGGCAACCCGGAGGCGGCACGGGCGGTGGTCGATTACCTCGTCGGTGAGCGCCTGCTCACCGTCCGCAGCGACCCGGAAGACATGTCGAAGTCCCTGGTCGATTTGTCGCACGAGGCTCTCATCCAGTACTGGGACCGTCTCCGCGGCTGGCTCGCGGAAGACCCCCAGGGGCGAGCAATCCGGGAGGAGTTCCGCAAGGCGGCGGAGCAGTGGGACGCGGGCGTTGCTGGGGGGCAGCCGCGCAGCCGCTCCGGGCTTCCCGGCGCGGACGTGGCGACCAACTACCTCGCCTGGATCGGGACCGCTCGGCCGCGGCTCTCGCCGGCCCAGCAGGAGTTCGCCGCGGCTCTGCGGGCCATGCTCGCCCGGCAGCGGCGTGTGCGCCGGCTCGTGATGGGAGCGCTCGCGGGGCTGGCGATCACTGCGACGGTGCTAGCCGTCAACGCGAATTACCTGAAGCGACAGGCCAACGACAGTGCGGAAAAGGCGAAGAAGAGCGAGGCGGATGCCCGCGCAAGCGAGGAGAAGGCGCTCAACGAGGAGCGGATCGCCCGCGAGCAGAACGCTGCCCTGACTCTCGACCACGGTGTGCGACTGTGCGAGCAGGGCCGCCCGCGCACCGGCCTTTTGAGTATCGCCGACAGCCTGGCCCTATGCCCGACTGAGGCAACGGACCTCCGGCGGGTGATCCGCACGAACCTGGCCGCGTGGGCGCCAACCGTGATGTGCCTGGATGAAGCGCGACGCCTCGACGGCTGGGCACTCGGAGCGAGCCGCCACGGGGAGGTGGCCTTGATCGCGGTCGGCGACGATTCGATGCGACTGGTGGAGATGGAAACGGGCAAGGCCGTCGGCCCGCCGTTCGGGTCGCGCCGCGAAGCCGGGACTTGGGGGCATATCCTGCGCCACGAGGATGGGTGGCGCGTGCTGACCTACGGCACGAAGGGGGCGCGACTCTGGAACGGGACGACCGGGCAGCCCGTCGGTCCAACCGTCACCGCGGCGGCGATCGAGCGGATCACGGGAGCATTCGAGGCCATCATCTGCATCAGTCTGGGGCCGGACCGCCGCACGTTCGCCACCGGAATGGACCACAACGGAGGCGTTTGGCTCTGGGATGGCCTAACCGGCAAACAGGTGGGCGACCCACTGCCGCACGAGGGGCGGGTGAATGACATGGCATTCCTGCCGGACGGGAAGATGCTCCTGACCGGTTGCGGGCGATCGTTGGAGAACCCAGCCCGGGTCACGCAAGTCGGGCCCGAGAAAAAGGCCGAGTTGGTGAAATCCGCCGGGATTGCCCGGATGTGGAACCTCGAGAGTGGGAAGGTCGAGTGGCAGGAGTTGTACCCGGACCCCGTCATGGTCGTGGCAGTCAGCCCAGATTCCGCCGGCCGGTTCATTCTGGCTGGGGGGCTGGAGTGCCGGGTGTGGGAACGAGACCCGGACAGGAAGGGTCGGCTCGTTCCTCTCGGCGCTCCAATCCATATTCCCGAGCCAGCGCTTTGGAACGGCGCTGCGTTTAACCCGGATCCCGAGGATCCGGGCACGCTGCTCCTGGCCCGCCCGTCGGGTCACGTCGACATTTACCACCTGCTCCAGAAGCGGCAGGCTGAACGATTATCGCCCCAGGGGTGGGTGGCGCGCGTCGGGTTCCGGCCGAAGGACCACACAATGTTTACCCTCAACGGGGACGGCACGGCCCGGATCTGGCGATCCCCCGTCCAACCGGAAGCGCGGAAGGTCTACCAGCACGTGGAAGCGGTTCTCTCGGTCGCGTTCGGTCCGGCGAGCGAAACCTTCGCCACAGCCTGCCAGGACGGCCACGTCTACCTGTGGGCGACGAACGACACAACACGACCCGTCCGGCGATTCGATCCGCCCCCACCCCCCGCCGGGCGACCGCTCCGGCCGATCGTGCAGGTCCTGGTGAGCGCTGACGGCTCCCGGATCATCGCCCAGGATCTGTACTGTCGCATCCTCGTCTGGGAGACGGCGACCGGTCAGCCCGTCGAGCCACCGGACGGGGAGACCCTGGCCGGCGCGGCCGAGGACGGCGTCACGGTCCTCACACAACTCCCGAATGGACAATACCGGGTGAGGAACCTCCGCACCGGGACGGCCGGGACGCCGTTCTCCCTTCCGGGCGGCCTCGGCCCCGACCCCGAGGAGGCCGAGGAAGACGCGTACCTGCTTCGCGTCAAGCGGGTGGCGTTCAGTCCGGACCGGGCCCTGGTGGCCGTGGTGACGGCGGCGGGGCACGCGGAGATCCACCGGGCGGACACCGGGGCGTCGGCGATCCCCGAGCCGCTCATCCACAAGATCCACGGCCGGGTGGAGAGCATACGGGCGATCGAGTTTAGCCCCGACGGCAGCCGCATCCTGACGCGGAGTAACCACGGCCGGGCAATCTGCCGGTTCGCCCCCCTGGAGTTGGAGGACAGCTACGCCAACCGGGTGGGCGTGCAGGTGTCCCGATTCAGCCCGTGCGGCAGCCTGGTCATCTCGGCCACGAACTTCAACATGGCACGGGTGTGGGACGTCCGCGAGAAGCGGCTCCGGCCGGTCTCGCTGTTGCACTCCGCCCAGGTGTGGGGAATGGACGCCAACAGCACCTGCGACCGCATCGTGACCGCCAGCGCCGACCACACTGCCCGGGTGTGGGATGCAGTCAACGGCAAGCCGCTCTCTCCTCCGCTCCTTCACAACGGGGGTGTCAGCGACGTGTCGTTCAGCCATGACGGGAAGCACATTCTCACTTCGAGCTGGGACCACCGGGTGCGGCTATGGCCCGTGATCGAACCCGTCCCGGACGAACCCGAGCGGGTCACGAACTGGATTGAAACGATGACCGGCCTGAAGATCGGCATTACCGGCTCGTCCGAGCTGCTGACGTCGGAGGAGTGGTCCGAGCGGAAAAAGCGACTGAACGAGCTGGGCGGCCCGCCATGGACGTCCGTGCGGCCGACCGGGGTCAAGCCGTGACCAGCGCCGCCTGCCAGACCGCGTGCGCGAGTTCGGAATGGCAGATGTCGCTGTGCGCCCCGCCGCGGCCGGTGCTGTTCTTGATGACCTCGCTGCTTTCCAGATTGTACACCTTGCCGGTCTCGAACTTGTAATCGCCGTCGGCCGGGAGGATCGAAATGTCGACGGCGCTCGTGCCGGGCCCGCGGATCCCGTGCGACCCGACCGCACCAAACTTCGGTAACTCCCCCGGGGCCGCGAATGCGACTTGCCCCGCCACCCCCGCGCCGAGCGGGTACCATTTCCCGGTCGCGCTGTCAAAGACAGATTGGGTGGCCAGCACCGGGCCGCGGACCCGACGGTCGGCGAGCACCTTGTAGAAATAGCCCGGCTGGCCGGGCGTGGCGGGAATGTCGTCGCAGTACGACCAGATGGACAGAGCCCCCTGAACCAGCGCCAGCGAATCGACGGGCCGGGCGACTCGCCCCCGGCCGCGCGGGCCGGCGAGCGTTGCCGACATGACGATGCATCCGAAGCTGTGGCCCATCAGGTGGAACCGCAGGTTCCGCGGTGCGGCTTGCATCATCTGGGCCAGGAGCTTGGACCCGACCAGTTCACCGAACCAGCGAGCGCGGTCCTTCATGCGCCAGAACGACAGGGTCCGGAGGACCCCGAAGAGGCCCCCAAGTCCGAACAGGCCGAAACTTGGCGCGTCGTCGCGCAGAGCCTGGTAAACCGCCTGAGGGTCGAACCCCGACCGGTCGCCGCCGGGCCCGGCCCCCGCCCCGCCGATGCCCAGGTCAGTCTCCAAATTCAGTTGTCGGTAGGCGTCCACCACGTCGGGTGGCAACGCGTCCGGCTCGACGTTGTCCATACCTGCCTGGGCGATGCGGCGCAGGGCGTCGCGCGCGACCGGGGTGTCGGCGATCCGCGCCGCGTAGTCGTCCACCAAGGCGGCGATCGGGTCGACCGGCGCTTCGGCATCCCCGGCGACGTCGAACGCAGTGGCGTCGCCGATCGATTCGTCCCCCCACGGAAGGCTCGGCCAGTGAATGCCGACGACATGTGGGTTAAAACCGGGGCGCATTTGACGCGCTCGGGCGAAGTCGGCCTGGCACTGGGTCATCGCCTCGACCCAATCGTCGAATTGCGCCCGCGCCGCGGGGACGTCCCCTTTCCACCCGTGGCTTAACAGGAAGACGTCGGTAATTCCGGCGTCGGCTGCGGCCAGGGCGCGGAGCACGAGGTCGGACATGAGGCCGTCTGGATCGTCCCTGCGCTCGTCTCCGGACGAGTCAAAGCAGATCAGGTCGTAACCCACGCGGCGGTCGGTGGCGGCGATGCGGGGCATGGGGATCCCTCGAGAAAGGACGAGCGTCTGGGGCGGCGAACGCCGCGCAACGGAATCGGGTGGGCTGCGGCGAGTTTACCCAAAATTGGTTCCGGGACCACCAACTTCCTATTTCGCTGGCCGGCCTCGGAGTCGATTGGTAAAGGAATTTTTCGAACACTCTGTTCCCGCAATTCGCAGTTGTAAAGCCGGGACGAAAACCATGGACGGCCCCAAAAAGCCCGGAAATCTTCAAATACTGATACACTATTACCTACCTCCAATCTCTGCCCAGTCGGATCGAGCAAGGACTACGCCCGGTGCCCCCAGCTAGACACGACCCTACCGGCGCGAAGGTCGACCCGGCCGCTGCACCTCCGCAAGTGGTGGGTACTTCGGACGCCGGGAGCCCTGTGGCCGGCCCGGATCAGCCGACGTGCGATTATTCCGGGGCAAATCCTCCAACCCCCGGGGCCGGCGCGGATGCGGGCCTGACCGGCAAAGTCGGCATTCCGGCCGGGCTGGTCGCGGCATTCGGCGACCGGTATGCACTTGGGGAACAATTGGGGCATGGAGGCTACGGTGCCGTCTTCTGCGCCATGGACAGGCGGCTCAACCGGCGGGTGGCGATCAAGGTCTCGCACGCGGCCTCGTCCGACCCGGACCAGCTCCTCCGCGAAGCGCGGTCCCTGGCCCAGCTCCGGCACGCGGGAATTGTCGCTGTGTATGACGTCGCGGTCGCGGCGCCATTCTGTTTCGTGGTGTCCGAACTCCTCCCGGGCCCGAGCCTGACCGAGTGGCTCAAGGACCGTCGGCCGTCTCCGATGGAAGCTGTCCAGATCGTCGCGGCAGTGGCTGACGCCCTCGGACACGCGCACTCCCAGAGCATCGTTCACCGGGACATCAAGCCGGGGAACATCGTGTTTGCCGACGGCAACCGGCCGGTCCTGGTGGACTTCGGGCTGGCCCTGTCGGACCAGGACTCGGCCACGGAGCTCGGCGTCGTGGCGG
>DATFWZ010000612.1:0-2755 GCA_035258765.1 Gemmataceae bacterium
ACATCCGCGGGAAGGAGGTGCGCATCCAGGTGAGCTACACGCACAGCACCTTCCTGGGCCCGGGGCAGGAGATTTACGAGACGACCGTCGAGGTGCCGAAGGAGTGAAGGCGGCCGTTCGGGCTAGGTCCGGAGGCTAAGCGTCAACCCGGCGAACAGTCCCACGCCGACGGCGGCGATTCCGACAAGTGCGAACAGGACAAGTCGAAGCCGAGGGCCCACGAATGGAAGATTGAGCCGCCTCGGGGTTCGCCCTGTACGCGCACGATCTCGATGACCCACCCGGCGAAACCGAATATTCCGAGCATCGGAATGCCGTTGTTCGCTTCGAACCAGAGTTGCCACACAGGCATGAACGGCTGTCCAAACGCGGCCGAAATCGCCGCGGCGAGCCCGTATCCGACCAATGACCCGAGCATTAGGACTATCCACCCTTTGAGGACCCCGGTGCACAAGAGTAGCAAGCCGCCGGCGTTGCTCAAGTGGTTGGGTGTGTCGCGGGTTTGCGTGTCAGCGGGCATGGCGCGGCCGCGGGTTCGTCGTGCCCCGCGGTACTAGGCGTGGATCAACCCTCGGACGTGACCATCAGCTCGAATGCCTCCTGGATATTCTCCCACAGCTCATCCAGCGTCTTGCCTTGGCTGAACACGCCAGGAACCTCCAGCAATCGGCCAACGAACCAATGGCCGTCCTTCCAAAATTCCACAGTGAATTGGCGGTGCATCGAACTTATTCCTGCGACGTGTCCTGGCATGCAGACTCCTGACGAGTGATTCTCTTAGGAGAGGACTTCGACGTAGTCGACGTGGCTGGTTGGCTCTGGAATCGGCAGCCCGTCCTCGGCCAGCCCCTCAATATGCATCTGGATGGCTTCCTTGATTGCCGCCTCGACCTCCGCAATGGTCGCCCCGGTGGCCACACAGCCGGGCAAATCAGGCACGTAAGCCGCGAAGTTCTTTTCGGCGGCCTCGACGACGATTGCGTATCGCTTCATAGTCGATCCTTCACATCTCCCATCCGGCCTGGCGGAAAATGCTGGCCAGGGTCCCGGGTGGGACGGTGTGGCTCGGCTTGCCGGCCACGGTTACCCGGCCAGGCTTGGTTGAGTGCTTGAACTGCCGATGGCTGCCCTTGGTCTTGACCAGGACCCAGCCGTCGTCTTTGAGCCTCCGCTACACCTCGCTGACCTTCATTCGTGCAACGTACCTTCGGACGCGTCGGGATGTCAAGCGAATCGGGACGGGTACATCGCCGCAGGAAGCAGAGAGAAGGTATGAACACTATTCGGCGCGGGTACTCTCGCTCAGTATAGTCCGCTTGTGCTGGAACTACTTCACCGGCTCGACCGCGAACGTGAACGGGTCCGCGATCACCGTCCCGGCCCGAGGCAGCAGCGCCCGGCCCGCGTGCTTTTCCGCCTCGATCCGGAACTCGCCGTCCCACTGCACCACGAGCTGCTCCTTCTGACGCACCAGGTAAACCGGCTTCTCCAGGTCCGGGATTCGCACGTGCACCTTCTCGCCGCTCCCCAGAACCAGCATGTCCGCCATCAGCAACACGCCGTCCACGGCCATCGGCAGGCGGCGGCCGCCGGAGAGCAGGAGTCGCGCGGACAGGCCTCCCGGAACCGGTAGCTCGAACGTCATCTGACAGGTGCTGCCCAGGCCGATGCGGTCGCCGTTCTGCAAGACAGCCTTTTCCGCCGCCGAGTTGTTCACCGAGACCGCCTTGCTCGCCTCCAGCAGGTAGCACTCGGCGTCCCGCGTCAGTGCCGCGTGGATGCGTGAGACATCCGCGAACAGTGGGACGTCCACCGGGCCCTCGCCGGTCGCCTGGCCGATCGAGACGCGGTTGGCCAGGCAGACGAGATACGCCCCGACGCCGTCGATCCACAAGAAAAACCGCTTCGCCGGGGCCACGAACTCGGCCGGCGTCGGTACCGACGGGCGCGAGAGCGACACCGTCTCCGCCAGGCTCGGGGTCGGCTTGACGACCTCCGGCTGGAGCACCTGCCAGGCCCGGTTGCGGGCCTGTTGGGCCTCGCGGTGTCGCGGGGCCGCGGCCAGCACCTCGTCGGCGCAGCGAAGCATCTCCCGCCAGTCGGACCCGGCCGCGGCCTCCTGCAGCTGCGGCCACGCGGAGCGGAACTTGTCCTGGCGCACGTTGAGCTGCTCCTCGTAACGGTCGAGGCCCATGGTCCGCGTGCCGAGCCGGGTGCGGACGCGTTCCAGCCGCGGATGGGCCTGCTCGAACTCGCCGCGGTCGGCGTGGTCGATCGCCGCCTGCCACTCGCGGGCGGCCTCCTCCAAGGGCGCGAGCGCCGGGGAGTCTGCGGGCCGCTCGCGCAACCGGCCGATCGCCTCGAGCGCCTGGATCGGCTTACCCGCCTCGAGCATGGCGCGGATTTCGGCCAGGGCCAGGCGGATCAGGACGTCGCGGAGCTTGCTGACGCCCGGATCGGCCGGGGCAGCTAGCCCGGACACGCGAATCAGGTCCTTCCACGCGGCCTCGACGTCGTCGTTGCGAAGGGCCCGCTCGGCGCGCTCGACGTACCCCCGGACCACGTCGCCGCGCAGGGCCCACACCCGGCGGTCGCCGGACGCGACCAGGTTGTCGAGGAGACGATGCGCCTCCTCCGGGCGGCCATTCTTGAGGGCCTCCCGGGCCTGGTACTTGACCATCCACGCCGGTTCGCGCATCGGAGGTAACCCGCTCGGCGCCGTCCCGCCCCCGCCCGGACCGGCGGGAGGCTTCCG
>DATFWZ010000613.1:0-39739 GCA_035258765.1 Gemmataceae bacterium
CCTAATGGGACCTATACGTCCCATACGACCTATAGGTCCCATACGAGGGCTATCACATGCTCAATCGTCGATCCTTTCTGAAGACGTCGTCCCTCCTGGCGCTGGCGCCGACGGTGCCGGTATTCGTGACCCGCACCGCGCGGGCAGCTGGCCCGGAGAAGGACGCCCGCGTCCTCGTCGTGGTCCAGCTCGACGGCGGCAACGACGCGCTCAACACCCTCGTCCCCCTCAAGGACGAGACCTACCCGAAGCTGCGGCCCCGGCTCAAGATCGCCGCGAAGGACACGGTGAAGCTTTCCGACGAATTCGGGCTGCACCCGTCGTTCCGCCAGGCCGACAAGCTGGTCAAGGCGGGGCAGCTCCTGGCCGTCCCGGGCGTCGGTTACCCGAACCCGAACCGGTCGCACTTCGAGTCGATGGCCATCTGGCAGACGGCCCGGACCGACCCGGAGGAGTACAAGGGCTACGGCTGGCTTGGCCGGGCGCTCGACCTGGCCGGCGGCGACTCGTACACGATCACCAACGACGTCCCGCGAACCCTCCGCGGCCGCCGCAGCGCCGCCATCGCCCTGACGCGGTTCGAGGACCTGACCCTCGCCGACGCCGGGACGGTCAAGAACGCCACTGGGCCGGAGGCGCAACAGGACCTGCTCGCGTTCGTCCGTCGCCACGCGGTGGACGGGACAACGGCCGCTGAGAAGATGGCCGCCCTGTCCAAGGGGACCGACGGGGCCAGCTACCCCGGCAACAACCTGGCCGAGCGGCTCAAGTTGATTGCCCGGCTCTTGAAAGCCGACCTCGGCACGCGGGTCTTCTACACCGTCCAGGGCGGGTACGACACGCACGCGACGCAGCAGTTCACGCACTCGAACTTGCTCTTCGAGTTCGCGGGTGCGGTGAATGCGTTCTTCGCCGACCTGACGAACGCCAAGCTCGCGGACCGGGTGACGCTCCTGGCCTTCAGCGAGTTCGGCCGGACGATCAAGGAGAACGGCTCGGCCGGGACCGACCACGGGACCGCGGGGGTGACCTTCCTGTGCGGCCCGAAGGTGAAGGGCGGCGTGACCGGCACCCTGCCGAGCCTGACCGACCTGGAGAAGGGCGAGCCGAAGATGACAACCGACTTCCGCCGCATCTACGCGACGATCCTCGGCGAGTGGCTCGGCGTGAAGGGCGACGTCCTGGGTGGGACGTACGAGCCAGTCAAGCTGTTTGCGTGATTGCGTGTGATGTGAACCGGGGCGGCGGGGGCTGCCCCGGTCGGTTCCATCGACCCAGCTCAACCGCCGCAGCGGCTCAGCGAGCTGCGAATCTCGAAAAGCCTACTTGTCGCCGTGATCAGAGGCGCGGGAAACGGGACGCGACTCATTTCGCGGCCCCCCTCTCGTGAAAATCAGCTGCGTCCCCCATGCGGCCCCGGTCAGGTGCTGGGGCTGGTTCGGCAATGCTTGGCCCTCCGCTGCTTATACGAGCGTCCGGTACTCCGGCCTGTAAACGTGGCTGCGAATGAACGCCTCGCAGTCAGCCGGGCTCTCGACGGACGACAGGTTGCCGTCAAACACCACTTTGGCCACCCGGGCGGCCACCTTGATCTCGGTCTCCAGGATGTTCGACTGCGGTGGGAAGAGCAGTCCCTGATCCAGCTCTGCCGGCGTCACCTGGTCCGCCAGGGCGTGCGCGGCCTCGATGAACATCTCGTCGGTCACGCGCTTCGCCTGCGTCGCGTGGATCGCCATGCCCACCGCGGGGAAGATGTAGAAGTTGTTGGCCTGCCCCGGCAGGAACGTCCGGCCGCCGTAGGACACCGGCGGGAACTGCACCCCGGCCGCATACAGCGCCTTGCCCTTGGACCACTGGTACGCCGCCTCGGGGGTGCACTCCGCGTGCTCGGTGGGGTTCGAGAGGGCAAAGATAATGGGCCGCTTGTTGAGTCGGGACATCGCTTCGATGACCTGTCGGGTGAAGGTGTTGCCCACCGTGCTGACGCCGATGACGGCCGTCGGCTTGATGGACTCGATGCAAGCGACGAAGTCCCGGCTGGGCGCGTGCGGATGCGCGTACGGTTTCTGGAAATCGAACAGGTCCGTGCGGCTCGGCTCGAGCAAGCCGTTGACGTCGAACATCGAGATCCGCGCCTGCGCCTCGGGGAGGGACAGTCCGTCCTGCACCGCGGCGGAGGCGATCAAGCCGGCGAGGCCGATGGCGGCGGAACCGGCGCCGAGGAAGAGGATGCGCTGGTCGCGGATTTTGCCGCCGGTGACCTTGAGGGCGGCGATGAGGCCGGCGAGCGTGACGCTGCCTGTGCCCTGAATGTCGTCGTTGTAGCAGCACACCTCGTCGCGGTAGCGCGCCAGCAGGTGGACCGCGTCGCTCCCCGTCCAGTCCTCGAAGTGGATGCAGCACTGCGGGAACACCTCCTGCACCGCCTCCACGAACTCGTCCACGAAGGCGTACAGCTCCTCCGTTGTCGGGCGCGGCCGCCGCAGCCCGAGGTAGAGCGGATCATTGAGGTAGGTCTGGTTGTTGGTGCCGGCGTCGAGGTACATCGGCAGCAG
Source organism: Gemmataceae bacterium (assembly GCA_035258765.1). Classification (GTDB taxonomy): domain Bacteria; phylum Planctomycetota; class Planctomycetia; order Gemmatales; family Gemmataceae; genus SIAJ01. The sequence goes on from DATFWZ010000613.1 coordinate 2,556, forward strand.
GCCTTGCGGCGGCACGCCGGCGCAGGCCGTGTAGAGCTGGAGCTTGCCGATGGGGATGCCCATGCCGTTGGCGCCCAGGTCGCCCAGGCCGAGGATGCGGCCGCCGTCGGTCACACAGATGACGCGCACGTCCTTGACCGGCCAGTTGCGCAGCACCTCCTTGACTTGCCCCTTGCGCGTGATCGACAGGTACATACCGCGCGCCCGGCGGTAGATGTGGCCGAATTTCAGACAGGCCTCGCCGATGGTCGGGTCGTAGACGATGGGCAGGAAACGTGCCGGGTCCGACATCACCGTCCGGTAGAAGAGGGTCTCGTCGTTGTCCAGCAGGTTGACGAGGTAGATGTAACGGTCCAGGTCAGTGGTCTTGTGCCCGAGCTGCTGCAGGACCCGGCGGAGCTGGAGGTCCTCTGAGTCGGTGACATCCGGGACGAGGCCCACCAGGCCGAGGCCCTGACGCTCCGCCTCGGAGTAGGCGGTGGATTTGTTGAGCACAGGATCGTGCAGGAGGTCGATGCCGCGCTTGCCGCTGGCGGCGGCCGTGCCGCGCTTGCCGCGAACCGAGGCTGCCTTGGCCATGGGATCGTTCTCCTCAGGGTTAGTGGACTCCGTGTGATTGACCGGTCAGTTCTCGGCGACGTAGGGTTTGACCATCTTCCGGGGATCAACGATCCGATCGAATTCCGCCGCGCTGACGGCGCCGAGCTGCAGGGCGGCCTCCTTGAGCGTCAGGTCGTGGTCCAGGGCGTAATGCGCGACCTTGGAAGCCTTGTCGTAGCCGATCACCGGGCTGAGCGCGGTGACCAGCATCAGGGAGCGCTCCACGAAATGGCCAATCTGGCGGAGGCTCGGCTCCGTGCCCTCGACGAGGAACTGCCGGAAGTTCGTGCAGCCGTCGGTCATGATCCGGACCGATCTGGTAATGTTGAAGATCAAGAGCGGCTTGTAGACGTTCATCTCCAGGTAACCGCTGGCCCCGCCGACCGCGGCCGCGACGTCGTTGGCCATCACCTGGATCGCGATCATCGCCAGCGCCTCGCACTGCGTCGGGTTGACCTTGCCCGGCATGATCGACGAACCCGGCTCGTTCGCAGGGATCTTCAGCTCGGCGAAGCCGGCGCGCGGGCCGCAGGACAGGAGTCGAATGTCGTTGGCGATCTTGAAGAGCGACACAGCCAACGTCTTCAGAGTCGCGCTCAACTGCACCAGGTCGTCGTGCGCCCCCTGGACCGTGAACTTGTTCGGCGCCGTGACGAACGGTAACCCGGTGAGCTGGGCGATCTCGGCGGCAACGCCCTTGTCAAACCCCGGTTGGGAGTTGAGGCCGGTGCCGACCGCCGTACCGCCCAGCGCCACCCGGTACACGCCGCGCAGTGCCAGCTCCAGCCGTTCGAGGTTGTCGTCGAGCATGCCGACGTAGCCGGAGAACTCCTGCCCAAGCGTGAGCGGCGTCGCGTCCTGCAGGTGGGTGCGCCCAATCTTGATGACCTCCGCCCAGCCCCGGGCCTTCGCGTCGAGGGCATCGCGCAGGGCTTGCACCGCCGGCGTCAGCCGCTGCTTGACGCCGAGGGCCGCCGCCACGTTCATCGCGGTCGGGAACGAGTCGTTGGACGACTGCGACATATTCACGTGGTCATTGGGGTGGACCGGCGTATGGCTGCCGAGCGGCTGGCCGGCGATCTGCGAGCAGCGGTTGGCGATCACCTCGTTGACGTTCATGTTGAACTGGGTGCCGCTACCGGTCATCCAGACGTGGAGCGGGAACTGGTCGTCGTGCTGGCCCGACAGGATCTCGTCGCAGACGCGGACGATCAGGCTCTTCTGGGCGTCGCCAAGTCGGCCGACATTGTAGTTGACCAGCGCGGCCGCCTTCTTGATGATCGCGTAGGCGGGGATCATCTCGCGCGGGATCAGGTCGTCGCCGATGCTGAAATGCTCCAGGGACCGCTGCGTCTGCGCCCCCCAGAGCTTGTCGACTGGCACCTTGATCGATCCGAGACTATCCGATTCAAGACGGGTGGGAGTCATCGTCGTCTGCCTCCTGCCACAGTGCAACCCGATGAGATGTGCCGCCCCAGCCAAGTCGAATTACCACCGTCACCTGCCCGGCCCACTCGGTGATCTGTACATCCCGGAAAGCCTAGCCGCGGGCCGGGGCGGCGGCCATCTGCTGCAGCGCGTGGGTCGGCGTGAGAATTTTGAATGTCCCTGTCGCCTGTTCGTCAGTCGGCAGGCGGCACTGCTGAAAAGAGCGCTCCCAGGCCTTCCGCCATCGTCGGGTGCGTGAGAATTACCTCGCGCAAGCCCGTGTAGGGCATGCCCGCCAGCATCGCCGTCTGCACAACGGCCACCACTTCCCCGGCCTCCGCGCCGAACATCGTGAAGCCCAGGATGCGGTCGGTCCGCGCGTCGACCAGGGCACGATCGCTACGACCCGGCGCCCACCGCATCGGACCGCTGGCGACTCCCGTTCCCCTGCGAGCGTTCGAGTCGCTCGATTCGGACCATGAGCTTGGAGATCACGGCTAAAATTTGCGACCCAAGCAGCCCGACCAATATGAACGGAAACGCCGGCAGCGGCGGCCGCGCCAAGCAACCGTGACCTTCCAGAAACCAGGATCGCGGCCGCCGTCTACTTAGGTGTCTGGTTCGGCGCGACCTCACTTGGGATGTTCGGTCGGATAGCCCTTCGCCGCGTCGTCGAGGACCAGGACCCAATCGCTCTGCGCCTCCTGGGCAGGGGCGACGAATTCGCGCGTCCCGGTGTTTGGATACTCGCCGATCTCCCGCCATGTCCCCTCCCGTTGGTCGTACCACCGCGCCTTGACGGACTTCCCGGACAGCTTGTCCATCTTCAGGCTGACCGGCTTTCCCGTGGGCAAATACGCAATGACGAAGCTGCCGTCCTCGGCCCGCGCCGCCACGACTCGATTCGAACCTTTGCCTTCGTCCGAGGCGAGGACGGATTGATCCGGCACGAACTTGTACCAGGGGCGCAGCTCGAACAGCCGGCGCATGAAGCCGACCTGGGTTGACCCCTCGTAGGCCATCGCCTTGCGCCAGTGCTGGAAGCCGTTTTTCGGGAACGGCCCGTCGGCGTCCTTGTACAGCCAGAAGAGGTCCAACGCGCCGTAACCGTGCCCGGCCGCGCCGGCAAGTATGGCCGAATAGGCCTGGGAACGCACCTTGTGAGCGTCGATGCGCGGCTTGCTGGCGCCGGTGGGATGGTTCTCGTACGCCGGCTCCATGTCCACGGTCGGCTTCGCGGGTGTCAACGCATAATCCTTTCTGACGAACGCGAAGCTGTCCGAGCCGAAATGGTGACCGGATTGGATGGAGTTGAAGTCGAGCCAGTCCGCCTTGTGAAACCACATGGATGACGAAGTGCTCCCCTGGCCGTGGTAGCAAACGAGTTGGCTGCCGCCGCTGCCGTCCTTGAGTCCCTTCGCCATCGCCACCCAGACCGCTTCGTACTTTCCCGGGGCGGAGTCGCCGCCCGGGAACCACATTACGGCGTTGTTCTTGTAGCGCTCGCCCAGGAATTTCCCAAAGGCGTAGGCGTTCTTCTCGTCGAATACTTTTTCCGGACCGTCCGTGACGTGCCACGACTTGGCGGTTACAAGGCCCATCACCAGGCCCAGTTCGTTGGCCCGGTTGATCACGTGGTCCACGTTCTTGAAAAACGCTTCATTGGGCTTGGTCGGGTCGCGGTCGATGAACGGGCTTTCTCCGATTAGCGAGCTGTTCCCATCCGGGTGACGCTTGTCGAGCCCGCGGATGACGTAAGCCTGGATGACGGTAAACCCCTTCGCGGCCCGGTCCTTCAAGTATTCATCCACCTCCTCGCGGTTGAGCCGTTGAAACAGCAACCAACAGGTGTCGCCGAGGTAAAAGAAAGGTTTGCCGTCCTGATTGACGAAATAGCGCCCGTTCGGACTGATCTTGAGTTTCGGGGCCTTGGCGGAAGGCCGGGATCTTTCCTGGGGGGAATCTCCCGCGCTCGGATTCGTCCAGAAGAGCGCCGTCAGAAGGGTGCTAGCAATCGCGACCCCGCGAACCAGCGGACGCACAGATCGTTGCTTCATTGGTGACTCCAACTAAGAGGCCTGTGGCCGCCCAACCACTGATTAGACCACCTAGCCGCCCGAACGCCAACTGGCGCACCCCGGACGATGCTCCCGCGCCCAGCCCACCGGCACACCCCCTGCCCCCGCACGAGCCCGACCTCAAGGTGGGCGAACATCCTAACGCGAGCCCAACCGGACCGGGTGGCCTCCAACGCCGTACCTTCTCCAGCCCTCACGGTTGATTCCGGCTCGTCGTTACGGAATCGGCCCGCCCGGTTTGGGCGGCGGGGGCGGTTCGCCAATCGGCGGCTCGGGCGGCGGCTCCGGGTCCGGCGGTTTCGGCACCGGCGGCGGGACCGGGTGAGTTGGCGCCAGACAGCCTGTCATACGATGCTCCTCAAGAGGGTTTGTAGCCATCGCGCCGGCATGGGGCTTGCGAGCCGGTCGATCGGCGAAAACGGGGACAGCCCACCATGGACCACAACTACGACAAGCCGGAGCCGTCCCGGGCGGAAGTGGAAACCTGGGCCGGGCCGGCCGTCCTGGAGTTTGGCACGGGTTGGTGCGGGCACTGCCAGGCGGCCCAGCCGGCGATCGCCGCGGCCCTCAAAGACTACCCGCACGTGAAACACATCAAGGTGTTGGACGGTCCGGGCAAGCCGCTTGGCCGGTCGTTCCGCGTGAAGCTCTGGCCGACGCTCGTGTTCCTACGCGAGGGCAGCGAAGTAGCCCGGGCAGTGCGGCCGACGGCCGTGGACGAAGTTCGCGACGGCTTGCGGGCGATCGCCGGCCCTGAATATCACGGCCTGGTGTAGGGCCGTTTCCCGTGTCCGCCCATATCAGGCCTTTGTCTCGACCGCGGTTTGGGCCTCGCGGATCGCTCCGTGGGCCTTGTTCCGCAAGTGCCGGGCGGTCCTTTCGGCGTATTCCTCCGCGTCGTTCGCCCAACTGTAAGCCTTGTCGCGGACCAGGGCCCGGCGCCGCCGCCCGGCCTGCGGGTCCAGGAAGTACATGAGCCCGACACCCAGGGCGAGGCCGGTCAGAAAGGCACCCGTTGTACCAGACATCATTCACCTCCGTTCATTACCGGGTCACGCGACGACCGGCCCCGCCGTTGGCGCCCGGCTGAGCAGGTCGCGGACCTCGTCGTCGGTCGTCTGTGAGAAGTCCTCGTACCACGTCCCGACCGCGTAGAACGGCTCAGGGGTCTCGGCACACACGACCTCGTCGGCTTCCGAGCGAAACTCCTTACACGTCTGGGCGGCGGCGACCGGGACGGCCACGACGATCCGCGCCGGCCCCAACTGTCGCAGGGCGGCGACGGCCGCTCGCATCGAGGCCCCGGTGGCCAGTCCGTCATCCACCAGGATGACCGTCTTGCCGCGAACATCCGGGGCGGGCCGGTCGTCGCGGTACGCGGCCTCGCGGCGCCGCAGCTCGGCCGCCTCGTCGGCCGTCACCTCGTCCACCCACCGCTGCGGGATCCCCAGCTCGCGGACCACGTCCTCGTTCAGCACCCGCACCCCGCCGGACGCGATCGCGCCCATCGCCAGCTCCTCCCGGCCCGGCACGCCCAGCTTGCGCACCAGGAACAAGTCGAGCGGCACACCCAGGGCGCGGGCCACCTCGTACCCGACCGGCACACCGCCCCGGGGCAAGGCCAGGATGATGCCGTCCGGCCGCCCGGCGTATCGCCCCAGTTTGGCGGCCAGTTGCCGCCCGGCGTCGTGACGATCCTCGAACAGCATGGCAACCTCCCGCATTCTTGCGTCGGACTACACCCCGGTCGGGTAAGTTTCCGGGGCTTCTTCGGGTAGTTCCTCTTCGACCGGCCTGAACAGCGGGCGGACGGCCCGGGCCTGGTCAATGAACAGGAACGCATCATACCGATGCGGCAGCACGGTCGGCACGTAATTCCCGTACTGTTCGTACTCGGGGCGGTAAACGACCCCGATGGCCCGGTGCCCGCGCCAGGCGGCCAGGTTATTGGACGGGTGGTGGGGGAACACCAACAGCTTGTCCGCCGGCTCGACCCGGTGCAAGACATCCTCCCAACTGTCGGGTCGCGCCGGCGGGACGCGCACCTCCTCCCACGGCTCGCCCCAGGCCCGGCCGGCGATCACGCGTCCGCGGTACGACCCGAACCCGACCAGGACCGTCTGGTCCTCCCCGTACCGCTGCCGGGCCAATTGGCCGACGTTGACCGATCCGTCGTCGGCCATGTCGGTGAACCGGGCGTCGCCAACGTGGGTATTGTGCTCCCAGACGATCGCCTTCGCTCCTGGGCCGTGGTGGGCGAGCAGCCGGTCGAGGGTCTCGGCCATGTGCCGGTCGCGGATGTTCCACGACTCATTGTCCGAGCGCACCATGGCCCGGTAGTAGGCCTCGGCGTTCTTCAAGACGAGGGCGTTTTGCTCGGTGACGAACTTGCCGTCGCCCCCGTCCCCGTCGGCCGACTCGGCCAGGCTTCGGACGCGTCGCAGCAACTCGACGACTTCGTCCTGGCACGAGTTCGGGGCGAACATGGTGGCCCGGGCATACTCCTGCGCGTCCTCCCCGTACGGCTCGAAGCAGCGGAGAGCCCGGCGGGCGGCGTTGAAGGCGGCCCGGTCTTTCTTCCAGAGGTAATTCATGATCTCGTGCAGAGAGTCCCACAGGCTATAGACGTCGAGCCCGTAGAAGCCGACCTTACGGCCGTCGGGGCGGCCGTCGTTGTGCCCGCGGAGCCAGCCGACCAGGTCCCGGACCTCCTCGTTGGCCCACATCCACGTCGGCCACCGGCGGAACGTGTCCAGGGCCTCATCGGTCCGCCGAGCAGAGCCGGGGTAGTCCTTCACAAACCGGTTCACCCGGTAACAGTCCGGCCAGTCACCCTCGACGGCGACGAACGAGAAACCCTTCTCTTCGAGCAATCGGCGCGTGATCGCCGTGCGCCAGGTGTAGTAATCGCGGGTGCCGTGCGAAGCCTCGCCCAGGAGGACGACACGGGCGTCGCCGACGCGCTCGATGAGCGGGTCGAGGTCTTCCGGGGCACTTAGCGGCGACGACAGGCGCCGAACCTCTTCCCGGAGGTCTTCGTCCGGCGGCGCGTCGGCAAATGACACTCTGCGGCGGACCATGTCAGTGTTCCCCCGGCCCCTCGTTCGAGGCCAAGTATCGGGCGAACCAATTAGCCGCCAGGCGGGCGACCTCGTCCAACTTCCCCGGCTCCTCGAACAGGTGCCCGGCCCCGGGGATGATCACCAGCTCCTTGATCGTTGCCCCGAGCGGGTCGAAGGCCCGTTGATTGAGCGTGATGACCACGTCGTCGTCGCCACCGACGATGAGCAAGGTCGGGGCCCGAACCGCGGAAAGGGCGTCGCCCGCCAGATCCGGCCGGCCGCCCCGCGACACGACCGCGCGGACGCGGTCCGGGCGATCAACGGCCGCGACCAGCGCCGCGGCCGCCCCGGTGCTGGCCCCGAACAGTCCGACGTCCAGGTTTGCCGTCCGCGGGTCGCGGGTCAGCCAGTCGATGGCCCCGGCCAGTCGGCGGGCCAAGAGACCGATGTCGAACCGCAAATGGGCGGTGTGGATGTCCACCGCCTCTTCGTCCTCGGTGAGCAAGTCGACCAACAGGGTTGCCAGGCCCGCCTCCCGCAACCGTTCGGCCACGTAGCGGTTTCGCGGACTGTGCCGACCGCTCCCGGACCCGTGGGCGAAGAGCACGACCCCAAGCACATTGGCCGGCAAGCCAAGGTTGCCGTCCAGCTTCACATTCCCGGCTGCCACCCGGATGGATTGCTCGTCGGTAGCCATTCCTGTGGTTCTGTTCATGGCACCGGCCCTGGTATGGGAATGAATTGTGAGAGAAACATCTGCAGGATCGGTGCCGCCGCCTACGCCCGGCGAAAGGTCATACAGACCGCTCGGACCGCGCCTTGAAATTGGCGCTGGCGGCTCGTGGCGAAGTCCACTTGGGCTCCGACATTTTGGGAGATTTTGAGACACTCCCGGGGCAAGAGCGCTTTTCTGCTACGGAATGATCAATCGTCGATCGGGTCGGAGCCAACCGACGCTGACACCGCGCGGACCTTCGGATACAGAGAGGGGGCGACTGCCCGTCTCTTCGAGAACCAACCCATGGCCACCCCTACCGACGCCGGTCCGGATCCCGCGCGGCCGTCGGCGAAGATGCCCGCCCACGCCGAGCCGGTGTATCGCGGGCGCAAGTCAAAGCCACCGTGCGACCTGGTCATGAAGGGGGGGATCACGAGCGGCGTCGTCTACCCGGCCGCGGTCCTGGAGCTGGCCCAGTCGTACCGGTTCCGGAAAATTGGCGGGGCGTCGGCCGGCGCCATCGTGGCCGCGGCTACCGCCGCGGCCGAGTTCGCGGGCGACAACGGCGGGTTTACGCGCCTGAAGAGCGTCAGCGACGAACTTGTCCGGCCCGGCCTCCTTCGCGGCCTGTTCCAGCCAACCCGCGACACTCGCAAGCTCTTCGACTTCCTGATGGAGCTGCACGACGCGACGGCGGGCGGCCGTTCGGCGACCCCCGTCCTGTTCCGGCTGGCCTTCGGTCGGGCGCTCGTTCTGTTCCTGGCGTCGTTCGTCCTGGTGATCGCCATCCTCGTCGCCGTGGACGGCTGGCTCGGCACATCCAGCCTGCGCGGCTCCGACCTGGCCTGGCGCATCTTGCTGGTCCTGTCCGCCCCGCTCCTGTTCAGCATGATCGTCACCCCGATCACCTTCCTCAAGCAGGCCGAGCGGTTCCGGCGGGCGATCGAGTCCCACGACCTGGGAATGTGTCCCGGACTGGCGACCACCGGCGGCGAGGCGCTGACCGAGTTCCTGCACCGGAAGCTGAACGAGCTCGCTGGGCTGCCACCGGCCGACCCGCTCACGTTCGGGCACCTGCGCGGGCAGGGTGTCGAGCTCGCACTGATGACGAGCAACTTGTCGCTCCAGCGTCCGTATCGGTTCCCGCTGCCCGAGGGGGAGGTGTACTTCTTCAAGGCCCAGGAGATGAAGCGGTTCTTCCCGCCCGATGTGGTCGCCGCCCTGACGAAGGGTGCAGCGAATCGGGTCGAGCGCGAGCCGGGGTTGGCCGCGTACCCGATCGGGCCGGGCGAGGACGTCCACTTGTTGCCGCACGAGCTCGACCTGCCTGTTGTGGTCGCGGTGCGGGTCAGCTTGAGTTTTCCGCTGTTGTTCTCCGCGGTCCCGCTGTACACGCTGACCCAGGCGTACTTCGACCGCGTGGCCCGCGGCGAGGCGCGCACAGTCCGCGACGCGGACCTGCACCGGCACTACTTCAGCGACGGCGGGATCGTTAGCAACTTCCCGGTCCACATGTTCGACCGCTGGCTGCCGTCGGCGCCGACGTTCGGGATCAACCTGGCCGGCGTGCCGGCCCGGCCGGGGGTACCGTCGGACCCAAAAACGGGCATCGACCCGTGGTTCCTGAGCCGGACCGTGCTGGCCCGCCCGGTGGGCAACCGGCCGGTGCAAGCGCAAGTCGAGCCTGGCCAGGGGCGGCCGGAGCTGGACCCGGTGTACCTGCCGCGGGCCGACGCGGAGCCGACCGACGAGTGGGCCGCGGTGGACTCGCTCGCCGGGCTGGCCGGGGCCGTCTTCTACACGGCCAAGAACCACCGCGACCACCAGCAGGCGCGGCTACCCGGGTTCAAGGAGCGGGTGGTCACGGTCCGGTTGCGCGAGGACCAGGGCGGGCTCAACCTGGACATGCCGCCGGACGTGATCCAGCAAGTGATCGACCTGGGCAAGCGGGCGGGCGAGACGCTGCGCGGGGCCCGGTTCAACTTCGTCCACCACAAGTGGGTGCGGTTCCAGGTGGTCCTGGCCCAGCTCGAGCGGGAGCTGCGGATCATGCGAGAGACATTTGAGGACAAGTCGTGGGCGACGCTGGTGGCCGGGGTGACGGCCGATTACCCGTTCATCCGCCCGGAGGAATGGCGGCGGCTGGCAATCGCGGCCGTGAACGAGCTGGAGCAAACTCTCAGCCCGTGGCTGGGCCGGGCGAACGCGTTCTTCGACGACGCGCTCATCCCGTTGCCGCAGCCGGAGAAGCGGCTGGTGCCGCGTGAATAGAGTCGGATTTGGCAGCGGATTGAGGGGGCAACTTTGGGGAGAAGCGCTTCGGGGCCTTTTTTCTTTCCGTTTTACACATTGATAGCCGATCCCGGTCCCGAATCCTGCGAATTGCAACGACTCGCCCATTGGGCGGTCGCCCCCCAGCCGCGGGCGATCCACCGGGCCAGCAGCTCGGCCCGGCTACTCACGCCGAAGTGCCGGTAGATGACCTTCGTGTACTGGTTCACGGTGTAGGGACTCAACGCCAGCCGGACCGCAACTTGCTTGTCGCCGTCACCCTCTAACAAGCATTTCAGCACCTGGCGGGCGCGCGGGGCCAGCTTCGACGGGCATGGCTCGTTGAACCGGGCGAGCGCGCGGCCGACGAGTGGAACGATGGCGGCGTGGAATTCGCGGACGATTTGGGTCTCGCGTGCATTGAACGCGCGCCGGCCCGCCGTACGAGTCAGGATCAGGCCGCTGAACTCGTCCGCGGTGTCGGGCACGGGATGGAACGAGTACAGGTTGGCATCCATTCCGACGGCCGAATAGAACTGGTAGAAGATACTTCGGCACCACGCGCGTTCGCCCAGTAACTGGGCGATGCTGGCCTCACCTCTCGCGCCGGCTACCTGCGAAAAGCACTTGCCAATGGTCGGATCGGGCAGGCGCCCAGCCGCGAAATCCCGGTACGCCTGTTCCCACCGATCTCGCAGGGATTCGGACTCCCAGCCGAAGTGGATCGCGGCGATGTCGGCCGGCCGACCGGCACGTAGCCCGGCCAGCTCGCCGCCCATGACCACGTCCGCTCCGACCAGTTTGGCCACGGCTCCCAAAAAGTGCTCCCGCCAGACCGCGGGGTCGTCCCCCCGGTCCCGGCACTCACCGACGGTTTCGAGAATGGCGTGGAGATCCGATACCGGGATGCGGGCGGACTTGGACATGAGTGGCTCGGGTCAGGGCGATAGTGGGCGAACCCAAGGGGCGGACCACCACCACATGGTATTAAGGGTTGATCCCTAGTTCTAGGGAATCGCAAATTGGACGGGCGACGGCTACGGTTTCAGGCGAGGGCCCGGGGTCCTCGCCGCCGACACCGAACTCAAATTCGGATGTCACGGCGGTCGGGAAATGGTGGGTGTGGAGGTTGGACGGGTCGTCGGCACACCCTCTCTGGCCTTGCGTTTCGCCGTCGAGGACCGATCGAAGAACGGGGTCGCGGGCTTGCCCGGGTTGACGGTTTATCACGCTCATGACTTGTGATGCGTGAGTTCGTCATCTCGCGGCGAGGGTCGTCTGACTTCCGGCGACATGGAACCGTCGGTCGTTTGAACGTCGTTCCACTCGTGATCGATTGCAACTCGAACCCGTAACTGCGGCGGGTCTCTCACCGCAGATGCTATCCGTGCGCCTCCGGCCCGAACGGGCCGGGGCCATCCCCTCTCGGAGTCCTGTGATGAACGCCGTGTCAAAGTCCGCGTCGGTCGGCTCGTCCCGCCGTTCCACGCCCACCCGGAGCCGTCGCCCCCGACTCGCCGTCGATCGGCTGGAGGCCCGCGACAACCCGTCCGGGAACATCTCCGCCACCCAGGTCGGCGGCCTCTTGATCCTGACGGGGGACGACCTGGACAACCGCGTCCAGATCCGAAACGTCAACACCTCGGAGCGGTTGACCACCGTTACCGTCACCGGTCTGGACGGCACGACCATCGACAAGCTGGGCACCAAGAAATTCGAAAAAGTCCAATCCTTGCGCGTCGTCCTCAAGGGCGGCAACGACCTGGTGACTGCGGACCCGGCCGCCGAAGGGTTTGCGTTTTCGGGGCCCGTCGCCATCGACCTCGGCAACGGAAACAACGAATTGAACCTCGACCCGGCCGGGCGGCTCTTCGCCGGGCGGCTCACGGTCACCGCCGGGGACGGCGACGACTCAGTCTTCATCAACGGCAACCCCGTAAGCCAGCAGGGTGATTCGGTGAATCACATGTCGTTCAACCTCGGACACGGCTCCAGCAACGTGTCCTTGAATTCGTTCCACTCCTTGGGTCAGCTGAGGATGACGGCGGGGGACGGAAGTGACTCGTTGTCTTTGAACAACGTCGAGCTGGACATCGCGAACGCGACCGGCAAGTTCGCCCCGCTCATGGCCAAAACGGGCAACGGCGCCTTGAGCGTCGCCCTGTCTGGGACGACCAAGACCGGGGCTGTTACCCTGACCGCCAGGGGTGACGTACTCCTGAACATGAACGGCGCCTCGACCGGGCCCGTGGACGCCATCGCCGGCCCGCACGCGACCAGCGAGGTCGATATTCACGGGACTTCGGCCGTCAATGGGAACCTGACCGTCCGTGGCAATTCGGCCAACTTGGACATCGGCACCGGCGACGTCCTGAAGGTCACTGGGAACGCGAGCGTGATGGGAGCGGCCGGCGCCTCGATCGCGAACGCCGGGACGGTGACCATCGCCCGCGGGCTGACCGTGCAGGCCACAACCGGCGACGCGATGGCGATCGCCGCCGCCGGGACGGAGATGACGGTCGGTGGCAACATGCTGATCTCGGGCGCCAACCACGTGCAGGCCTCGTTCTCCTCGACCGGGCCGAGCGAGGTGAAGGGGAACGCCACGATCCGCGGCGGCCCGTCTGAGGACTCCGTCGACATCGGGGACCAGTTCAAAGTCGGCAAGAACCTGTCCATCAGCCTCGCGGGCGGAGCCGATCACGTCCACATCTTCGGACCGGCCACGGCGCCCGGCGTGGGCGGCAACCTGTCGATTGCGACCGGGGCCGGGGCGGACGAGATCGTCCTCGACCGCGTTTCGGTCAACGGGAAGACGTCCGTGTCCACCGGGACCGGTGCGGATCACTTGGCCATCGAGTCCGGGTCCACGTTTACGGGGGTGACGACCATTGATCTCGGGAGCGGGAACGACGCCCTGGACATCGCCACTTCCGCCGGGACCGCCGGCCCGGTGACCTTCACCGGCAAGCTCACTGCCAATCTCGGTGACGGCAACGACACCCTGGCCCTGGGGATGGCTGGGGCCGGTGACAACGGCAACGTGGTGTTCAAGGCAACCGGGAACAAGTTCGACGCCGGCCCGGGGATGGACCTGTTTGACCCACAGGTCGGCCAGTTCGACTCCGCCAAGGTGTCTCTGACCTCGTTCACCGACCCGACGCCGTGACCTGAATCGGGCCAGGGACTGCCCGGGCGCGCTGCGCCCGGCACATTACGCGGGTGAAAGGGGCCGGGAGGCCCTCGGCCCCTTTACTCCCACCTCTCCCCGGACCGGGTAACCGACTCGAAGGACGAGGCGTTCGCCGACGACTCGGCGTCATCAACAGTCAGCGTAAATAACCCCCCGCGGGCAAGCCGGCAACTCGGCCGGCAGCCCCGGTGGGTGAACGTCACCGGCCGCGGATGCCGGCCCGGTTTCGCCGTCGCGCCCGCGACCGGTCCCGCCGGCGGCACGGCGGCAGATTCGATGTCCCGGCTGATGTTGACCCCGGAAATCAGCGAAGCGACCGGCCCGCGGGCAGTATCGCTTAACAAGACAACCCTGACACCGGTCCGGTCGCTGCATCGGGAACCTCTTCCCGGCCGCGACCGGCGGACTCGATCCCATCGTCCAAACCCCCCCGGGGGTGGAACGGTCCGAAGGAGATGACCTCATGACTCAGTTCCTGAACGTACTCAGCCGCGGCATTTTGGCCGGTCTGGCCGTCGCGCTCACAGCGGCCGTCCGCGCCGGGGGTGACGCGCCGAACTGGAAGGGGTCCGGCACCGGCACGACGCGGCCGGACGGTGGCGTGGACCTCGATTCATTCGGCGGCGAGTCTTCGCAGGGTGGCCGATTCGCCGCCGAGGGTTACCACGTCTTGAACCCGGTGGATTTCACGTTCACGGGCCGGGCAATCTGGACTGCCATCAACGGTGACACGCTGGACGTGACGTACGCGGGCCAGATCGTCCTCATCAGTGACCCGGACTTCCCATTCGGGTTCAAGGCGGAGCTGGTGGCCGACGGCGGGAGCGGTGGCCTGTCCTCCGCCTGCGGACGGGCCAAAATGTGGGGGGCCTTCACCGGCGTACGGGGCGATTTCCGCTTCGGATTCCAGGGGACCCTCGACGCCAAGGAGGGGGTGAGGTTCAAAAGGGCCCATCGTACGACAACTGCCGTTCGATCCCGCGGAACGTGCAACTTGCCCGATTTTTCGCACCGCATGAGTATTTCCGCGCCTGCCGTGTCCGATTCATCGAAAAACATTCGCTTTCCTTGTAGGCTTCCGGATCGTCTGCTATAGTGCGGGCCTTGAACTCGCAGGTTCGGTCTCAAGCCGTTCCACGGACGGACAGCTACCCGGTCTTGTGCGTGGACGCGGCAAGTACACCGCTCATCCCGATGACCCTCCCGCCGGCCCCCGGCCGTCGAGCGGGTTCGCCCTGCGCGCCCACGCCGACTCCCGCACGGACGCAACCTGACCCACCGACGAGCCCGCGCTCGCTTACTTAGTAGCGGCCGACCCCGGTATCCTTCGCGACGCACCTTGAGGTACACCATGAGCCCACGCGCCTCGCACGATCCGTTCCGCAAGGTAAAGGTCCCGGCCGCCCGCCCGCGAAAGGCGCCGCGACTCCGGCTCGACAACCTCGAGGAGCGGGCTGTCCCGTCCGCCGCCATCAACCTCACGCGGCTCGGCGAGCTCCGGGTCGTCGGCTCGAGCGCGAGCGAGCAAATCACCGTCAAACTCCAGAGCGGCCTGGTGATCGTCGATTACAAAAACCTCGACAACGCGAACGACACGCAGAATGCCAAGTTCGCCCAAACTGTTGTCCGGAGCGTGCACATCGACGCCCTCGGGGGCAACGATGACATCAACAACTCGGTCCTGCTTCCCACGACCATCAAGGCCGGGCTCGGCGACGACAAGGTGACGAACGACACCTGGTCGCCGACGCTGTCAAAGCGAGCGGTGATTGACGGTGGGGCGGGCAACGACGTCATCACCAACACCTCGGGGCCGCGCAGCTCGATCGTCGGCGGGACCGGGGACGACGTCATCCTGCACAACGGGCCGTTCGGAGTCTGGGCGCGCGGGGCGGAGGGGGACGACATCCTGTTCGGCGGCCTCGGCAAGGACACCCTTCAGGGCGGTCAGGGAGACGACTACCTGGACGGCCGGGAGGGCGGCGACTCGCTGTTCGGATACGAGCAGCGGAAAATGGCCAGGCCGGATTCTCCGGGCCAGGACGTGCTCCTCGGTGGGGACGGAAATGACTCCCTCTTCGGCGGCAACGGGGCGGACGTCCTCGACGGCGGCGCGGGTCGGGACTACGCCCAGGGCGGCGACGACGCCGCGCCGGACGACGGTGCCATCGACGTGTTCGCCCATGACGAGAGGATCGCCGGGTTTGATAACCAGCCCTTTGACTCCCGAGAGTACCCGGCCGACTCGCTCGTGCTGAACAAGGGCGACAAGGAGGTCGTCCTGACCGGGACGGACGGGTCGGAAACCGTGACGGTCTCGTCCATAAAGGACGTGCTGTACAAAGTGGAAGTGACGAGTAGGAGAGTCGGGGCCGCGGCCGCGGCAACCCCGTTACACTCGATCCGGTTCTACGATCCGGCGCTCGTTGACCAGTTCACCGCGACCCTCGGCGGGGGGGCCGACTCGTTTGTGTCCACCGCCAACAGCCTGCCGACGTCTGTGGACGGGGGCGACGGCAGTGACACCCTCGGCGGGTCAAACGCGCCCGATACGCTGCGCGGCGGCGCTGGAAATGACATCCTGACCGGACGAGGCGGTGACGATGTCCTTGACGGCGGGGCCGACACGGACCTCCTCGTGGAGTCTGCCGACACGGACGTCACGCTCGCCGACCGCTCGCTCGACGGCGGGGCGGCCCTGGGGTCGGATACGCTCGACGGGATCGAGCAGGCCCGCATCACGGGCGGGCCCTCGGCCAACCGGCTGGACGCGTCGCGGTTCACCGGCCCGGTCAGCTTGACCGGTTTGGCCGGGAGCGACCAGCTGATGGGCGGCGCGAACGACGACGTCCTGTCCGGCGGCGACGGGAACGACTCGCTGACCGGCGGACCGGGCAGTGACACGATGTCCGGCGGCATCGGGGACGACGCGTACTTCTTCGCCGCCGCAGCCGCCGTCGAGACGGATACGGTTTCCGAAGGGGCCAACGAGGGGCGCGACCGACTCGACTTCGGCGCGCTAGCCGCGAATGACCCGGTCGCGGTGGACCTCGGGGGCGTGGCGACCCTGGCGACCCACGCTCGCCGCACCGTGGTGGCCGGCGGCGCGGCCCAGGCCATCGAAGACGCGACCGGCGGGGCCAGCGACGACCGGCTGACCGGTAACAACGCGGATAATGCCCTCGTCGGCGGGGCCGGCAACGACTCGCTCACCGGCGGGGTCGGGAGCGACTTCCTGTCGGGGGGAACCGGGGACGACGTCTATCTCTTCGGCGCCACGCCGACTGTCGAAACGGACACCGTGACCGAATTGAGCGGTGGCGGGCGGGACCGGCTCGACTTCTCGGCCCTCCCGGCGGGGGTTCCGGTGGTCGTCGATTTGCGCAGCGACACGGCACTGGCCCGGCACGCCAACCGCACGGTCCAGACAGGGGCGGGGCAGTCGCAGTTCTTCGAGGACGCGACCGGCGGGGCCGACAGCGACTCTCTCACCGGGAACGACGCGGCCAACCTGCTCGACGGCGGCGCCGGGAATGACACCGTGGCCGGCGGGCTGGGAAATGATTCACTAATCGGATCGGCCGGGGCCGACGTCCTGGCCGGCGAGGCGGGGGACGACGTCATCGACGGCGGGGCCGATGGCGACACCCTGTCTGGCGGCATCGGGTCCGACACGGTGAGCGGCGGGACCGGGGACGATTTCATCTGGGGCACCCAGGGGTCCGCGGCCGGAGTCGGTGACGACGATCCAGGCCTCGGGGGACAGGACGAGCTGTCCGGCGGCGACGGCTCCGACTTCATCACCGGTTCCAACCTGGTCGATGTGATTGATGGCGGGGAGGGGAACGACGCGATTTGGGGCCTGGGCGGCGACGACAAGTTGTCTGGCGGCTTCGGGTCGGACAGCGTCCGCGGCGGGGACGGCAACGACTTGATCTGGGGTACTTTCGGCAATGCCCCCGGCACCGGAGACGACGACCCGAACCCCGCGACGGACAACCTGCTCGGAGAGGACGGAACCGACGTACTGACCGGGTCCAACTCGGTCGATATCGCCGATGGCGGGGCCGGGAACGACGTCGTCTGGGGGCTGGCAGGGGACGACTCACTTCTCGGCGGCATTGGCAACGACACGATGGCCGGCGGGGCCGGGAACGACGTCCTTCGTGGCGGTGACGACAACGACGTCCTCGATGGGGGCACCGAGAACGACGTGCTCTTCGGCGACGCCGGCAACGACGCCCTCACCGGTGGGGCGGGCAACGATTTCCAGCTCGGCGGTCTCGGGGACGACGCTTACTTCTTCGGCACCGCCGCCGCGCCGGAAGTCGATTTCCTCATTGAGCAGCCAAATGAGGGCCGGGACCGGCTTGACTTCTCGGAACTGCCGGCTTCCGACCCGGTCAACGTGAGCCTGAACCCGAACCTGAACACCTTGGCCGTCCACACCAACCGCCAGGTGCAGATGCTCCTCGGTGGGGCATTGTTCTTCGAGGACGTGACGGGCGGGGCCGGGGACGACATGCTCACCGGGAACAGCGCCGACAACGTTCTCATCGGCGGAGCCGGCAACGACTCGCTTAGCGGCGGGGCCGGGAACGACACGATGGCCGGCGGGACCGGGAACGACGTCTACCAATTCTCGGCCGCCACGTCGGTGGAGACGGACACCATCAACGAGCTGGCCGGCGAGGGACGAGACCGGCTCGACTTCTCCGCGCTCGCCGCGAACGACCCGGTGGTCGTGGACCTGACGAATGCCGCGGGGCTCGCAACGCACACCAACCAGACCGTGGTGACGGCGCCCGGTCAGGAGGCCAACGTCGAGGACGCGACCGGTGGGGCCGGCAATGATCAACTGACCGGCAACGCGGGGGCCAACGTGCTGAACGGCGGGGCCGGGAACGACTCGCTGACCGGCGGGGTCGGAAGCGACACGATGGCCGGTGGGACCGGGGATGATGTATACCTATTCGCCGCCGCGACGGGTCCGGAGACGGACACGGTCACCGAGCAGACCGGCGAGGGCCGGGACCGGCTCGACTTCTCGACGTTGCCGACGACTAGCCCGGTCACGGTGAACCTGGCGAATGACAACGGCATCGCCCAACAGGGTACCCGGACGGTCCGCACGCCGGCCGGTCAGGCGCAGTTCTTCGAGGACGCCACCGGCGGGGCCGGCGACGACAATCTGACCGGGAACGGGGCGGACAATTCCCTCATCGGTGGGGCTGGGAATGATACCCTGGCCGGCGGGGTCGGGAACGACTCACTCGCCGGTGGGGCCGGGGACGACGTCTACGTATTCGGGGCCGCGGCCGCTCCCGAGACGGACACCGTCACCGAACTGGCAAGCGAGGGCCGGGACCGACTCGCCTTTGCCGCGCTGGGATCCGCCAACCCGGTCACCGTGAACCTGACGACCCCCGCCGCCCTGGCCACATACTCGAACGTAACGGTGCAGACCGCGCCCGGGCAGGAGTTGTTCTTTGAGGATGCCACCGGCGGAGCCGGCGACGACAACTTGACTGGGAACGGCAACGGGAACTTCCTGGATGGCGGGGACGGGAACGACTCGCTCTCGGGGGGCGCCGGGAATGACACGCTGACCGGCGGGGACGGGAACGATTTGCTGACCGGCGATGCTGGGGCCGACGTCCTGGACGGCCAGGACGGGGACGATCGCGTGGACGGCGGCGACGATAACGACTCGGTGTCCGGCGGGCTCGGGTCGGATACGGTTCGAGGCGGTGCCGGCGACGACTTCCTTTGGGGCACCCGTGGCGCCGCGGCCGGGACCGGCGTGAACGACCCGACCGCGGGGGCTCAGGACCAGCTCTTCGGAGATGACGGGGCCGACCAGATCACCGGGTCCAACGTCCCGGACGTCGCCGACGGTGGCATCGGGAACGACACGGTATGGGGCCTGGCCGGTCCGGACAGTCTGGAGGGCGGAACCGGCGCCGACAGCCTCCTGGGCGGCATCGGCAACGACACCCTGAGTGGCGGCGCGGACGGCGACTTCCTCGACGGCGGCGCCGACGTGGATTCCCTGCTCGGCGGCGACGGCGCCGACTCGTTGACGGGTGGGATCGGCAATGACACGCTGGCCGGGGGGACCGGGGACGATGTCTACTTGTTCGCCGGCGGGGTTGCAACAAACGAGACGGACACGGTCATCGAGCTGGCCAACGAGGGACGCGACCGGTTGGACTTCTCGGCCCTACCCGGTAACGACCCAGTCAGCGTTGACCTGTCGAACGCCACCATGGCGCAGCACACGCACCGGCGCGTGGTGACCAACAACGGAGGTCAGGACAACCTGGAAGACGCGACCGGCGGAGCCGGGGACGACACGCTGACCGGGAACGACGGGGCCAACGTCCTGGTCGGGCTCGGCGGGGATGACAACCTGGACGGCGGCGCCGGGGCGGACAGCCTGGACGGCGGCGCCGACAACGACGACCTGAGCGGTGGGACCGGGAACGACACGCTGTCCGGCGGGGCCGGGAAGGACAACCTGTTCGGCCAGGCCGACGACGACTACCTGTACGGCGGGACCGGGAACGATGTGCTCGACGGCGGGACCGGCAACGACCTGCTGTGGGGGACCAGCGGGACTGTCCCGGGCGTCGGGGAAAACGACCCGGCGCCCAGCATCGACCACCTGTCCGGGGGCGCCGACGACGACTACCTGACCGGGTCGAACGGCCGCGACTTCCTCGACGGCGAGACCGGCAATGACACGTTGACCGGCGGGGCCGGGAACGATGACATCGACGGCGGACCGGGCACGGCGGACGTGCTGGTGGAAACGGCCGACGTGGACACGACGCTGTCGAACGCGTCACTGTCCGGCGGGACGGCACTGGGCAATAACACCCTGTCCCACATCGAACGGGCGATCCTGACCGGCGGGGGCGGGGCCAACCGGCTGAATGCCAGCGCTTTCAACGGCCCGGTTACCCTGGTCGGCGCGGCCGGGAACGACACCCTGATCGGTGGGGGAAACAACGACGTCCTGCTGGGCGGCGACGACAATGATACCCTCCGCGGCGGAGCCGGGGACGACACCCTGACGGGCGGGGCCGGAGACGACACTCTGGCCGGTGGGGCCGGGGACGACGTGTACTCGTTCGCCGCGGCCGTGGCGGCCGAGACGGACACCGTTGTCGAGTTGGCCGGCGAGGGCCGAGACCGGCTCGACTTCTCCGCCCTGACCGCCGGCGACCCGGTCACGGTGAACCTGGGCAGCGACACGTCGCTGGCCACCCACGCCAATCGGACGGTGCAAACGGCCGCGGCAGGGCAGGCGGCCAACTTTGAAGATGCAACCGGCGGCGCCGGCGACGACAGCCTGACCGGGAATGGCGCGGGCAACGTCCTCGACGGCGGTGCCGGCAACGACTCACTCTTCGGCGGCGACGGGATCGACACACTCGTTGGTGGCGATGGGGCGAACGATCAGCTCCACGGCGGGGCGGCAAATGACGTGTTCTTTCTGGGCCTCATCTCCGGCCCGGCGATTGCCGCCGACACTCACGACAGCGTCGGCAATCTAATCCCCGACGGGATTGACGACGACGAAAGCGGGCAGATCTTCTTCCTGACCGGGTTTGTCGGCTGATCGCCCGTTCCAAGAAAGCGAGGAGCCCGAGGCGCCGGCGAGGGAAGGTGTCCCTCGCCGGCGCTTCGGGCTCGTTCACTGACGATTGCCTGCGTTACTCAGCCTCGGCGAACTGCTCCAGCCGGGCGCTCCGCATCGGCTGGCGCAATTTCAGAATCCCCCGGGCCTCGATCTGCCGGATCCGCTCGCGGGTGATCCCGAACAGCCGGGCCACCTCGTCCAGCGTCCGCGGCTGCCCATCCCGCAGGCCGTAGCGCAATTCGATCACCTCGCGCTCGCGCTGGGCCAACGACCGCAACACCTCGCCGATGCGCTCGCGGAGTAAGTGCTGGTCCACGTGCTCGCCCGGAGTGGTCGAGCCCCGGTCGCGGAGGAAATCCTCCAGAGCCCGCTCCCCGTCCCCGCCGACCGGCTCGTGCAGGCTCACCGGGTGCTTGCCCACCGCCCGGAGTGAGCGAACTTCATCCACCGGCAGACCTACCCGGCCGGCCAGCTCCTCGATCGTCGGCTCGCGGCCGAGGTTGGCTGCCAATTCCGCCCGGGCCCGCTCGGTCTGGCCGAGGACCGCGATCTGGTGGCACGGCACGCGAACAGTCCGGGCCAGGTCGGCCAGGGCCCGCTGGATGCTCTGCCGAATCCACCAGGTGGCGTACGTCCCGAACTTGTAGTTCATCTTGTATTCGTACTTGTCCACCGCCCGCAGCAGGCCGCGGTTGCCTTCCTGGATCAGGTCGGCGAACGGCAGCCCACGATTGCGATACTTCTTGGCGATGGACACCACCAGCCGCAGGTTGGCCTCGGCCAGCTCGCTCCGCACCCGGTGGTACGCCTCGCGGCGCCGGCGGATGCAGTCGAGCAGGACGTTCAGCTCCTCCGGCTCCGCCCAGGCCGACTCGATGGCCGACCGGAAGGCGTCGTTGCGGGTGGCCCGCTCGCGCAGGTCGCGGGGCTTGCCCAGGTGCAGCGAGTCGGAGAGCTTGTTCAGGTCGTGGGCCTTCATGGCCAGGTCGTCCACCCACCGCTCCAGGTTCTCCGTCCGCGGCGACAGCTCGGCCATGAGCTTGGCGGCCTTCTTGATCCGCCGCCAGCGGGTCCGCCGCCACCGGTCCAGGTCGTGCTTGCCGGTGAGCGTCAGCCCGAGAGGGAATTGCTCGCGCTCCTCGCGGAGGACCTTTTCCAGCGTGGGCAGGTGTAGGGGGAGTCGGCGGAGGATCTGGTCGCGGCGCAGGTTGGCCGTGGTGATGACGTCCACCTGCGGGTCGAACGCCAGCTGCCCGGCCTGTACGGCGGCGAAGGTCCCATAGGCCCGATTGAGAACGAAGGTGCTGCGGAGGGCGGCGAACCGGAACCGGTCGCGGACGCGTTCGAGCCTGGTGGCGACCTCGATCTCGGCCGGCCGCTTCAGCATGGGGATCGACCCCATCTGCCGCAGGTACAGCCCGAGGGTGTCGTCGGCCCCGCGAGCGCTCTCCAGCTCCTCGATCTCGGCCGGGTTCAGTTCGGCGTCGATGCCCTCCACGTCCTCGTCCCTCGGGCGACTTCGGTCGGTCACGTGCCGGTAGGCGTTCGTCGGCGGCGAGTGCTTCATCGTGTCCGTCCTGCCAGGGCCATCCGTCGTGGACGGGGGCGAAGCCTTAACAAGTCCGGTGGCGCAGACGGTCTCCGTCCTCCCGTCTGACCTGCGCTCCGGCGGGTACCCCAACTATAGCACTGACTTTCGCTATCGCCGGTAAGCCTTATCAGGCCGGCGCATGAACGCTATTGCGGAGAGGTTTCCGTTTGGACACGGGCCGCCCGGTGGTGGGTTCGGAGGCAAGCCGCCCGCCCGACCCTTGCGACCCACCGGCGCAATGGCTTACCATTATTCTACCCGCCCCCCCAAACGGCCTTGCACCGATCAGACCACCGAGGCTGGGATTCTCATGCGCTGCTGGCTTTTCCTGATCCCGGCCGTCCTGGCTTTCTATACACCTGTCCACTCAGAAACGCCAGAGCTTGTTACCGAAAAGCCGATCCAGCCGGCCGACCGCGCCCACTGGGCCTTTCAACTACCAACGCGCCCGTCGGCTCCAACGGTCAAGCAAGAGTCGTGGATTCAGACCCCGGTTGACCGATTCATCCTGTCGAAACTGGAAGCGGCCGGACTCTCGCCGGCGCCCCCGGCCGACCGGCGCACGCTGTTGCGGCGAGTGTACTTTGATCTCGTCGGACTGCCGCCGACGCCTGAAGAACTGGACGCGTTCCTTGCGGATTCTTCTCCCGACGCTTACGAGAAAATCGTTGACCGCCTTCTGACCTCACCCCACTACGGCGAACGATGGGCCCAACACTGGCTTGATTGCATTCGGTACGCCGAATCGAACGGATATGAGGCGGACTCCGACCGCCCGCACGCGTGGCGCTACCGGGACTACGTGGCCCGGTCGTTCAACGCGGACAAGCCATACAACCAGTTCCTGACCGAGCAGCTGGCTGGCGACGAGCTGGCCGCGGGCAAGGACGCGCGGGCGGCGGCCGATTTGTGGGTGGCCTCGGGCATGCACCGGTGCGGGCCGGTGCACATGACCAGCGGCAACCTCGACCAGGAGGTAACTCGCCAGGAAGTGCTCACCGAGTACGTCCAAGGCGTCGGGGCCGCGGTCCTCGGATTGACGATGAATTGCGCCCGCTGCCACGACCACAAGTTCGACCCCGTCTCACAGGCCGACTACTACCGGCTCGAGGCGTTCTTCGCCGCAGCCAGGTTCAAGGAGGTCGGAATCGGCACGTCCGAGGAGGAGGCGGCGTTCCAGAAGCAGGTCAAGGCGCTGGAGGAACAGCTCAAACCGATGAAGGCCGAAGTTGCCGCGATTGACAAGCCGCACATCGACCGGCTGCAAGCGGCCAAGAAAGCGAAGCTGGAGCCGATGTACGTGCAGGCCCTGGACACGGACGCGAAGAAGCGCACCCCCGAGCAGAAGAAGCTGGCCGAGGAAGCCGCGACACTCATTAAGGTCACCTGGGATGAGATCTACGCGGTCCTGACCCCCGACGAACGGGCGCGGCGACAGTCTCTGCGCGAGCGGATCCACGCCCTGGAGGCGACTCGCCCGGCCGGGGCCCCGACCGCGTGGGCGATCCGCAACGATGACAGGCCCCCGCCCACCTACATCCTGAAGCGCGGCGAGGTGAAGCGCAAAGCCGGGACAGTCGAGCCGGAGTATCCGCGGGTGATTTCCGGTGCCGGGGCTCAGCGATCCGCGGTTCGGGAACCGACCCGCGCTCTTTTGGCATTCTCCGGTACGCCCTGGTCGGTCGTAGCCGCCGCGGACGGGCGAATTCCCGCCCGACTCAGTCGGGTGGACCTGGCGAACTGGATCACCCGACCGGACCACCCGCTCACGACCCGCGTATTCGTGAACCGCGTCTGGCAACACCACTTCGGCCGCGGCATCGTCGGCACGCCGAACGATTTCGGCCGCCGCGGCGAGAAGCCGACGCACCCCGAGCTCCTCGACTACCTCGCCACGGAGCTGGTGGCCAACGGCTGGCACCTGAAGCCGATCCACCGGATGATCGTGCTTTCCAATACGTACCGGCAGGCCAGCAAGGTGACGCCGAGCGCACAAGCAATGAAATCGGACCCGGACAACCGCCTGCTCTGGCGGATAAGCCGCCGGCGCCTCGACGGGGAGGCCTTGCGCGACGCGACACTCGCGGCCGCGGGGACGCTGAACCGTCAGGTCGGCGGCCCGAGCGTCCGGGTGCCGTTGGAGCCGGAGGTGTACGACCTGATCTTTACCGAGGGCGAGCCGGACGGGCTCTGGCACGTGACACCCGACCCGAGTCAGCACACGCGGCGGAGCTTATACCTCCTGGCCAAGCGGAACGTGCGACTGCCGATGCTGGAGGCATTCGACCAGCCGGACCGGCTGACGCCCTGCGCCGACCGTGCGGTCTCGATGTTCGCACCGCAGGCGCTGATCCTGATGAATGGCCCGTTCACCCACGACCAGAGCCGTGCGATGGCCGCGACCGTTATTCGGGAAAGCGGCCAGGACGTCGAGAGGCAAGTGGCGCGAGCGTACGCCCGGGCATTCGGTCGCCCGCCGTCGGCAGCCGAGATGAAAGTGGCGAAGGATTTTCTGCGGGACCAGGCCGAGTCGGCCGCGGACCGTTTGCGGGCGCGGCTGCCCGCGGGCGTGCCCGAAGGGCTGCCGGCCGGGGCGGACGTGCCGCACGCGGTAGCGCTGGCGGACTTTTGCCTGGCCCTCTGCAACGCGAACGAGTTTGTTTACGGGCCGTGAATCCGTGTCCGCGGGCGAGTCTGATTCGCATAGGGAGGTAATCGACCAACCTCTCTACGCAGGAGACTCGACGTGCCGTGCACAATCAGACCCATTGTCAGGGTGGAGTACGACAACAGGGAAAGGGTGGCCAAGGTCGCCGGCAGCGCGCAGAATACGACTGGAATTGCTGCCATCTGGACTTACTTGGAAAAGATGTTCGACTCGGAGAAGGCGGCGATCAATTATCTGAAGTTGATCGCCGGGCAAGTGACGTATAACCAGTTCCTCGACCTGAAAGACTATTCCTTCTACAAGACCCTGACCGCCAACACATTGGCCCAGGCCATTACCGACGCGAGCGCGGCCAAGAACCAGTCCGCAGTCATCGAGTCGTATTACAAGGACATGAACGGCCTCCCGGCCGACCACATGTCCGGCACGGAGTACAACCCGACCAATGACTCCAACGGGATCCGGATCGGGACGTTCTACAACGGCACGGTGGTCGTGCGGAACGGGGTCCAGAGGAACGCCATCCTCCCGCTGAACGGGACCATCCGCGAGTGGTACAAGCCGCAGAGTGTCAACAAGCGGTTCTTCACCAAGCAGGGGGTCAATCGCGTCTTCTACACGATGAACGGAACCCACGTGCAGAGCACGTACGCCGAGTGGTACGAGCGGACTCCTGAGGGGCGGTGGATTCGGATCGACTGACTGGCTCGTCGCCCACCTTACCTCTCGACCGGCGTCGCCTCGATCAGCCGCCGGACGATGTCGTCCGGCTTGACCCCGTCGGCCTCGGCGTTGAAGTTGGTGATCAGCCGGTGCCGCAACACCGGGGCCGCGACCAAGCGGACGTCCTCGGTGGCGACGTACGGGCGGCCGTACAGGAGGGCCCGGGCCTTGCCAGCCAGCACCAGGAATTGACTCGCCCGCGGGCCGGCGCCCCAGGTGACATAACTGCGAACGAAATCCGGGGCGTCGTCCGCGTCCGGGCGCGTCTTCCGGGTCAGCCGCATCGCGTAGCGGATCACGTGTTCGGCGACTGGCACCGAAAGTACGACTGACTGCATCGCCAGCAGCTCGTCGGCGTTCACCACCCGTTCGATCGTGGTCCGGTTGCGTCGCGTCGTCGTCTCGACGATCCGGTATTCCTCCTCCTCGCCCGGGTAGTCCACCTTGATGTTGAACATGAACCGGTCCTGCTGCGCTTCCGGCAGCGGGTAGGTCCCCTCCTGCTCGATCGGGTTCTGCGTGGCCAGGACGAAGAACGGGTTCGGCAACCGATGCTTGGTCCCGCCGACCGTCACCTGCTTCTCCTGCATGGCTTCGAGTAGGGCCGCCTGTGTCTTCGGCGGGGTGCGGTTGATCTCGTCGGCGAGGACGACGTGGGCGAAAAGCGGCCCGCGAAGGAACTGGAACGCCCGGTGCCCGGTCACCGGGTCGTCTTGCAGGATGTCCGTCCCGGTGATGTCCGACGGCATGAGGTCCGGGGTGAACTGCACGCGGCTGAAGGATAGGTCCATCGCGTCGGCCAGCGTCCGGATCATGAGCGTCTTGGCCAGGCCCGGCACGCCAACCAGGAGGCAATGTCCCTGGGCGAAGAGGGCGATCAGGAGCTGTTCGAGGACGTCCTTCTGGCCGACGATGACCTTGGAACACTCGCCCAGGATGCGCTGAGCCCCGTCGCGGAGGCGATCGGCGGCGGTCAGGTCGTCGGGCTCGAGCACGGCGGTATCGGGAATTTCGGGGGGGCTCACGCGAGGGGGGTCTCCGGGGACAACGAACTACCAATGAGATTCAGTCTGATTCGTTGCAACCGCTACGCAGGCGCTGGGAGTTGAAGATTGCCAGGGGTGGGGGGGGTGATTTGGCAACCTTCAAATCCGTTGTCCCCAAATGTCGCCTGCCATTCCGGCAGCCGAATCCTCATCTCGTTTCATTTCTGGGTCAACGTCCAACTCCCTTTCCCGGTGACAACGACCACCCCCTTCGGGGTGACCGCGACACCCGCGGCCGGGCCGGCGGCCGGGAAGGTGAGGCGCTGAATCAGCCGCCCATCTGAGGGATCAATCACCAGGATCGGCAATTCGCGGATGGTCCAAACATCATACGACCTGCTCACGGCCCGCAGGAGTCCGTCGCGATTCCACCCCGCCCGCCGGAACTCGCCGATCGCGTCGAAATCCGGGTCGAGCAGGAGGGCCTCGGCCGGGTACGCGAGCAGACCGCCCGGGGCGACCGCCAGCTTCCAGCGTGTGTTTGCGGTTTCCGTTAGGGGAATGTCCCAGAGCGGGTCACCGTCCTTCCAGCCGTGGGCGGCGAGTATACCGTCGGAGGCTGTGAAGAATCGGTCGCCGGCAAACGCGACGTCATCGAGCTCGCGGCCGACGAAGATGGGCTCGCGCGTCCAGGCCCGCTTCAGTTTGCTCACGATGAGCCGGTCCACTTCGACACCGTGATTTCGGTCGATGAGGAGGAGGACATCGCCGTGATGGAGGCGGAATCGCGGCAGCTCGCCGGTCAGGCTGTCCTCGCCGGGGAGCGTGTAGCGGGCGATTTCCTTGCCGGCTCCGGCGTCGAAATGAATGATGGCTCCGTCCTCGGAGACGAGGAAGTGATTGTCGCCGATCGGATGCGGCCGTTCCGGCCACGGCTTGCCTGTACAGGGGAACTCGCGGGCGGCTTTTGCCCCGTTGCCCCAAACCAACATCCGGCCGTCGGCCGTCTGGGCGATCTCGCACAAATCGGAGTAGTTGGGATGCAAGTCGGCCAACCGCTTGCCCGGGACCGATAAGACCTCACCGTATCCGTAGAGGGGCGCGAGCTTAACCAGCCAGTGCCCGTCGTAAACGAACGATGCGCCCTCCGAAATGAGGTGGACTCCTGAGAGCTCGGGAGGACCGTCGCTACCGGACCCGGCGGGCAATGCGACGCGCCGAAGCGGGGAGAGGATCGGGCCGTCCGGCTGGTAATCGATACGCCATTGGACATTTCCGTCCTTGGGCCAGAGGCACGACAGAGTCCGAGGCCCCGCTGTCGTGACCCAGCCCCCGTCGAAAGCAGCCGCCTCCGAGCGGCCGGACACGTCGATGACCCGGCCGTGCGGAAAGAGGTGCAGCCGCTCACCAGCGGCCACGATCCCGTGCTCCGAGGTGCTGAGGATGCGAAGCGTGGCGTCGTCCAGCGGAACAGCGTTCGTCCGGGAATAACCAGGACGCGTCGGCGGAGGCTCCTTCTTCGGTTCGCCACCGGTCAGCCCGTTGAATTCGTCGTCGCGGACGCCCGTTCCGCGCATCACCAGAAGTTCGCGCGAGTGCATTTCCGCGTACGTTCGCGCCGGCCAGGGGACTCCGCGCTCGTCGCGAATCGTCGCGCGCTTGCCAAACACTACCCGCCATGCCTCTCGCACCTTCGCCGGATCCTCGCACATCTCCGCGAGCCGGACCGCCCCCGCGGCCGCGAACGACCCGTCCCCCTTCGCCAGCTCGCCATAGATTCGCTTCGCCCGCTCCCGGTCCCCGTCGCGAACCACCTTCTCGGCCAGCAGCCACCGCAGCCGATCCTTGACCTCGCCCGAATCGTCGGCTTGCCTCTCCGCCTCCGCGTACTCGCCCGCGTCGATCAGCGATTGCGTCAGCTCGGCCTGCAGCGCCGGGTTGTCCGGGTCGGCCTCGACCGCCTTCCGACGGTCGCCGAGCTTCTTTGCCTCGGACGCGTAAATCCACACCTCCATTGCCGTCGTCACCACCAGACAGCCGTCCGCATAGCACAAGTTCCCGAACGGGCCGGGGGATGCTGATGGGAATCGAGTCCCGACCGACGGCGACCTCAGTTGCGTCCCGTCCGCCGGGTCGAGGAACCGCAGGCCGTGCGCCGTCGGCCAGACGACCGCCTCCTCGCTCACCAGACCGCGGCCAAAGGTCGGCTCGCCGCCGTCGTCGTGGATTGTCCACCCGCCCGGCCCCGAGTCCGCGCCCGTTCGCCGGTTCAGCCCGCGAATTCCCTTCACCTGTCCGCCGAACGTCGCGATGAGCCGGCCCCGCGCCACGCCCAGCAGGTGAATGATTTCGACCCCCTCGCGCTCCCAGATCAGCCGGCCGGTAAAGGCGTCGAGGCACAGGAGGCGGTCGGTGTCGGCCGGGGCGGCATAAATATGACCCCCGTCGGCCAGCGGCGGACAGAGGTCGCGATACCGGGGCAGCGCCGGGCGCTCGTCCCGCGGGTAGCGGTACTCCCAGGCCGGGCGGCCGGTTGCCGCGTCGAGGGCGATCACCGCCCCGCCGTGCGTGCAGTACACGACGTTCGGCCCGCTCAGCGTCACCAGCTCGTGCCGGTACCGCGGCTCCCCGCCCGGCTCAGTCCCCGCCTTCCCGACCACGCGCTGCCAGGCAAGTTCGGGCGCGGCCTTCGGATCGTCCACGCGGTAGCAGGCCACTCCCGCGAACGCGTCCCCGGCTGTCTGTCGCCAGAATGCGACGAAGAGCCTCCCCCGACGAACGACCGGCGTCCCTTCGAACTGGGATGACCCCTCGCCGACGGGCGGGTTGAGCCGCCAGAGCACCTCGCGCTCCTCTCTCCCGTCCCGCGGCGGGCCGAGGGCGACGAGAAAGCTGCCGGTCTCGGCGCCGGCGCCCTCGGCCGACTTCAGGGCCGCCGGGCCGAGACGGGCGTACAGGATGCCCTCCGCTTCCGTGAGTGTGTAACGAACGTCGTGTCTCGTCGGGATCGGCGTGTCCTCGCCGCCCTTGGGCCACGCGGCGGTCGCGAGGTCGCCTGTCGCCAGGTCGATGGAAAACACCCGGGCCCCGTCCGCGACATACGCGCGGCCGTTGACGATGACGGGGTGGAATGCCAGCGCTCGCGGGTGCAGCGGGTCCGGTCGGGGCTCCTCGTTCTTGTCGCGCCGCAACAGCGGCAGCCGGACGGTCTTCGTCGGCTCGTCCGGCCAGAAATATGGCAGCTTGCTCCGGGTGACGCCGTCACGGGCCGGGCTGCCGGCGAACGTCGGCCAGCCCGGCTCGGGAGGCGCGGGCGGCAAGGTGGTCAAGGCCGGCTTCTCGGCCAGCTCCGTCAACGTGTCAACGTACTTGCCCGTCTTGCCCGCCAGGAGCCCGGCCGCGGTCGGGTGCTTCTCGCGAAACGTCTTGAGCTCCGCCTTCGCTTCGTCGCGCTCGCCGCGAAAGAGTTGAACAAGGATCAGCCGGGCCTTGATCGCCGCCGGATCGGACTTGGCCTCGGGGTAATGCAGGAAGCTGCTTTCGGAGCCCGGGAGGAGCATTCGCCAGAAGTGCTCGGCCGCGTCGAAGTCGCCGCGCTCGAACCCGCGCCGGGCCAGTTCGAGGATCGCCTCCTCCGCGGCCCGGCTGGGGAACATGTCGGCCAGGAGGCGCTGGAGGTCGGCGTCGTCCCGACTTTTTTTCGCATCCTCCAACCGCTTGGTGGCCTGCCCGTCCACACGCTGGCGGTACAGGCGCACCCCCGCGGGCGGCAGTCGCGAGATGTGGCTGTGGACGACCCATCGGGCCGGGGCGTGGTGATGGCGATCGACCGGAACGAGCTCGTCCCCGGCCGTGTCGAGGACGCGCTGGAATTGTTCGACCGCGTCGAGGAGCTTACCGTCCCGGGCCTTCTCGACGCCGTCGGCGATCCGGGCCGCGTTCGCGTTCTCGGCCGGGCGATCCTGGCCGCGGACGTCGCGACCACACGGTGACACGACGACCCAGACGCCGATGGCCGCGACGACAAACCGGCGCCCGAACCCTCGCAGATTCTCCGTCATCCAGTCACCATGTCAGCCCGCGCATTTCACGCACGTCCGCGTATACGGGATGGCTTCGAGCCGGCCCCTGGGGATCGGTCCGCCGCAGCGCTCGCACTTCCCAAACGTGCCGCGGTCGATCCGCTCCAGGGCGGCGAGCACCTCCCGCTCGACGCCGGACTCGAGCCCGAGCAGCTGCGTGGTGACCACCTCCTCGGCCGCCCGGCTGTGCAGCTCTGCGGGCCGGAACGGGTCGCCGATCTCGCCGTCGCCCGCGGCCGCGCGCCGTTCGGTCTCGGTGGCCAGCACGGACCGTACTTCTCCGGCCCGGTTCAGGAGAGCTAGCAACTGGCGCCGGAAGGCGGAGTGGGCGGACGGGGTACGCATGAGATCCTCTCGGTGCGGGGCCGGAATGACGGGTAGGGCGCGAGAGTATTACCATACCCGCCGCCGGGGCCGTACGCAATTCCCCTCCGGCATCTATAACACCCGGGCCGTCCCCCGCCCGAGGCCGATCACATGTCAGCCGTCGCACCCTCCATCCTCGCGGCCGATTTCGCCCGGCTCGGAGAGCAAGTCCGTGAGGTCGAACTCGGCGGGGCCAACCGCATCCACGTGGACGTCATGGACGGCCACTTCGTCCCCAACCTGAGCATGGGCTCGGTGGTCGTCAAGGCCCTGCGGCCGGTCACGAAGTTGCCACTCGAAGTCCACCTGATGGTCACCGACCCGGCGAAGTTCGTTGACGGGTTCGTCAAGGCCGGGGCGGATACACTCATCGTTCACCACGAAGTCCTGGCCGACGCTCGGCCCCTCGTACGCACGATCCGGGGGATGCGAAAGAAGGTGGGCATCGCGATCAACCCGGGCACACCGGTCGAGGTTCTGGAACCGTATTTGCCGGAGATCGACCTGGCGCTGTGCATGACCGTCTGGCCGGGGTTCGGCGGGCAGGCGTTTATCCCGGAGAGTCTCGGCCGGATCGCGGCGCTGAAAGCCCTGATCGACCGGCGGAATCCGAAGTGCGAAATGGAAGTGGACGGCGGCGTCGATCTGACCACGGCTCCGGAATGCGCCAAGGCCGGGGCGAACGTCTACGTTGCCGGCACGTCGATCTTCGGAAGCTCCGCGGGTCCGCGGGCCGCGACCGCGGAGCTTGCCGACGCAATTCAGTCGGCTGCAGCGGTCCGGTCGTAGCCGCAAGCGGCCCAATTGGGGTGACGCCGGTCAAGTCTTCCGGGCGACGACCCACAAACTTGGCGCCCCGAGGCGGTACGGCTCGCCGGTCAGCGACCCGAAGGTGCGCGTGTCCGCGAACCCCGCGGCGGCGAACATCCCCATCAGCTCGCGGTACGGGTAGACCCGGTAGATGGCCTTCTTGTTCTCCCGGCGGCCATCGTCGTGGATCAGCGTGTACGACGACGTCAGCCGGGCCGCGGCCGGGTCGTAGTCAGTGTCCACGAGAAACAACAGGTCGCCGAGCTGGAACCACGCCCGCTGCAGCCGGTTGATCAGAACCGACTCGGCGCACAGGCCCGTATTCAGCACGAACCGCCCCCCCGGCTTCAGGGCCCGCGACACGGCCCGCAGGAACGCGGCGTCCCCTTCGTCGCCTAGGTACGCGAAGCTATTGCCGAAGCAGTAGGCGCCGTCGTATGCGGCCTCGTAGGGCAGGTCGCGCATGTCGCGGTGGTGGAAGTCGGCATTTAGCTGGCTCTCCGCCGCGGCCTTACGGGCGTCGGCCAGAAGCGTCTCGCTCGCATCCACCCCCGTCACGGCGTAACCCTTTTTCGCGAGTGCGAGCGCATGCCGACCGGCCCCGCACGGGACGTCGAGTAACCGCCCCCCGGCCGGGGGCTCGGTGTGCCGGAGGATGAACTCGACTTCATCCCCGGTCTGGCCGGGCATGCGCTTGACCGACTCGGCGAAGAGGCCGGTAAACAACTCGCGAGTCCAGTCGGGGTGCGGGGTCATGATTTGTCCGGGAGGGAGAAGGTTGACGGCACGGACAGGAACGGACGGGGATAGGTTCGCGTCGCGAGTCAATTCCCGGACCTTGGCTCCGGCGCGCCCGGCCGGTTGGCAAGAAGTACGCCCGCGGCCAACGCCGCCCGGCCGACGACCTGGACCCATTGTTGAAGCGTTTCATGCCCATTGACATTCGGGGCCGCCCGGAGGGCGACGTAGAGGGCCGCGAGGAACAGCGCCGGCGCTCGCCCGCGGGCGTGGGCCCTCGCGACCAGCCACACGAGGACCGGGATCAGGGCCACGTCGTAATGGAACCACGCGAGCGGGTAGGTGAGCAGGCCGAGCACCAGGGCCGCGGCCGTGCACGAGTCGGCGTCGGCCCCGCGCCACCGAGCGACCGCGATCGCGACCGCCGCGACCGCGTAGCACCACATGCCCGCGAGCCCGGTGAGGCCGAGTAGTCCCGGGATCGACCCGCACTCGCCGGTGAACGTCTCCCCGACCGCGGCCCCGGCCCGCAGCCAGTCGATCGGCGACAGTCGGACCAGGGCGAACAGCGCGGCGGTCACCGCGGCGGCGGATAACCCCTCGATAACCCCCCGGCGCAGCGGCCAGCGGACGGCAGTCGCGGCCAGGATGGCGTAGAACGGGCGGAGGCAGCACGCCAGGGCCAGCGCCGCCCCGGCGAGCCCGGCTGGCGGCGCCCCGCGAACGACCCGCCACAAGACCACCGCAGCGACGGCCACGAACCCGATCGGCTGACCCCAATCGAGTCCCTGCCACACCGGGGCCCACAGACCGAGGAGTCCGCCCAGCGTGGCCGTGCCCCACCCGCCGCGGGCGAACGTCCGGCACGCGCCGGTCCACGCCCAGGCGATCCCGAGCACTTGCACGACCTGGTACGCGAACAGCGCCTCGGCGAACGGCCGCCCGGCGAACGGGGCGGCCAGAATCACGGCCAGCGGTGGATGGGGATTGTTGCCGACGGCCTTCTTCGCGGGCGGGAACCCGAGCTGGTCGCGCAACTCGGTGAGGTCCTGGTAGGCTGGTTCGCCCGCGAGCCAGAGCCGGGCGCCGAGGTAGTCCTGGATGAAGTCGTCGCCGTGACCCGCGGACCGGCCGATGCACAGGATCGCGAGCCCGCCGACGAGGGCGGCCGTCCACAAAGCCTGTGCGACCCCCGTCGCACCGGGCCCCAGCCTCATGCCAGGACCTCTTTCACCACCTTGCCGTGGACGTCCGTCAGCCGGAAGTCGCGGCCCGCGTAGCGGTAGGTGAACTTCTCGTGGTCGAAGCCGAGGAGATGCAGAAGCGTCGCGTGCAGGTCGTGGACGTGAACTTTATTCTCGACCGCGGCGAACCCGAATTCGTCGGTCGCCCCGATCGCCTGCCCGCCCTTGACGCCGCCGCCGGCCAGCCACATGGAGAACCCGTGGTGGTTGTGGTCGCGGCCGTTGACCTTGCCGGCGTTCGCCCCCGCGGTCGGCAGCTCGACCGTCGGCGTCCGGCCGAACTCGCCGCCCCAGATCACCAGCGTCTCCTGGAACAAGCCGAGGCGCTTCAGGTCCGCGAGGAGGGCGCCGATCGCCTGGTCGCACTCCTTCGCCAGCTTGCGGTGGTTCACCTCGATGTCGTCGTGGTTGTCCCACGGCTGGCCGGCCCCGTGCCAGACCTGAACGATCCGGACGCCGCGCTCGATGAGCCGCCGGGTGATGAGAAGCTGCCGGGCCTGCGTGCCCGGGCCGTAGGCTTCGAGGATGTGCTTGGGCTCCTTCGACACGTCGAACGCGTCGGTCGCCTCGGCCTGCATCCGGTAGGCCAGCTCGAACGACTGAATGCGGGCCTCGAGCTGCGGGTCGTGCGGGCGGTCGGCCTGGTGTTTCTGGTTCAGCTTGAGCAGGAGGTCGAGCTGTTTCCGCTGGGCCGCGCCGCCGAGCTGGCCGTTCTTGACGTGCTCGACCAACTTCTCGACCGCGGTGTGCTGGGTGTCGATGTAGGTTCCCTGGTAGACCCCCGGGAGGAATCCCGCCTGCCAGTTCTGCGATTCCTGGATCGGGTACCCGCCCGGGCACATGGCGATGAACCCGGGCAGGTTTTGGTTCTCCGTCCCGAGCCCGTACGTCAGCCACGACCCCATCGACGGGCGGATCAGCCGCGACTCGCCGCAGTTCATGAGCAAGAGCGACGGTTCGTGGTTCGGCACGTCCGCGTGCATCGAGCGGATGACGCACAAGTCGTCGATGTGCTTGGCGGTGTGGGCGAAGAGTTCGCTCACCTCCAGCCCGCACTTGCCGTGCTTCTCGAACTTGAATGGCGAGGCGAACGCGGTCCCGGTCTTGCGCTCGGTCGGGAGGTTGGGCCGCGGGAGCGCTTTGCCGTGGTTCTTGGTCAACAGCGGCTTCGGGTCAAACGTGTCAACGTGACTCGGGCCGCCGTTGGCGAAGATGTGGATGACGCGCTTGGCCTTCGGGGGGAAGTGAGGGTGTCGCGGGGCGAGCGGGTTGGCGACCGGCTCCGCGGCGAGGAGGCCGGCCTGGTCGAGGACCCCGGCGAGGCCGAGGGCCCCGAACCCGAGACCGCACCGGCGGAGGAGGTCGCGGCGAGTGAGCTTTTGGAATCGTCCGGACTCGTTCATCTCGAAACCTGTTCTCAAACCTCGAAGAATTGCGAGACTGGGCACGAAAAACTGGGCAGCACGTCCTCACCGTCAATGAGCTGGTCATTCCTGAGCTTCAACCCGCGACCGGGTTGGCGATAGACGGTGACGCTTTGGTCTTCAGGGTCAACGATCCACACCATGCGAACGCCGGCTCGCAAATACTCAGCGACCTTGCCGCGAAGCTTGCGAAGTGTGTTCGAGGGGGATCGCACTTCGACACACAAGTCGGCTGCCACCTTCGGATACGAGACAATCTTTTGCGATTTAGGAACCCGTTTGAAGCTCCAATAGGAGACGTCGGGGCCGCGAACTGAGTCGGGGTCGTGTTCGGTTCGAACACCCGTTTCCGCGAGCACTCGCCCGAGCTTTTTCCCCGCCAGGAACGACTTGAGAACGAACCCGATCTGAAGGACAACCTCACCATGACGAAAGCCGGGCGGCGGCATGGCTACAACTTCCCCGCGCACGAGCTCCTCGCGGGAGCCGTCCTCAGGCTCCGGACGAAGCGCGAACTCTTCGGCGGTCAACAACTTCGCGGCTGATGCGGGCATTGCATTTTCTCCCACCCTTCAACCAGATTATCGGAGGTCGCAATCAGTCCACAAACGCGAACTCGTTGCTCAACAATAGCACCTGCGCGAGCTGTTCCAACGCGGTGAGGCCAGTGGTCTTCGCCTCGGCATCGGCAGGCGTGTTGACAAACTCCAGGGCCAGCGCTGTCTCCTCGGGCGTTGGCGCGCGGCCGTAGGCCAGGCGGTACAGCTCGCGGACCTTCGTGTTCGCGTCCACGTCGGCGGCCCGGGCGGCGAGTGCCTTCGCCTGCTCGATTACGAATGGGGAGTTCATCAGGAACAACGCCTGCTGCGGAACCGTGGTCACGAACCGTTGCGGGGCGTGCGTATCGGGGAGGGCGAAGTCGAAGGAGCGCAGCGTCCCGGGCAGGTTCTGCCGGTCGATGAACGCGTAAACCGCCCGCCGCGTGGTAAACGGGGCCTTGAAAAGGTCCACCGACTTTCCACCCACGGCCAGGTCCAGCCGGCCGGCCGCGGCCAACAACCCGTCGCGCAGCCCCTCGAATGTCAACCGCTTCCGAGACATTCGGCCGACGAGACGGTTTTCCGGGTCGAGCCGGGCGAGGTCCTGGGACACGGCCGACGACTGCCGGTACGCCTGGGAGGTCACGATTACTCGATAGAGCTGCTTGACGCTCCACCCGGACTCGACGAATCGGGCGGCCAGCCAGTCGAGCAGCTCCGGGTGTGTCGGCGGGTCGCACCGCGTGCCGAAGTCGCTCGGCGTGCGGACAATCCCCTGGCCGAACAGGTGGGCCCAGGCCCGGTTGGCCATGACGCGGGCCGTGAGCGGGTTGCTCGCGTCGGCGATGGCCCGGGCCAGTTCGAGCCGGCCGCTGCCGTCGGCGAACGGCTTGCGGCTTGGGCCCGCGAGGATTTCCGGGAACTGTCGCGGGACTTGCGGCCCGCGATTGTTCGGGTTGCCCCGGACGAAGACCACCGGCTGGGTTGGCGTCCCCTCTGTGAGGACCATCGCCCG
>DATFWZ010000614.1:0-4422 GCA_035258765.1 Gemmataceae bacterium
CCGTCGATCACCGGCTGTCCGGGCGTCGCGTCCGGCGTGACCGGGTTGCCAATCGTTACCACCGGTTTGCCGAGAACCGGCAGCTCTTCCGGGCTTCCCGTGGTGACGGGCCGCCGGACGAACGTCGCGGTGATGAAGCCAGCGATGAACGACAGGATTGCAATGATCGCCAGTTCCCGGTAGCTCTCCACCTTGTGGAGCAGTTCCATGAACGTGTCGGTCAGCCAGTACGCCAGCCAGAAGATCAGGTTGACGCCGGGAATGGCGTACAGGAAGTCGGCCAGCAGGAACTTGCGAAACGGCAGCCGGACGATTCCGGCGGAGAGGAAGACCGGCGTACGGATACCCGGGAGCAGCCGCGCGATGAGGAGGATGCGGATCCCGTAGTCGTGGAAGTTCTTTTCGATCTGTTGGAATCGGTCGGGCGACAAGATCCGCCGTTGCACCCAGTTCTTCCCAATCAGCCATCGCCCCCACTTCCGGCCGACCCAGTAGAGAAACGCGTCGCAAAGGACGACCCCGGCGATGCAAACCGGGAGCATGATCCACCACTTTGGGCCCGCGGGAGGCAATTCGCCCGCGGGTAAAGTGGTTGGGTCAACCCACGCCCGCCCTACCATGACCCCGGCGGTCGCGATCGGGAGCTCTTCCGGAATTGGGGCGCCGAACCCCGCTGCCACCAGCGCCCCGAAGACGCCGACATACTGCCAGAACTCGGCGGACGAAAACATCCGGGACCTCCCGGGACATCGCGGCCGGACTGGCAGATAGCCTACTGCAACGCCTGTATCGAAGAAAGCCCGAGTCCGACGCGGACCAATCAGACTCGGGCCCTAGGAGACCCTCTCTTCCCAATCCGCTCACCGTTCCGGAAGCCGACGCAGAAACGCCTCTCGCCTGCATCGTCGAATGTTCGTCCATTGGGACCATCACACTCCTGGCATTCTTCGTCGCCCCCACGCGGATCGGGGTGAACACGGACGCAACGAAAGAGGACGACCCGGCCCCGGAGACGTGTACGCCGGCTGCCCTCCCGCCGGCGACAGCGGCACCAGATCACGAGTCGTCGCCCCCGTCAGCTTGACCGCCCTCGCGGGCGGCAGCTCGCGGCGATAGACTGACCGAGGTGGCTGTCACTACGCCGGGTCCCGCGCCGCGCTCCCATGATTCTTCTGATCGACAACTACGACTCGTTCACGTACAACCTCGTCCAGCGCTTCGGCGAGCTGAATCCGCAGCTCCCGATGACGGTAGCCCGGAACGACCAGATCACGTGCGACCAGATCGCAGATCTCAGGCCGACGCACATCATCATCTCCCCCGGGCCGTGCACGCCCCGCGAGGCCGGGGTGTCAAACGAGGTGCTGCAGCGGTTCGCGCCGACGACGCCAATCTTCGGCGTCTGCCTCGGACACCAGTGCATCGGCCACACGTTCGGGGGCGAAGTGATCCGCAATTGGCGGATCATGCACGGCAAGGTGTCGCCGATCCACCACAACGGTCAGGGCGTGCTCGCCGGGCTCCCGAGCCCGTTCGAAGCGACGCGCTACCATAGCCTCGTGATCAAGAAGGACACATTCCACAACCCGGACTTCGAGATCACCGCCTGGACCGAGGAGGGAGAGATCATGGGCGTTCGGCACAGGCAGTGGCCGTTGCACGGCGTCCAATTCCATCCGGAGAGCTTCTTGACGACCGAGGGACCAAAGATCCTTCGCAATTTCCTTTCCCTCGCCCCGTGGCGGTGACGTCGTGACCCCGTCCGCCGTCATTCCGGGCGACCCCGTTGCGGCCGGCCCACTTCTCGACGCCTGGGGCCTCAATGACGTCGGCCGTGGGTTCCGCAACTTGCAGGCGCTGGCGGTCTCGCTCGGCCCCGCCTTGGAACTGCTAAGGCCGCACTTTGACCGCTTCCTTCCGGATGCGGCCGACCCGGATCTGGCACTGAATGCACTGGAGCGGTTCTTCGCCAATCGACCGGCCCGGGACCTCATTCCGGTCCTTCTCCGGGAAGAAGGGCGGCAGCTCGGGGTCGTCATTCAGCTGTTCGGCACATCGCAGTTCCTCGGCGACGTCCTCGCCACCGACCCGGACTTCCTGGAAACGGCCACCGCCCCCCTCCGCGTTACTCCGACGCGCGAGGAACTGGTCGCCACGCTGACCGGGCGTGTCAGCGCGGCGCCAGACGATGCCGGTCTTCTTCGCGCCTTCCGCCGCTACCGCCGTCAGCAGCTCCTCCGGATCGGCGTCAACGACATCATCCGCGATCGGCCGCTGGAAGAAGTGACGGCCGACCTGTCGCGGGTCGCGGAGGCAGCCATCATCGTTGCCTGGCAGGTCGCCGTCGACGCGGCCACCGCACGGTTCGGAATGCCGAACGCCCGTCATGGCGCTCCGGCCCGGGCGGCCGTCCTGGCGTTCGGAAAGCTCGGCGGCTCCGAGCTGAATTACTCGAGCGATATCGACCTGATGCTCGTTTACGACGAGGACGGCTTGACGGATGGGCGACGGCCGGCGGGTAACGACGAGTTCTTCGCCCGCGCCGCGGCGGAGATGATTCGCCTGCTATCCGCCCACACCGACCGCGGCCCGGCCTATCGGGCCGACTTCCGCCTCCGCCCGGAGGGCGAGCGCGGTCCGCTGGCGCGGTCGCTGGCTAGCACCCTGTCCTATTACGACACGCTGGGCCGCACCTGGGAGCGACAGGCCCTGATCAAGATCCGCCCAGTAGCCGGCGACGCGGACCTCGGGGCAGAGTTCGTCGATGCCGTTCAGCCGTTCGTGTACAAGCGGTTCCTGTCATTCGCCGAGATCAACGAGATCAAGGCGATGAAGCGAAAGATCGAGCACCAGGCCCACCGGGCCGGCGGCGCCCGCGAAGTCAAAACCGGCCCCGGCGGGATCCGCGACGTGGAGTTCGCGATCCAATTCCTGCAACTGTTGAACGGCGGCGACCTGCCGGCTGTTCGCCGGCGCGACACCCTGGGGGCGATCGAGGCACTCGAGGCGGCCGGCTGTCTGACGGACGCCGAATCCCGCGGCCTCGACGACGCTTACCGGTTCCTGCGCAAGGTGGAGCATCGCCTCCAGCTGCTGTTCGACTTGCAAACGCACCGCCTCCCGGAGGCGACGGACGAGCTGCGCAAGCTCGCCTTGCGAATGGGGTACGCGGCGCACTCCGACCGCGCGGCGCGAGGGGTGGACGCGACCGAAAAGCCCGCCCACCGCCTGCCACGCCCCGCGCTGGCACCGCAGCGACATTCGCCGCTCGACGAACCGGCTCTCGCCCCAACCCTCGGCACGCGTGACCTGCTCCTGGACCCGCTCGATCGTTTCCTTCACGACTACCACGACCGGACGCGTCTCAATCGCACGGTGCTGGATCACCTGCTGCACCAGACGTTCGTGGATCCCGCGACCACGGCCGTTCCGGAGAGCGACTTGATTCTGGAGCCCGACCCGGACGAGGCGACGATCAGGGCCGTCCTCGGGCGCTACGGCTTTCGGGACCTTCCGGCAGCCTGGCGCAACCTGACCCGGCTCTCACAGGAGCAGCGCTTCCTGTCGACCCGCCGGTGCCGCCACTTTCTAGCCAACATCGCCCCGCAGCTACTGCGCGCCGTGGCCGACACCACCGACCCGGACCTGGCACTCAACAACCTCGAGCAAGTCACGGCGTCCCTCGGCGGCAAGGCGGTGCTCTGGGAGCTGTTCAGCTTCAACCCCCCGTCGCTCAAGCTCTACGTGGACGTCTGCGACAGCCCGTTCCTGTCGCAGATGCTCATCAACAACCCGGGGATGATCGACGACCTGCTCGACAGCCTCATCCTGAATCGGCCGCGCGACCTGCACGACCTTCGCGTCGAATTGGCCGAATTGCTCCGCGGGGCCGACGCGCCGGACGCCGTCGAATCGATCTTGCACAGTTTTCAGGACAAGGAGGTTCTGCGAATCGCGGTGCGGGACCAACTTGGAAAGGACAACGTCCGCGCTGTGACCGGCGCCCTGAGCGACGTCGCCGAGGCCCTGCTCGCGGAGGTCGCGAGCCGGCAGGAAGCGATCATGCGCAAGCGGTTCGGCGACGCCGGACCGCACGCCGTGTTGGCCATGGGCAAGCTGGGCGGCCGCGAGATGAGCTATCACAGCGACCTGGACCTGGTCATCGTGTACGCGGGAGAGGGACGAACGTCGGGAGCGCGGCCGCTCGATCATTACGAGTACTTCACCGAGTACGCCCGCCGCCTGATCAAGGCCCTCAGCCACCACGGGCCCCTCGGCCGACTGTACGCGGTGGACATGCGTCTGCGGCCGACGGGCCAGAGCGGAAGCCTGGTCGTCCCGCTGGATGAGTTTCGCCGTTACTACGACGGCGGCGGGGCCCGGGTTTGGGAGCGCCAGTCTCTGACCCGGGCCCGGCCGGTC
>DATFWZ010000615.1:0-31771 GCA_035258765.1 Gemmataceae bacterium
GCTGGCCCACTTCGCCCGGCCGGAGCCCGCCGACCGGTACGTTGAATGCGTCCGCCGATTCATCCTGTTCCACGGCAAGCGCCACCCCCGCGACTTGGGCCTGCCCGAGGTCGGCCGATTCCTGGACCACTTGGCCCGGACTTTGAAGGACCCGGTCGATGCCCTCGAGCAGGCCCGCGACGCCCTCAGGTTCCTCTACCGCCGCGTCCTCTACCGGGACCCCGGCGAGCTGCCGTTCCCCGAGCCGCCCCGGCTGCTCGACCGGGTCCGCAGGGTCTGCCGGGTCCGCCACTACTCCCCCCGGACCGAGCGGCGGTACGTCGAGTGGGCCGCGCGATTCATCCGCTTCCACGGCCTCCGCCACCCGAACACGATGGGGGCCGCCGAGATCGAGCAGTTCCTCACCGACTTGGCCGTCAACGGACACGTCGCTGCCGGCACCCAGAACCAGGCGTTCCACGCCCTGTTGTTCCTGTATCAACAGGTGCTCGGGATCGAGTTGCCCCGGCTCGACTCCGTACGGGCGAAGCGGCCGGCCCGCCTCCCGACTTTCCTGAGCCCCGAAGAGGTCGGCCGACTCCTGAACCGCATCCGGGGTGGCGAGGGCACGTTCCGGCTGATGGCTGGCCTGTTGTACGGGGCCGGGCTCCGGCGCGAGGAGTGCTGCCGGGTCCGGGTCCACGACCTCGACCTGTACCGGGACCAGCTGGTCGTCCGGCACGGGAAGGGCGGCAAGGACCGGGTGGTCATGCTCCCCCGGGCCCTCCGGCCCGAGCTGGACCGCCAGATCGAGTGGCGGCGGGACCTACACGCGCGGGACGTGACGGCCGGGCTGGCGCGAGTCGCGCTCCCCGACGCACTGGCCCGGAAGTACCCGCGCGCGGCCCAGGAGTTCGGCTGGCAGTTCCTGTTCGCCAGCCGGCAGCGGTCGCGGTGCCCGACGACCGGGGACGTCGGCCGGCACCACGTCGATCCGGGCTCGCTGGCCCGGGCGGTGGCGGCGGCCGCCCGGGCGGCCGGGCTGACCCGCCGGGCCGGGTGCCACACCCTGCGGCACAGCTTCGCCACCCACTTGGTCGAGCGCGGGGTGGACGTGCGGACGGTCCAGCTCCTGCTCGGACACGAGAGCCTCGAGACGACCATGGTGTACGTCCACCTGGCCCGGAAGGGGCCGGCCGGGACGACCAGCCCACTCGACCTGCTGGCCGACTACACCGCCGAGAGCCTGCGGGCGGCCGCCGAGGCGAGCCGCGTTGGCGGCCGTGATGGAATCGGGCGACGGGAAACCGGACCGACGAGTGAGGTACGCCGCGGACGTGTCGAGTCCGCAGTAATCCGGACCCACGCCGATGCTGGTCCGTGTCGTTAATTCGCGTCGTCCCGCCAGGTGGTCCCCTGCTTGCCCCGCCAGAACGGGCAGAACGGGCAGTCTGAGCCCTCGGGGAAGTCCTCCCCCTCCTCGTGCGGGCACCCCAGGATCTCCGGGGCGGCGACTACGCGCTTGACGCCGTGCGCCTTGAGGAAGGCGGCACATTCCTGTTGGACCTTGGGGTTGGTGTCCAGGTCGGCGGCCACCCACCGCTCCAAGATCGGGTCGGCCCCGTCGTGAGTAAACACGGCTGCCACCAGCTTGGTCGCCGTCCGGTCGTCCGGCCCGTACCGGGCGACCGTCCCGAGCGGGTACTCGGCGGCGGTCTTGTGGGCCCCGGCAGGCAGTGGGCCGGCCCGCCCGCAGCACCGCTTGAACTTCCGC
This sequence comes from Gemmataceae bacterium, assembly GCA_035258765.1. Taxonomy (GTDB): domain Bacteria; phylum Planctomycetota; class Planctomycetia; order Gemmatales; family Gemmataceae; genus SIAJ01. The sequence continues at coordinate 1,754 of DATFWZ010000615.1, forward strand.
CCGCTGCCGCACGGACAGGGGGCATTCCGCGAGACGCGATCGGCGGCCATAGGATGGATCCCACGCGTCGAGTGCGAGTCTTGAGCACGGTTGGGCCGTTGGGCCGGCGGTGGATCTTGGCACTCCGCCGCGCCCCGGGTCAAGCCGAATGGGGCCGGCCGGAGCAGCAACTCAGTCTTCGACACCGTATTCATCGTCCACTCTTGCGCTTCGTGCTCAACGGCGGGACGGCGTCCGCCCGCAGCCCACTGGACCGGCTCGGGTGAGGAGAGCGGCGGCCGGGGGCAGCAATTGCAATCGCCGGGGCACCCCATTCGCTGATGCGTCCGCTCCCGGCTGCTGGCCAATTACCGGACTCACGGGTGACTGTGGGGACCGAGTCGTCATTCGCCCCGTCTCACCCCCACGGCCGCCACCGGCGCGGCAGCGGCGGGTCCGGCATCGTCACGACCTCCAGAATGAACGGGTAGTATCGCTCCGCCTGCCAGGCGGCGATCGCCACGGCCAGCCCGAGGTCGTCGTGCGGCGGCTCCCCCCACTCGACCGCCGCATCTGTGGTGAGCGGGACTGTCTTGATCTGGAACTACTGCAGCTCCTCGATTTATGGCGCTTGGTCGATGGACCGAGGCTTCCGCGGCTTCAGCCACTTGACCACCTGGTCGCCCGGCCCCAGGCGCTTGCCCCGCCCGAAGTCGGCCCGGCGCTTACCCAGCCGGGCCACCGAGTCGACCCCACGCAGCTTGAGCATGACCATCTCGGTCCAGGCGCACATCAGCCGGTCGGCCAGCAGGACGTCGCCAGGGCGGAACACGCCCGGCAGCGCGCGGAGCAGCCACAGCTCGCTCTGCCCTTTGCCGGCGTTCCGACAAATGCCCAACTCAATGACCGCCCCGCAGGCGAGCGAGAAGACGGCAGCCAGGCGGGCCAAGGGGAACCCGAGGCCAGGCTTCTGGGTGTCCGGCCGCGGGTAGTCCCGCGGGTTGGCCGGGGTGTTCGGCATCGAGACGGCCGACCCGTCGTACACGTACACCCGCCGCCCCCTCCCGAGCCACCGCGGGTCCACCCTATCGTCCAGCGTCCGCCCGGTCCGGCGGGCCACGTTCGAGACGAACCGCTCGGGCAGGCACTGGCGCGCCTGGCAGTAGGCCCCGGTCCGGGCCGAGCAGGGCCGCAGGCGCCGGGAGACCCGGTCGGCGTTCAGCCGGGGCACCGCGGCCCGGCAGGAGTGGTCGGCGTTCAGCACCTGGCCCAGGAACACCCACAAGGTGACGCGCGGCGAGTTGACACGGTCGCACGAGCGGGCGCCGATCGCGGTCAGGGCCTGCGCGACGAGGTCAGCGAACAGGACGTCGGTGGACGGTTGGCCCCGCCCTGGACACTCTACGCGGAGATGCGAACGGATGCGGCCCCCGGGATACCCTGGGGACGCCCCATCCCGATCGTCGCCCACTCTCTCCGAGACAGACATCGAGTTGCCTTGGTGGTGAATGCACGGACGCCGGTTCGCCAGGACGCCGACCCACCGAACGGCGGCTACTTCTTGCCCTTCAGTTGTGGGATTTCGTCGGCCCGTTCGACCTCGGCGTATTTCAGGTAGAACCGGCAGGCCCGGACGATCACCTCCGACCGGGACCGGCCCTCTTCCGCCGCCCGCGCATCCAAGTCGGCCCGCAATTCCGCCGGCGCCTCTGCCGAGATGACTACCTTGCCCTTGGTCGTCTTGGCCATGTCGGTGCAAACCTCCCGTCACGAGCGTATTCGTCGCACCGACAACCTCTTGACACAAACCGTCAGAATCCACTTGCATACCTATAGGGAATAACTAATATTCCAATTGCCGGGACGGTAAACCCGGAACACAACCTGGCCACCGCGGTACTGCGAATACCCGGTGGCCCGATCCGACACCCCGATTGGAGAGCTATCGGATGGAGAGTATCCTACTTCAGTTCCCGCCGGACTTCGACCCCTTCAATGCCACCCCCGAGCAGACGGTGCAACTCGTCAAGCTGCTCTGGACGGTCGCCAAGCTGGTCACCGCGATGGAAGCGGCCGCCCGCGAGGTGTGGGCCGACCGTGACGAGGCCCGATTTCGGGCCGACCAGCCTGATCTGTTCGCGTCACCCGAACTGACGCCCGAGCACTTGCGGCTCAACGCTCCGCCGGATCCGATCGAGTCCATGATCCGATCGCCGTTCTGAGGCCAGGCGGCTGGCGACTCGCATGTGGGCCAGGGTAACGTCGCCCTGACCCCCTTGCGTTTCCCGCATCCTTGACGCCCGGGGCCGGCCGGGGCTTTCACAGTCTCAACATGCACCCCGACGAACTTGCCCTCTAGACTGGGTGCTCGGCGATCCCCCAGTGCGATGCCCCGCCCCGGATTCTCGCGGATTGCTATGACGAGCGTGGGGACGTAGAATCCGCCGTCCGCGTCCGGGCCGAGAAGCTGCCCACAACGTCCACGCATTTCGCGACACCGCAGTGGCTCGGGCTCACCGCGCCGATCGTGGCGGTGCTTGCGCAGGAGCGGCAGCAGTGCAGCTATCGCTGCTGCTGTTTGGTTTATTTGTCACCGCAATCGTCGCGGAGCCGGCCCATTCCCAGCCCGAGTCGGGTCAGCGCTTCACAGGCTTGCTCGGGTATGCTCCGGTCACTTCAGTTCAGACCAAGCGTCGCGACGATTTTTCCGTCGTCACGATGCGGGAAGTGACCGGCGGATGCGTACGATCTTTCTCGCACGGTCGAATTGCGCTAATGGAGGCATTCAGCTGATCCGAATCTTCTGGCACCAATTTGGCACCAACTAGTCAAAAAAGGGCGGAAAAAGAGGAACCCCCGGAACGCTGGGCTGTGTAGAATGCCCGCAAATTCCAGGGGTTTCGAGTTGCGGCGGTAGGATTTGAACCTACGACCTCCAGGTTATGAGCCTGGCGAGCTAACCGGACTGCTCCACGCCGCGATCTGTGTGTTGTTATGATACCCGGCCGGCGGCCTCGTGTCATCCAAGCTACCGACTTTTTTCGCATCCCCGAATGTCGCGGAACAGACCAGCCCAGCCGCGAGAAGGTTCACGCGCCCGCGAAGCTCGGCGTCGTGACCATTCGCGGGGCCACAAGTTGTTCGGCAACTGCGACTTGAATGGCGGCCGGTCATCCGGATGTGTGATCGTGGATGATCCGCCAGCCCTCGTCGAGCTTTTTCAGGATCAGACTGTACCGCCCGCCGACCGTTTCCTTGGTCAGGGTCAACTCCCATTTGCCGGTGACCAGTGCCACCCCGGGGGCGAGCTCGCGGATCTCGAGGTCGGAGAAGGCCAGCTTCCCCATTTCCTTCCCCTCCGACTGGTACCGCTTCTTGTAGCGGTCGAGCGTGTCTTGCCAGCCGCGGGTCACGTCCTTGCCGGACACGAACGTCAGGTCCTTCGAGTTCCAGTACCCCTTCATGAACCCGACCAGGTCCCCCTTGTTCCAGGCGACGACCTGTTCGTCCAGGACCTTGCGGATGTCGGCCGCGTCGTCGGCGCGGGCGGCCGCGGCGAGGAGCGACAGGCAAACAGTGAGGAACGCGCGGCGCAGCATCGAAAGATCTCCTGGGGCGGTATGTCGTCGATGGTCGCATCGAAACGCCACCGCGCCTATGAGCGATAGCGCTCACCAAAAGTTGGGGATGGCGTCGCGCAGGAGGCTGTGAGCCGACTCGAAGGGGCGGACCTTGCGCACTATGACTTTTGTTCCATTCCGGCTCAGCTGGTTGGTTCCCTCCTCCGCCCTCCGGGCTCCATCATGATTGGCGGCAAGCGCCATGGCGTCGTCGGAGTCGAAGCACTCAAACTCGGTAATCGCTTCCACGGCGTCCGGCCCCAGTGTGATCTGTGTGAACGAATAGCGCAACCGGGCTTCCCACTTCGTGGCGCCCTGGGGCCCGGTGGAACCACCGCCCGTCTTCATCCCGGGCGATCCGGCTCCGCTCCAGATGTGTCCCTTCACTTTGGCGAGCAGTGCTGGAAGGGCATTTTCGCCAAACATTGGCGGAGCGGGGGCGTGGGGCCTGCTAAAGTGGTCCGGGACGAAAGTGACCAATCCGTCGGCGGGAAACTGCATCAGGCCGCTTCTCGTCTCGAAGAAATCCCGCCCCTGGTAGCGAACCGGGCGGCCTTGCGTCAGGGCGATGATGCGGTTCTGGTCCACCGGCCTGTCCTTCATCTTCAGTACCACCGCTTCGTTGCCAAAGGCGCTACCGAACACATACACGGAAATGTCTTCAGGGGGTATGCCGCGGAGCCCGCGTTCGCGCGTACCTTGGATTTCCTGTCGAATCTGTTGCGGCAACCTCGGGTGGTTCATCACGGCCTCCAACTCGATATACCGCAGGCGGTGAACGCCGTCGGGCAGGTGAGCGAACATCTCGTTGCCGTACTTCGCACCACGCGAACCGTCCGGGTCGACCCGGCCAGGCCGTTTGAGAGCGGTGAAATACAGGACGACGGCAATGACCAACACCGCCGCTCCCGCCGCCGGCAGGATGAGCACGAGCGGGTTGACCTTCCGCTTTCGCGGGCGTCGATCGCCCGGCGGCCTTCGCCGGGGTCGGACCGGGGCGTCGTCCGGGTCTTCCCGCCTGGGGCGCCGCGGCGCGACGTCGTCGTCCCGCTCGCGACGTCGCGGCCGCGCCGGAATGTCGTTAGTGTCCTCCTCGACCGGGACGAACTGCCGGTCACAGTCGGGGCAGCGGACCGCCTTCCCCGCCGGGACGCGGTCCTTGAGAGGGAACTCTGCCCCACAGTACAGGCAGGTGATTCTGGCGGGCATGGGCGCTCGCGGGATGGCAACTCGGACCGGGTGATTGTGACCCCGAGCAAGTCGCCGTGCAAGGGATTTGTCAGCCCGGAGCGCTCCCTACCTTACGGCAGCTTAATGTCCTTCAGCTCGAACGGCACGACGATCTCGCGCATCGGCCCGGGCGTCCGGTAGTCGAGCTTCCATCCGGGGCCGACGTCCTTGGCCCGGTTCTTGAACCCGTACCGGAAGTCGGCGTGGCTCACGTCGTCCGCCTTGATCGGCTCCCCCTTCGGGGGCAACAGGCGCATCACGTTGTTCCGGTGCCAGGCGTACTCGTGACTCTCCCAGGTCACTTCGCCCTTCGGGTAGTTCAACTGCACCTCCGCGACCCAGTCCTTTCCGTCCGCGGCCGACTTGGTCAGGTTCACGCTTACTCCCTCCTGCGCCGGGGCCGGTCCCAGCGGGCCGTTGGCGTTGAACTCGAACGTGAGCAGCCGGTCCGCGATCGTGACCATGACCGTCCCCTTAAGCGATAGAGTCTTGACGCCCCGCGTCAGGCCCAACGGACGAACGGTCAAAGTGGCGGTGTTGCCGGACGTCAAGGTCCGCGACCCGCCCGCCGCGACCGACAACTCCGCACCGGTATCGTCCTTCGCGGCGGTGATCTTCGGCACGCCGTCGATCCGGTAGACGTGACGCCCGGGCTCCCACGCGACTTCGAGTACCACTTCGTAGGTCGCGGTCCCGGCTTCGACGTCGCCCCGGATCAGGATTTCGCGGAGGGTAAATCGGAACGCCCCGCTGACGGCCGATGGGGACTTGGACGGCCCGGGCTTGAGGATGACCTTGCCCCCGGCCACGACGATCCGGCTGTCCGTTCGCTTGGCCAGGCGCTCGACGGCGGTCCAGAAATCGACACGGTCGAAGTCGGCCGCGACGCGCTTGGTCTGGTCCAGGGCGGAAACGTCCAATTCGATCCCGCTCTTTTCCTGGAACGCCCGGGCCAGGGTGGGCAGCGGGACCGGCTCGCCGACGAATTGGACCTTCTTGGCCGGCAGGGGCGCGGAGTTTTCGGCCGCCGCGACCAGGTTTGCCGGGCACAGAATTAGCAGCAACCACCAGATGCGTAACATGCGGGCGGCTCCGACTTTACCGAAACGACACCGGGAGGGGCGACCGGATTCGGGCGTCATAGACGCGACTATTCTACCTCCGTATCCTAACCATGAATTGGAATCGGCAGCCAAGCGGATTGCCCCGCCGACGACGCGGACTGTGTCGCGTCTCCGTCAAGCCCCGCTCTTACGAGCCCCGGTCCTCCCCGTCTCGGCCGGGGTGAATCCGCCTACCCAGAGTGCCCGGGGAGCGTTCGCACGATGATCGTCCGCACCGAAGACGTCGTCCGGCGGTCGGCCCTCTCCGCGGAGGTCGTGGACGTTGACCCCCAGGAGACGGCGGAGTGGCTGGAGTCCCTCGAGGCTGTCCTGCGCATCGAGGGACCGGAGCGAGCCCGGTTCCTGCTCGACGCGCTCCTCGGCCGGGCCCGGGCGGCGGGAATTGACGGCCCGTCCAGCATTCACACGGCGTACGTCAATACCGTCCCCAAGGATCAAGAGCTGCCGTACCCCGGGAACGCCGCGGGGCGGGCCCTGGAGCGCAAGATCAAGAGCCTGGTCCGGTGGAACGCGATGGCGATGGTCGCCCGGGCCAACAAGACTACCAACGTCGGCGGGCACATCGCCACCTTCGCCTCGGCCGCGACCCTTTACGAGGTCGGGTTCAACCACTTCTTCCGCGGCCGCACCGGGCACGACCACGGCGACGTCATCTACTTCCAGGGCCATGCCTCGCCCGGGATGTACGCCCGCGCCTTCCTCGAAGGCCGGCTGACCGAGACGCAGCTCAAGAACTTCCGCCAGGAGCTGCAGCCGGGAGGCGGGCTGTCGAGCTACCCGCACCCGTGGCTGATGCCCAACTTCTGGCAGTTCCCGACCGTGAGCATGGGCCTCGGTCCGCTCATGGCCATCTACCAGGCCCGGTTCGCCCGCTACGTCGAGGCCCGCGGGCTCGCGGACACGGCCGGAAGTCATGTCTGGGCGTTCATCGGCGACGGCGAGTGCGACGAGCCCGAGACGCTGGGGTGCATCGGCGTGGCCGCCCGGGAGAAGCTGGACAACCTCATATTCGTCATCAATTGCAACCTGCAGCGGCTCGACGGCCCGGTCCGCGGGAACGGCAAGATCATCCAGGAGCTGGAGGGCACGTTCCGCGGGGCCGGGTGGAACGTCGTCAAGTGCATCTGGGGGAGCGACTGGGACGAGCTGCTGGCCCGCGACACGAGCGGGGCGCTCGCCCGACGGATGATGGAGGTGCCGGACGGGGAGTACCAGGAGTACGCCTACGCGGCCAAGAAGGGCAAGCCGGAGCTGATCCGCGACAAGTTCTTCAATACCCCCGAGCTCAAGGCCCTCGTCGCCGACAAGACCGACGACTACCTGGCCGGACTGAAGCGCGGCGGCCACGACCCGGTGAAGGTGTTCAACGCCTACCGGGCTGCCCTCAACCACCGCGGTGCCCCGAGCGTCGTCCTGCTCAAGACGGTCAAGGGATACGGGACGTCGGCGGAGGCGAGCAACACCGCCCACCAGGAGAAGAAGGTCGAATTCTCCCTCACGGCCCAGGAGCGGGCCCTGGCCGAGGCCGAGGCCCTCGAGTTGAAACAGGCCCAGGAGCTCAAGGGCTTACGCACCTTCCGCGACCGGTTCGAACTCCCCCTCTCCGACCCCGACCTCAAGAAGTACAAGTTCTACCGCCCGGCCGACGACGCCCCGGAAATGAAGTACCTGCACGAGCGGCGCCGGGCACTTGGCGGGTACCAACCAGCCCGGAACACCGAGTTCGTACCGTGCCAGCCGCCCAACCCGGAGAGCTTTGCCCGCACCCTGCAGGGCACCCCCGCCGGCAAGGGCCAGTCCACGACGCTGGCCTGGGTCACGCTGATGCAGCACCTCATGCGCGACCCGAACGTCGGGCGGCTGGTCGTGCCGATCGTCCCGGACGAGGGCCAGACGTTCGGGCTGCCGCCGCTGTACAACCAGTTCGGCATCTACTCGCTGGACGGCCAGCGGTACGTCCCGGTCGATAAGGGGACGTTGACGGAGTACAAGGAGAAACCGGACGGGCAGATCTTCCAGGAGGGGATCAACGAGGCCGGGAGCATGGCTACGTTCATCGCCGCCGGGACCGCGTACAGCACGTTCCGCGTCAACACGATCCCGTTCTACGTCTACTACTCGATGTTCGGGTTCCAGCGGGTCGGGGACCTGATCTGGGCCGCGGCCGACAGCCGGTGCCGGGGCTTCCTGATGGGCGCCACCGCCGGCCGAACCACGCTCAACGGCGAAGGGCTACAGCACGAGGACGGGCACAGTCACCTGGCCATGCTCGCCGTCCCGACCTGCCGGGCGTACGACCCGGCCTGGGGCTACGAAATGGCCACGGTCATCGAGGAGGGGATCAACCGAATGTTCGTGCGCGGTGAGGACCTGTTCTACTACCTCACCATTTACAACGAGAGCTACGACATGCCGGCCATGCCCGAAGGCGTGCGCGACGGCATTCTGAAGGGCCTCTACCCGTTCAAGACGGTGACGCCGGAAGGGGCGACGCATACCGTTCAACTGCTCGGGAGCGGTGTCATCCTTCGGGAAGTGCTGCGGGCGCAGGAGATTCTCGGATCCAGGTACCGGGTGGCGAGCACTGTATATAGCGCCACCAGTTACGAGGAGTTGCGCCGCGACGCGATCGAGTGCGAACGGCTTAGCCGGCTGCACCCGGACCAACCCCGGAAGGTGCCGTATGTGGAGCAGATGTTGGGCACGGATACGTACGTGCCAGTAATCGCGTCGAGCGACTACATGCGGGCCGTTCCCGAGCAAGTGGCCTCGTACTTGAACAACCGGCTGCTGGCGCTCGGGACGGACGGGTTCGGCCGCTCCGAGACTCGGGCGAACTTGCGACGCTTCTTCGAGATCGACGCCGAGCACGTGACCGTGGCCGCCCTCCACGCGCTGGCCGAGCGCGGCCAGCTCGAACGGGCCGTGGTCCGGCAGGCGATCAGGGACCTGGGGATCGACCCCGAGCGGTCGGCGCCCTGGACGGTGTGACTTAGATAGGACGTATGCGTCCCATTGGACCTATAGGTCCTATTCGAGCATCAAATGGAACTTCGGCTGCCAGAGTTGGGCGAGGGCATCACAGACGCGACCGTGGTCAACGTCCCGGTGCGCGCCGGCCAGCCGGTGCGGGCGGGGGACACGGTGGTCGAGGTGGAGACCGACAAGGCGTCGATGCCGATCCCGGCCGAGTCGGCCGGAACCGTGTCCGAGGTCAAGGTCAAGCCGGGGGACAAGGTCAAGGTCGGGGCGGTGCTGGCCGTGCTGGGCGACGGGAAGCCGGTCGCGGCGCCGCCGGCGGCCCCGGCTCCCAGTGCGAAGCCGCAGCCGGCGCCAGCTACGCCGCAAGCCGCGACCGCACCTGCGGGGCCAGCGCGCGAGTTTTCCTTGCCGAATCTCGGCGAGGGCATCGAGGGCGGGGTCGTCGTCGCCGTGAACGTCAAGCCCGGCGACCAGGTGCGGGCCGGGCAGGAACTGTTCACCATCGAGACGGACAAAGCGTCAATGCCCCTGCCGGCGGACGCGGATGGGAAGGTCGAGGAGGTTCGAGTCAAGCCGGGCGACAAGGTGAACGTCGGCGCCGTGCTTGCCGTTCTCAGTGGGGCCGGCAAGACCCCCGCGGCTCCGCGCCCGACGACTGCCAGCGCGCCGCCTACTGCGGCGCCGGCGAAAGTGCAGGCACCTGCCCAGGCCCCGGTCGACAGCAACGGCCGAACCGGAGCCGTGCACCCGCCGGGCCTTGTCCCGGCCGGGCCGGCTACCCGGCGGTACGCCCGCGAACACGGGGTCAACCTGGCCGAAGTCTCCGGCACGGCCCGCGGCGGCCGGGTCACGGTCGATGACGTCCGCACGCACATCCGCGGCCGGATGTCGGCTCCGATTGCTTACGCTCCCGGCTCGCCGGGCGGGGCCTTGCCCCCACTGCCCGACTTCTCCAAGTACGGCCCGGTCGAGAAGAAACCGCTCAGCACACTCCGCAAGAAGATCGCCGAGAATCTCACCCTGGCCTGGCACACGGTCGCGGCGGTCACCCAGTACGACCTTGCCGACATCACCGACCTCGAGGCCGGGCGCAAGCGGATCACCGAGGGTGCTGCCAAGGGCTCACCGAAAGTCACCATGACCGTCCTGGCCGTGAAGGCCGTGGTCGCGGCCCTGAAGGAGTTCCCGCATTTCAACGCCTCCCTCGACCTGGCGAACGGAGAGGTCGTGTACAAGAACCATTTCCACATCGGCATCGCGGTGGACACGGAGCGCGGCCTGGTCGTCCCCGTGATCCGGGACGCGGACAAGAAGAGCATCCGCGACCTGGCCGCCGAGGTGGCCGGGCTCGCGGAAAGGGCCCGGGCCGGCAAGCTGTCGATCGACGAGATGCGCGGCGGCACGTTCACGATCACGAACCTCGGCGGGATCGGCGGGACCGCGTTCTCGCCGATCGTGAACTACCCCGAGGTGGCGATCCTGGGGCTGTCCCGTTCGAACATCCAGCCGGCATACCGCGACGGCCAGCTCGTCCCCCGGCTCATGATGCCCTTGTGCCTGACCTACGACCACCGGATCATTGACGGGGCGGACGGGGCGCGGTTCACGACGCGGCTCGTACAACTGTTCTCCGACCCGATCCGATTGCTGATGGAAAGCTGACTCGACCGCACCCGCCTCCTCCCTCGAGGACTCGCCATGCCCATCGCCATTTCCTGCCCGCACTGTGACTGGAAGGGGAAGGTGAAGGACGCGCTGGCCGGCAAGACGGGCAAGTGCCCGACCTGCGGCGAGATGGTCCCCATCCCCAAGCCCGCCCGGTCCGGCCCGCCGCCGATACCCGGCAAGAAGTCGGCCGCCGTCGATAGCGATCCGGACGTCGTGGACGACGCGGACATCGTCGATGACGCCGAGACGGTCGAGGACCGGCCGAAGCCGCGGGTCAAGCCGAAGTCGGCGTCCATGAACGAGGCCCTCAGCTCCATCAACCGCGGCCGCCGCGATGATGACGAGGACGACCGCCCGCGGCGCAAGCGGCCGGATGACGACGATGATGATGACGACCGGCCGGCCAAAGCCCGGCGACGGGTAGCCGACGATGACGACGGCGACCGGCCGTCGAAGGCGCGGCGCCGGCTTGCGGACGACGACGATGACGACGAGCCGCGGTCGCGCCGCCGCAAGCTGTCGACGGATGACGATGATGACGAGCCGCCACGGCGGAAGAAGCGGAGGCGCACCAAGCCCCCGCAGAGCATCAACGCCAAGCGCGCAGGGGCGGTCATCGGTGGCATCATTTTGCTGTTGGCCGGACTGGCGCTCTTCGCGTTTGTGTTCTTCGCGCGGGGGCGCATTTCGATTTACGCGGCGATCATCGTCGTCTTATCGATCGTCGGGATCTTCCAGGGATTCACCGGCATCGGCTTGAGCGACGGTGATGACGGTGGCGACGACGACTGACCCGGGTTGCCGGGCGGGCCTAAAATGAATGGCGGGCCGGGGCGTGGTCCCGGCCCGCGTTCGTTTGCCCGACCGTTCGCGAGCAGCGCATGAGCGACGTCACCAAGGAAACAGAGCTTCTCGTCATCGGTGGTGGCCCCGGCGGCTATCCGGCCGCCCTGCACGCCGCCGACCACGACATAAAGCCCATCCTGGTCGATGAAGGGCCCAAGCTCGGCGGCGTGTGTACCAACCGCGGGTGCATCCCGTCGAAGGCCCTCCTGCACCTGGCCAAGCTGATCGAGGAGGCGAAGGAAGCGGCCGAGTGGGGGGTCTCATTTGGCCCGCCCAGGTTCGACCTCGCGAAGATCCAGACCTTCGTGCAACAGAAGGTGGTCGGGAAGCTGACCGGCGGGATCGCCCTGTTGAGCAAGGGCCGCGGGGTCGAGGTCATCACGGGCACGCGGGCTTCGTTCGTGGACGCGAACACCGTCAAGCTGGAGGGCGGGACGACCGGGACGATCAAGTTCCGCAACGCCATCATCGCCACCGGGAGCGTCCCGGCCATTCCCAAGTCGTTCGCGCTCGGCGACAAGCGGGTCATGGACTCGACCGACGCCCTCCTGCTGCCGGATATCCCGAAGCGGATGCTCGTCATCGGCGGCGGCTACATCGGCCTCGAGATCGGGACCGTGTACGCGGCGCTGGGCACGAAAATCGTCGTCGTGGAGTTCACCGACGGCCTCCTGCCGACCGCCGACCGCGATCTCGTGAAGCCACTCGAGGAGCGTTTGCGCAAGCGGTTCGAGGCGATCCACCTGAACACAAAAGTCGCGTCGTTGCAGCCGACCGACAAGGGGATCGTCGCCACCCTGGAAGGGAAGGACGTGCCCGCTCAGGAGACGTTTGACCGCGTCCTGGTGTCCGTCGGCCGGCGGCCGAACAGCGCGGGCCTGAGCCTCGACAAGGCCGGTGTCAACGTCACCGACCGCGGCTACATCCCCGTAGATAAGCAGCGGCGGACCAACATCCCGCACATCTTCGCCCTGGGCGACGTGGCCGAGGAGCCGGGCCTGGCGCACAAGGCGACCGCCGAAGCCAAGGTCGCGGTGGAAACGATCGTCGGCGAGCCATCGGCGTTCGAGCCGCGGGCGATCCCGGCCGTCGTCTTCACGGACCCGGAAATTGCCTGGGCCGGGCTGACCGAGCGCGACGCGGCCGAACAGGGGGTGCGGTACGAGAAGCTGGTGTTCCCGTGGGCCGCGTCCGGCCGGGCCACGACCCTCGCCCGCAACGACGGGTTGACCAAGCTGCTGGTCGATCCGGCCACGCAGCGAGTCTTGGGGGTTGGGATCGTCGGCGTCGGGGCCGGGGAGATGATCGCGGAGGGGGTGCTGGCGGTGGAAATGGGGGCCGTCGCCCGCGACGTGGCGGACAGCATTCACCCGCACCCGACGCTATCCGAGACGATCATGGAGGGGGCCGAACTGGCCCTCGGCGCGGCGACACACCTCGCGAGGCCGAAGAAGGTGAACAGATAGACGGCTGACCGGACCCGCGGACGCGCGCCGCTCACTTTTTCTCGTACGGCTCAATCCGGTCCACCTCGTCGGCCCGGACGGCCCGGATGCCGTTGCGGAAGATCACCCCGTACACCAGCTTCCCGTCCGGCCCGACTTCCACCTGGACCACCAGGCCCGCGGGCGCTTGCGCCGACCTCCGCAATACGGCACGCGCCATTGTGACTTCCCACGGGTCCGACTCCACGACGGCGGTCACTTTCTCGGCGTCGGCTTTGAGCACGAGCCAGGCCGGGAGTGTGGTCGATGACACTTTTCCCTTCCCGTCCAGGTGAAACACGGCCCTCCCGTTCCGCACGTCGTCCGGAGTCGCTGGCCGGGCGAGGGGGCGGATGTCCGGGATGAATCCGATCCTCTCGAATCTGCTGTCGAACCGTTCCATCTCGATCGGCGTCATGGGGCGGAAACCGCGTGCGTGCCGATCGAGAATCGCCTTCGTCTCGGTCAGGACGCGGTCCGCGTCCCGACGCAGCGGGTGGTAGGCGGGAAGGCCGACGGCGATCATCGACAGCCGCTCCGCGGCCACATCGGCGACGCGCTGTTCGACGTGTTCGAGCCAGGTGTCCCGGTCGTCGGGGTCGGCGGGCACGGACTCCCGGCGCGGCTTCGTGCCGTTCGACTCCTCCACCTCGTTACCGCGCAAGTAGTAGTGGACCCCCGTCGTGCCGCGATCCTTGAGACCACGACCCAGAATCGCGAGGCAAAACGGGTGCGACTTCCAGGGGGATATCGATCGGAGGACGCTCGGATCGACGAGGAGGACGCGTGACACAATGCGGTAGTACGGGTGCGCGGGGTCGACCAGGGCGTACAGGGCCTCGTCGGCGTCCGGCAGCCCGCTGTCAGCGAGCAATTCCACCACGTCGCGGAGGGCGACAATCGTCGCCTCATCGGACGACTCGTCCGGCGCCGACCCGGGCGCCAACCGGGCCGGGCCGGCGGCCGTGTCGCGGGCCAGGCGGACCAGCGGGCCCGACACGCCCAGGGCGTGGGCCGCCCGGGCGAACCGGATCCGCGACCGGACGTTCGAGGCCACTCCCGCCCGCCGCGCCAGCTCCGGGCCGGCCCGGCCGTCGCCCAGGTCGATCAAATAGTCAACGTAGTCATCCTCGACCCGGTCCCAGCGCTGCCCCCCCTCATTGTTCTCGCGGGCCATTTGCGCCCGCTCCTGGTCCATGGCCGTGAGGATCGCCTCGGCGACGGTGGGCGCCTTGAACCTGGTCAGGACCCGCGGGGGCTCGCGCCGGTCGCCAGACGGCCACCGCGACCAGGACGGCCGTCGGACTTCGTGTGTGGCCAGCAGGGCCTCCGTGGCCTCCCGGCGGGCGCTCGCGTGGGCGCCGGGGTTCGTCAGGATCGCCATCATTCGGTCGTCGAACGGCAGGCGGCCGTAGGTGCTCCAATAGTGTCGCAGCCGCGCAGCCGTTGCCCGGGGAGAGTCGTCGTCCGGGCCTTCGGGACCGACCGGATCCCAATGCCGGACGCGCAGGATGTCCTGGAGGAGTCGCAGCACCACGTCACGGACCGACGCGACCCGTTCGGGCTCGGGCGGCCCGAGGCAGCAGCCTTGAGAGCCGCGGATCTCCGGGCACCGGGTCAACCGCTCGTCGCGCTCGACCGCATCGATCAATTCCGGGACGGCGGACTCACCCAGCTCGGCGACGGCCTGGTATAGAGCGTGATCCGTGAACGACGGCCACCCGCCGAGAACGTCTTCGGGCCCGCGGTCGATTTCCTCGAGCGCACTGATCAGACGGCCGACCGTTTGTCGCGTATCCCAGCTTGCGCGCTCGCGGGGCCCCTCCTTCGGCGGCACCTTGCCAAATGTCCCGGCCGCCTGCCGCCGTTTCAGGTCGCCGAGAACCGCTTCCGCCTGCGGATATCTCTCGACGATCAGGTCGGCGTAGAGTCGGAACAGTCGCTCCGCGTGTGCCAGGGCCTCGGCGTCGGCCCGGGCGCAAAATGCGCGGAGCATAGCCTGATTGGCCCGCTTGGCCAGCGCGACCCGCAGTGCCTCCCGCGGGTTCTTCTCCCCCTCCCGCGCCGCGGCCAGCGCCTTCGTCGCCAGCAAATCGTACCCCCGGCGGTGCAGCCAGGCGGCGAGCATCAGGTCGCACTCGGCGGCACCGAGGTTGTCGGCGAAGAGGTCGCGTCCATGCGCGCCTTCCCGGGAGTACCGCCCGATACAGTAGGCCTCGAAGTCGATTTGTTTGATCTGCCCGGGAGGGGCCGGGATCCAGTCGCCGTCGGCAAAGTAGACGCGGGCCGGCTGCCCCTTCACGCCGCGGACGAACCAGCCTTCGGCGGTCTCACCGCGCTCCCGGTCGGACCTGTGCAGGAAGAGGTTGGGCGACGGTGCCCGCGAGCCGGACACCGGGACGCGGACGGGGATCGCATCCTTCGGGTCGAACAGGAAGTCCTGAACGAGGGCGTCGAGAAAGCCCGCGTCCTCCTCGTCGAGGATGCCGCCCTTGACCGGCGGCGCCGGGACCGTCGATCGAACCGGACCCGGACCAGAGCCCAGTGTAAGGAGAATCGGAAGGGCATAAACGGGCAGGGAACCCATGACGTCCTCCGGGGGGGAGGGACCGGTCACCCGATTGTGCCGGGGCCCCGTCAAGTGTGCAACAAAAAGACGATCCCCCCGTTGGTAAATGACAGGCCCGCGGGCGGCCGCCCGCGGGCCTGTCCTGCGGCAGGCGCCCGCTACTCCGCCGCCAGCGAGTAGCAGACGATCTCCTTGTCGTTCCGGGCATAGACACACTTGTTCGCGAACGCCGGGTGACTCCAGACGACCGGGCGGCTGCCGAATGCATCGTTCGTCGGGTCCAGGATCTTGGCCCGGTCGATCTCCTCGTAGCCCTTCGGGGTGAGCATGGCAATGATCAAGTGCCCGGTCTCGCCGAACAGGAAGTAGCGCGGCCCGTTCTTCACCAGGAACGCCGTCCCGGAGTTCACTGGCCGCTCGTCCTTCTCGTCTTTGCCCGTGACCGGCTTTTGCGTCCCCCAGAGGCGCTCGCCGGTCTCGAGCTTCACGGCCCGCAAGCTGCCCGGCTGGTCCACCGCGTAAATGACGCCGTCGTCAATGATTGGCGTCGAGTTGACCGGGTAAACTCCGGTCTCTCTCTTCCCGCGCCAGACTTCCTCCGCGGCCGGTCGATCGGTGGCCAGCTTGACCACCACGCACGCGTAGCCAATGCCACCGGCGAACAGGTAGTCGCCGGCCTGTCGCGGGCCCATGATCGACATCCCGAACGCCGCCTCGAGGTCCACGTCCCAGTACTTCTTCCCGTCGTCCGGATTGACGCTGACGATCTTTTTCGGGTGCCAGATGACGAGCTGCTTGGTCCCGCCCGCCTCGATCAGTGTCGGCGGGCAGTACCCGGGGTTCGCCTCGCCCGGCGGCGTGAGCGACTTCCAGGCCTCCTTTCCGGTGTCCTTATCAAACGCGACCAGGAGCGACTCGCCGCCGACCAGGCAGATGACCAGGTTCTTGTAGACGAGCGGGTGACCGGTGAATCCCCACATCGGCGTCTTCGACTTGTAGTCCTTCTTGAAGTCCTTGGACCAGAGGAGCGTCCCCTTGTCGGCGTCGAGCACCCGCAAATCGCCCATCGTCCCCAACGCGTAGACCTTGCCGTCGGCGACCGTCGGGGTGCACCGCGGGCCGGCCGCATAGCTGACCGCGTACGGGCAGTCGTACTCGTGCTTCCAGAGTTCCTTGCCGGTAGCCGCGTCGAGGCACAAGACCCGCTCCTTGCCCTCGCGCTTCGTCGCCGCGTTCGGGTTATTCCCCCGGCCCCCCTCCGTCGCCTGGTAGTCGGTGACGTACACCTTGCCGTTCGCGACGGCCGGGCCGGCATACCCGCCGCCGATCTCGACCGACCAGAGCTTCTTCGGCCCCCCAGCCGAGAATTTCTCGAGGATGCCGGTCTCCTTCCACTGGCCGTCGCGGGTCGGGCCCATCCATTGGGGCCAGTCGTCGGCCCGGGCCGCGGCGGCGGCGACGAGCAGAATGGCGGCAGTCGAACGATACATGCGCGGGGCTCCTTCGCGGGTGCGCGGGGCGGGGATTAAGCGCGGGGAGATACCGAACGGGCGGGGAACATCTTACAGGGCGAGCCCCGTAGAGCACGCGTCTCGTGTGCTCAGGCATTCGGAGTACGCGAGACGCGACTTCTACGGGGGAGGTTCAAGCGAGCAGGCCCTTCACCACGTTCCCGTGCACGTCGGTCAGACGGAAGTCGCGGCCCTGGAAGCGGAACGTCAGCTTCGTGTGGTCAATTCCGAGCAGGTGCAGGATGGTCGCGTTCCAGTCGTGGATGTGCACCGGGTCCTTGACCACGTTGTAACCGTAGTCGTCCGTCTCCCCGAACGTGATCCCCGGTTTGACACCTCCGCCGGCCAGCCACATCGTGAAGCATCGACCGTGGTGGTCGCGACCGTAGTCGGACTTCGTCAACGCCCCCTGGCTGTACACCGTCCGCCCGAACTCGCCGCCCCAGATGACGAGCGTGTCATCGAGCAAGCCGAGCCGCTTCAAGTCCTTGACGAGCGCCGCGGACGGCCTGTCCACGTCCTTGCACTGCCCGCGAATCTGTTGCGGCAGGGCCCCGTGCTGGTCCCACCCGCGGTGCATGAGCTGAACGAACCGCACCCCACGCTCGACCATCCGACGCGCCAGCAGGCAGTTGCGGGCGAACCCGCCGTCCTCGTTCTTTTCGTCGATCCCGTATTCCTCGAGGACCTTCTTCGGCTCCTTCGATAAGTCGGTCAACTCCGGGACGCTTGCCTGCATGCGGTAGGCCATTTCGTACTGTTCGATCCGTGTGTTGATCTCCGGGTCGCCGAACGCGTCCGCGGCCATCTTGTTCAACTCGCTCACCGCGTCGAGCATGCCGCGACGACTATGCTTGTCCACTCCGTCCGGGTTGGACAAATACAGGACCGGATCGGAGCCGCTACGGAAACGCACCCCCTGGTGCTGACTCGGCAAGAACCCGCTGCCCCAGAGGCGGGAGAAGATTGGCTGGTCGGTCTTGTTGCCGCTGCCCTGGGAGATCTGAACGACGAACGCGGGCAGGTTTTTGCTGAGGCTGCCGATGCCGTAGGAGAGCCAGGCCCCGAGGCTGGGCCGGCCGGGCTGCTGGGAGCCGGTTTGAATGTAGGTGATCGCCGGGTCGTGGTTGATGGCCTCGGTGTTGAGCGATTTCACCACGGCCATTTCGTCCGCGATCGTGGCGATATTGGGCAGCAGGTCGCTGACCCACGTGCCGGCCTTGCCGTGCTGGGCGAACTTGAAGATCGACGGCGCCACCGGGAGTGTCTTCTGCCCGGACGTCATGCCGGTGATCCGTTGGCCCATCCGGACGGACGCCGGCAGGTCCTCGCCGAAATGCTCCTTGAGTTTTGGCTTGTGGTCGAACAGGTCGAGATGACTCGGTCCGCCGGACATGAAGAGGTAAATGACCCGCTTCGCCTTCGGGGCGAAGTGCAGCTTCGGAAGGACCCCCGAAGTTTTTAGCGGGTCGTCCGCGGCGCGGAGATCCTCACCGAGGAGCGAGGCCAACGCGGCGGCGCCGATGCCGGTCGCGGTCCGACCGAAGAATTGGCGGCGGGTGTAGAGGAGTTGGTACCTGTTCATGATTTCGCCTTCAACCAATTCTCGACTTTGAGGCCGGGCACAACAGATAAGTCGCTGTCGTAGGTTACAACGGTTGTATTTCCCATCGCCAAAGCGACCGCAGCGACTTGTATGTCAATGTGGCCAATCAGTCGGCCGATGCGATGGAGTTGGCCATAGATCTCGCCGTATGTCTTCACCGCGTCCAGATCGAACGGCCAGCGCTTGAGCCACCGGAACGACCGTTGAAGGCTCTTGAGATTACGCGCCGCCAAGGCGCTTGCCTCAAACCCGCCGCGTAATTCCGCGAGTGTCGGATAACAGATCCCGGCCAATACGCGGGGCCGCAGAACACTAAAGACTCGCTCAAACGTTGGGCTGCGATGCTGGACGAAATCCTGGGCGGGGCCGGCATCGAGCAAGTATCGCCGCGTCATTTGTCGAGCCCCATTCGCTTACGCATTGACTCGATGCCCTTGGCCTTCATTGCCTTGCGGTTAGCGGCAATCTGGGCTTCCTCTTCAGCGGTCAGGATCGCTGGCTCGATCACCTCAAGTTCTCGGATCATTGCCTCGATGCCTTCCATAGTTGTTGGCCACGGATGTTGCTCGTCATCCTCAACATCATCGTGATCGGGTTGCACGCGAACCCGTGTCCCGTTCGGGAACGCTGTGGGAGTATCCAGTTCCACATGACCATCACGAACGATTCCGGTGACAACGTTCATTCTTTCACCCCCTCGTCAGCACTTCGTCCAAGTTCATTATCGCATTGGCCACTATCGCCCACGCGGCCAACTCGATCGCGTCCAGCTTCTCGTCGCGCGGTGACTCGCCGACCTTCAGTAGCCTCTCCGCCGCGGCCTTGTCCTTCGCGAAGCGCTCGCGCTGCGCCTCGAACACTCGCTTCAGAACCGCGGCCTCCTTCTCGCCCGGCGCCCGGGCCGTCGCCAACTTGAACGCGAACGCGATCCGTTCCTCCGCCGTCGCCCCGCCCTCTTTCATCATCCGCTCGGCCAGCTTCCGCGCCGACTCCACGTAGGTCGGGTCATTCATCAGGACAAGGGCCTGCAGCGGCGTGTTCGTCCGCGACCGGCGGACGACGCACACCTCCCTGTCCGGCGCGTCCAGGGTGGCCAGCGACGGGGGCGGGCAGGTGCGCTTCCAGAACGTGTACATCGTCCGCCGGTACAGGTCTTTGCCGTGGCTCTGCGTGTAGGTCTGGGCGGTCCAGTTGGCCCCGTCCGCCCGGGACATCAGCTCCTCCCACAGCCCAGGCGGCTGGTACGGAGACACGCTCTTCCCGCCGACCTCGCCGTTCAGGAGGCCGCTGATCGCGAGGGCCTGGTCGCGGATGAACTCGGCCTGGAGGCGGAATCGCGGGCCGCGGGCGAGCAGCCGGTTCTCCGGGTCCTTCGCGTGCAGTTCCTTCGTCACGATCGACGATTGCCGGTACGTGGCCGACGTGACGATCAGTGTGATCAGCTTGCGGACGTCCCACCCCGACTCGCGGAATTCGACCGCGAGCCAGTCCAGGAGCTCCCGGTGCGACGGATATTCACCCTGGGTGCCGAAGTCCTCGGCCGTCTTCACCAGGCCGGTTCCGAAGAACATCTGCCAATATCGGTTGACCGTCACGCGAGCCGTGAGTGGGTGATCTGGCGAGACGAGCCATTTCGCAAGACCGAGCCGATTCGGCGACGCGGGAGCGTCAGCGACCGGAGTCTTCAGCGCCGGTAATGACCCGGGGGTGCCGGCAGTTACCTTCTCGCCCCGCTTGTCGTATTGCCCGCGGACGAGGACGAACGTGTCCCGCGGCTTGGGCATTTCCTCCATCACCATCGCGTCCGGGATGCTTTTCTCCTCGTCCGCGAGCTTCTTCTTCAATTCCCCAAGCCGGTCGGTCAGCTTCCGCACGTCCGGCGAGACAGTGTTGCGATAGTACGCCCGCAGCTCGGCCTTCTGCGCGTCCGTGCGCTTGGCCGCGTCGAGCTTCAGGATCGCTTCGATGTTAGCCGGCATGCCCGCGGCGTCGTGCGGAGTCGCGGAGTCGGTCGCCGACATGCGGAACCGGCCGAACTGGTGGTTCGCGAAGATCGAGTTGAACTGCAGTTGCACCGTGACGTCTTTACCGGCCGCGGCCAATGGCTCGGCCAACTCGAACACCGCGAAGTGCCGCTTGCCGGTTTCGGGAAGAATCCCCCACCCGGGACCGCCTTTCTGAAGGACCGTCTTGATGTCGAACCCCCCTTCCTTCTGGCTGAAGTCCGCGGATGCGGCCTTGACCTTGAGCGGCGTCGAGTCCTTGCCGTCGCCGAGACTGATGCGGATGCCGGTCAGGACGAAGTTCCCGTTCACCGACCGGCCTGGGCCCTTGTCGTTGAGCCGGTCGTCCGGCAGGGCCTCGACGCGGATCGCTGACAGTCGCGCCAGGTCAGCGCGAAACGTGAACGTGTAGACCTCGGTCGCGGCGTTGGGCCCATCGACAACGGTCGAGCCGTCCTTGTCCGTCGTGAACGTCCCCCCGCCTTTCGAGCGCAGCTTTGTCAGTTCCAGCGGCTTCCATTCGGTCTTCGCGGCGCCGGGGGCCCTCTCCCACGCGGCCTGGGCGGCGTCCACGTCCGGGAGGGGGCCGCGCAATTTGGCTTCCAGCGCGGCGATCTCGGACCGGGAAGCGGCGAGCCGCTTTTCCTGGTCCGGAGTCGGCACTTTGAGCAGCGGGACGGCGTTGCCCTTGTTCCCGTCGAGCCCGCGCTCGGGCAGGTTGTTGAAGAAGGCGTAGAGTCGGTAGAAGTCCTTCTGACTGATCGGGTCGTACTTGTGATCGTGGCACTGGGCGCACGCGACGGTCAGGCCCATCCACACGGTCGCGGTGGTGTTGACCCGGTCCACGATGTACGCGGTGTGGTACTCCTCCGGGATCGCCCCGCCCTCGAAGTTGATCATGTGGTTGCGGTTGAACCCGCTGGCTACCTTCTGGGCCAGCGTCGCGCCCGGGAGCAGATCGCCGGCCAGTTGCTCGATGGTGAACTCGTCGAACCGCTTGTTCTTGTGGAAGGCGTCGATCACCCACTCGCGCCAGCGGGTCATGTCGCGGCCGTTGTCGATGTGGTAGCCGTTCGTGTCCGCGTACCGGGCCGCGTCCAGCCAGTCGAGCGCCATCCGCTCGCCGTAGCGGACCGAGTTCAACAGCCGCTCCACCACCTTCGCGTACGCGTCCGGCGAACGGTCATTGACGAAGTCGTCCACCTCCTTCGGTGTCGGCGGCAGGCCGGTGAGGTCGAAGGTCACCCGGCGGATGAGCGTTGCCCGGTCCGCTTCGACACTCGGCTTCAGGCCCTCCCGGGCGAGCCGGTCGGCGATGAAGCGGTCGATTGGGTTGCGGGCCCAGCCGTCGCCGGCCGCCGGGACCGCCGGCCGCTTCGGCGCCGCGAACGCCCAGTGACCCTGGTACTCGGCCCCCTGGACGACCCACGCCTTGAGCGTCTCGATCTGCGCGGGCGTCAGCGCCTTGCCGGTCTTGGCCGGCGGCATGCGGTCGGCCTTTTCGGTCGTGGTGATCCGCCGGACCAGCTCGCTCTCCGCCGGGTTCTTCAGGTCGATGACCGCGAGGGCCGTGTCGCGCCTGTCCAGGCGCAGGTCGGCCTTGCGGGCCTTGTCGTCCTGGCCGTGACAGGCGAAACAGTTCTCAGCCAGGATCGGCCGCACGTCGCGGTCGAAGGCCACCTTCGACTCGGCCCATGCGGGCGCGGCCGGCGCAAGTACGACGAGCGGTAGAAGTCGCCGGAGCATCGTGGGATCCCGGAGGGAGGCGGGCGGGTGGCAGGCGGGGCGGTCTCCTGTTAGGTTACACCGCCCGGCCCGCTCGGGGAAAGGGGTTGCCTGCCGCGTAGACTATCCGCAACCCTTTACCCCTTTTCCGAGGACCGTCCATGTCCACTGGCGACCGCCCGCAACTGATCGTGACGACCGGCAACGAGGTGCAGGGACACGAGATCGCGGAGTACCTCGGCGTCGTCCGCGGCATCGTAGTCCGGGCCACTTCGATCACCCAGGGACTGCGCGGCGCCTTCAAGAGCTTCGTCGGCGGGAACGTCGCCGCGTACGAGGAGGTGTGCGAGGCGGCCCGGCAGGACGCGTTCAAGCGCATGGCCAAGCAAGCCCGCGAGATCGGGGCCGACGCCATCATCGGCATGCGCTACGACGCCACCGAGTTCCAGCAAGGCACGACCGAAGTGCTGGCCTACGGGACGGCCGTGACGCTGCGGAAGGGTTGAGCGGCTGTCTCACCTCAGAGCCGCAGCGCCAGGTCGTAGATCTCCTCGGCGTCGAAGACCTGCGTGTTGTTGTCGAACAGCTGCGACACCGCGGCCTTGTGGATCTTCATCTTCGTGTCGCCGACGCCGATCGCGCCGTAGCAGATGATGCCGTCGCGAGTGACCGCCTTGTCGGTCACCTCGACCCCCTCGATCCCGGCTGGGGGGACTGCGTTCAAATCGATCATCAAATGGATCGACGTGGCCCCGGCCCGCATTCGCGCCGGCAGAAGCACCGCCCCCGCGGCCCCGGCGGCGATCACCAGGTCGCGACCTTCGAGCGCCTTGGGCCCGTCCGCCGCGGTTGCGGTGGCTGCAGGCTCCACTTTCGCGGCCGGCAGCCTTTTCCGGATCGCATCGCACGCCGCCTTGGCCCGGTCGACCGTCCGCGACCCGACCCGCACGTACGCCCCCTGCCGGGCCAGCAGGTGCGCCACCCGCTGGCCGACCGGCCCGGTCCCGCCGAGCACGAGTGCCTTGGCCTGCCCCAGGTCCATGTGCTTCGACGCGGCGCGGACCGCGGCCGCGGCCGTCGTGTTCGACCCGTTCGAGTCGAGCATCACCGACACCGTCAGCCCGTACTGCGGGATCAGGCTCTTGCGGACCTCGGCGAGGATCGCCTCCCCGGCCGTGACGTCGGCGCCGCCGATGAAGATCGCGGTGGACTTCAGGTCCTTCGGCCCGCGGGTGAAGATCGCCCCGTGAACCAAGCCCTGCACCTGTTCCGGCTTCACGCCGTGGTGGGTGAAGAGGAGATCCACGCCCGCGTCGATGGCCACGACCCGGTCGAACACACTCGGCTGCGGGTCGGTGTCGAGCTGGACCAGGATCTTGCGCTTCTCGGACATGGGAGAGTTTCGCGATAGAACGTATAGGTTCCATACGACCTATACGTCCTATGGGAATGGCCGAGCCATCACTTCTCGAACGGGTGCTGCGTCTCCTTCTTGGCGATGACCTCGTCGATCTTCGGCTCATTCTTCAGGGCGCGGGCAATGGCCAGCTTCACCGCCTCGTAGTTGTTCTTGTAGATCTTGGCGTTGTCGTTCGCGTTGCCGGCGATGAACACCCCGCAGACGATCACGTAGTCGTCGGCCTTGTCCTTGGGGATGACGCCGGCGGCGACCGAGTCGACGACCGCCCGGGCAACCGCAGCCTGGGCCGGGCCGAACATCTGTAGCACCTGCTTGCTGGCCTTGAGGGTGACCTTGGTGATCATGATCGTGGCCGGCTTGCAGATCAAGTTCGGGCTGACGACGGCCAGCAGGTTGGTGTGCCCGGCCGACTGGTTGGCGAGGGCGGTGGCGAACGCGGTGCCAACCGGCCCGGCCTTCTCGCCGATCAGGAGGTCGATGTGCGACACATTGGCCAGGTCGCCGCCTTCGATAACCAGGGCTTCGCCGATGTACATTGCCATGGAGAGACTCCTTGGGATGGGTGTGGCACGCGAGCGCTGCGCGATCGACGGGGGACACGATATCAGCCGGTGATCGGCGGGGCAAACGATTTTCCCGAGGGCGGACCGGGGGCGACTCGGCGGCCGCTTTCCTTTCTCACCCGGTGCCTTCCCGTGCCCGGCCTCAAGCGCGAGTGAAAGTCAGCCGCCGCACGTACCGCCGTTCGGGCCGGCCCTGACCGCGCGCGTGCCGTCGGAACTGTGCTACGCTTGGCGGAACTGCCGAATCCACCGACCTATCCCAGGGGCCGGCCCGGAAGCAGCGCGCCAGCGTTGACCCACCCATTCCGCGAGCCTGTCATGAGCCACTTTGCCGTCCGCGACTTTGTCGGATCGTTCCCGCTTCGCTTCCTGGTGCAGAACCCGTGGGTCGATCCCGCGACGGGCGAGGCCGGCTGCGACAGCCTGGGAACGATCGAGGTGAACGGCGTCGAGGCCGTCGTCGTGTTCACCGACGAGCGTTGGGCCCGCCGGTTTCTGACCGCGACCGGCTTCAACCGGGCCGGCGGCGAGATCGGCCGATTCGACCTGCCGGACCAGATTATCGACTTCCTCAGCGCCCGCCGCGACAGCGTGACCCATCTGACCTTCGACCCCAAGCCCGGCATCGCCCGCCCGCCGGTCCCGCTCGTCGAGTGCCTCGCCGCCTTTGAGGCGGACATCCCGGAGGCCATCCCAGTCACGTCATCAATGACTGCCTGACGCCCCGCCCATTTCCCAAACGTCGTGAAGCCGCGACGCGGAGGCTTTGCGGAGCGGAGCGCGAAAGCTGGACGTGTCGGGGGCCCATGGTGAGCGCCCCCGCGGAAGCGACGTGACGCGCTCCGCTCCGCAAAGCCTCCGCGTCGCGACTTCACGACGCTCCGGCAATCACAGTTCCCGCCAACGTCCGTGACTTCTACCCCCCCCGACCTGACGACCCCTTTGCCTTTCCCAACGCCGCGGGATAAGTCGATCGCGGGCGGCCGCCGACGTATAACCAGTCAGGGACTCCCTAATTCGAGCGCAATTCAGGTCGTCGTAGCGACCCGCGAGGCGGAGCCCGACGCGCCAAGCGAGGGCGACGCCGAGTTGCCCCAGGGACGGGTCTCCGAACGTGTCCGAGTCGCGGCCGGGGCGCCGGCAAGTTCGGAGACCTGCCGCCACAGGTAGGGCCGGCGTCGCCCTCGCTTGGCGCGTCGGGCTCCGCCTCACTCGCTCCGTCCTCCGAAGCTAGAGGGGACCGGTATGTTCGCTGACATCCTTCAGGAGCTGACCGGACGCGGGATCAGCGTGCTCATCGGCTTGTTGCTGGGCGGATCGATCACGTGGGTTTTCGCCCGCTGGAAGCGGCTCCAGGAGCGGCGGAGCGTGGCCCGCGGGGACGCCCGCGACACGGTCGTCATTACCCTGCACGTGGTCGAGACCGGCGAAGGCCCCGGCGGGCGCGTGCCGAAGGCGCTGCGGATTCGCGCCGTCGGCCAGGCGGAGGTATGCCGCGTCGTGCCGAACGGGCACCTGGCGGCGGTCCTGCTCCGCCGGGCCTTCGACGTCACCCCGCGGGACACCCTGATCTCCATGGAAGGGGCCGAAGGCTCCTACCTGCTGGAGACGCTCACCAACTTCGTGTGCGACCGGGTGGCGAACGGGCCGTTCGACCACGACCTGTACGTGATGGCCCCATGCTGCGAGCCGGCCGACTTCGCCCAGCACCAGCCGATCACCATCTTGCTGATCGCCAGGGCCGACCTGGCCCTCTTCGAGTCGTGGCCGGCGTGCCGCGAGGTCCGCGTCGAGCACGGGTCGGACGGGGCCCGGGTGCTGACGCTGATGGACATGGCCCGGCGGTTCCGGGCGGAGCAGGAGAAGATCGCGGCGCTACGGGCGGCCGGGAAGCGGACCACGCACGTGGAGACGATGTACGTCCTCGACCTGGCCCTCGACCGGCGGACGGCCAACGTCCCGGTGAAGCCGGTCCCGTGGGGGCGGTTCGAGGGGGTGTTGAAGGCGATGAAATTGGAATGAGGGTCGAGGCCCTGTCTGTACCCGGAAGGAGTAGTATCTCATAGCCGGGGGTCGCGACGAAGGAGCGCACCCCCGGTCGCCGAGTTTCGACCGCTGGTCCAACCCTGAAAGGGCCCTGAGAGGGTTGGATCATCCCCCGGTGGCGTGATCGAACCCTTTCACGGTTCGCCTCGATCTGTAGGCGCTCGTGGACCGGGGGTACGACGCTACGCGTCGACCCGAAGCGGTGCAGCTCAAACAGCAGAGCCAATGACCTGGAAGTTAACGCGTGCAACAAAGGAAGAAGCTGCGGAACGCTTGGCTCGTTCAGTGGGTGTGCCCACGTCCGCGAGACGCGGGGACCTTCCCCAATCTCATCGCTGCTATCCTCCCGGGACGGACCTCAGAAAAGCGAGTTGAAGAGATAATTCTGCTGCTCCACGCCAACTATTTCGCAGTGGCGGGACTGCCGAATGAATCTATCCATATGAGTCAGCAAATGCGATTCGCCGCGGGAGATAACCCTTACCGGGTAAGCCGAAATGGGTTCGGTGAAATGGCATGCGGGGGGAATCCGTGGCTCGTTGCCCGGCGAGTCTTCGACTTGACAGTCTTCAATGTCGATGGGCTTGAGTCCATGGAGTGGGAACAAGAGGAGTATCCGACGATCGACCCAAAGAAGCCTGCTGTCGATCAGTTTATCGTGGCAATGCCCTTCCCCCGAAGCCACTGGCGTTTCGACGGGAAGAACAACACTATGACGCGGTTGGAGTCACAGGGGGCAACTGATAGGTCTCAGAAGCCGCGAAGGCGGCCCCGGTGAAGAGACAGGGGCCGCTAGCAATTGTTTGCTCGAACCCAGCCTCAACCATACCCACTCGTCGGTCCGCAAATATCGCATTTGGCGCACGCCCCGCTCCGGACCAGCGTGAGCTGGCCGCACTCCGAGCACGGGTCGCCCTCGTAGCCCTTCATCCGCGCCTGCTTCACCCGCTCCGCCAGCAGCGTCCCGGCGGCCGACGACGTGGCCGCGGCCGGCTTCCGTCTTTCAGGCGGGCGCCTTCCGGGCTCGCTTTGACCGACCATCCAGGCCAGTACCCTCCAGCCGCATGCTGATCGTCTTCCCCAGCGCAGAGGCCACCCGGAATAAGGAGTCCACGGTCGGGTTCGGTTGCTTGCCGGTCTCCAGCCGCGAGAGCGTCGCCTTGTCCATTCCGGCCTTCTCAGCGACCTGTTCCAGCGTCAGCTTTCGCTCCCGGCGCGTTCGCCGCAGGTCCGTGAGAAGTTGTTGGACCGCCAGATAGGTCCCGAGTGGGACAACCTCGGCCCCCTGGGCGGCCAGTTCCTGCAGGGTCGGCTTGGTCTTTTGATAGGCGGCCCGGATCGCCTTCAGGCGCGCCTTCTCGGCCGGGGAGCGCTCGATCTTCCGCGTCTCGGAGCGGATCGTCATCGTCTTTTCTTCCTCTTCTTGGGCGCGGGCGGCGGCGTCTCGTAAGCGGTCACCGGGTAAATGGTCCGCGGGTCGTCAGACACCGGCTCCCAGACCACCGCGATGTACCGGCCCGTATCCGTCCAGCCGAACGTGATGGGCCGGGCCGTTGAGCCGCTTGCCGCCGTCTGGTTACTCGGATTTCCCATCACGGACGCCACCTCATCTGGACTCAGCCCGTGCTCGGCGATGTGGGCGACGTTGCCGTCCGGATCGTCCGGCAAGTCCCAGATGAGGATCGGCTCGTCCATCTCCGGCGACGCTCATTGGCTGCCGTTTGATTTTTAACACAACTCGCAGTCGGGATCAAGCTTCGCCCAATGCGCTGGCCCCGGCCTTTCGACCGGGGCCAGCTTACGCGCTCCGCTCCGCAAAGCCTCCGCGTCGCGGCTTCACGAGGTATCAGGGACGCCTGCCTTTCGCGCTCCGCTCCGCAAAGCCTCCGCGTCGCGGCTAACGGTTCAGCTGCACCCACTCGTCGCCCCGCACGTATCGCACTTCGCGCACGCCCCACTTCTCACGAGCGTGAGCTGTCCGCATTCTGAGCACGGGTCGCCCTCGTAGCCCTTCATCCGCGCCTGCTTCACTCGCTCCGCCAGCAGCGTCCCGGCCGCCGACGACGTTGCCGCGGCCGGCTTGGACGCCGGGGTCGCGGAGTAGCCGCCGGTCGCCGGCTTGGCGCCGCCGTTCTTGCCCTTGGCCGACCCGTCCGAGCCCGCGGGGCCGGGGCCGTTGCCGCCCGGGCCGGGCTTCACGTGGTCCGACTTCGGCACCGCCAGCCGGCGCGGGCCCGCCGGGGCCTTCGGCGTGTCAACGATCCGCTCGGCCACGATCTCCTCCGTTTCGTAGTCCGGCTCGTCGCGGTGCAACGCGTCGCCACGCAGGCTCTCCGGCTCCACGTGGGCCAGGTCGTACCGGCCCAGGTACGTCACCGCCAGCTCGCGGAAGATGTAGTCGATGATCGACGTCGACATCTTGATGTGCGGGTTGCCCGACACGATCCCGTTCGGCTCGAACCGGGTGAACACGAACGCATCGACAAATTCCTCGAGCGGCACCCCGTGCTGCAACCCGAGCGAAACGGCAATGGCGAAGCAGTTGGTCATGCTCCGGAACGCGGCCCCCTCCTTGTGCATGTCGATGAAGATCTCGCCCAGGGCCCCGTCCTCGTACTCGCCCGTCCGCAGGTAGACCTTGTGGTTGCCGATCCGGGCCTTCTGGGTGTACCCGGCCCGGCGGTCGGGCAGCCGGCGGCGGCGGGCGATGTAGCGGTGGACGATCTTCTCGGCGATCTTCACCGCGGCCGCCTGCTGGGCCGGGGTGACCGCGACCGCCGGGACCTGGGCCGGCGCCTCCTCGGTGGCCGCGGCCAGGGTCTCCAGCTCGGGGGCGTCGGCGACGCTGTTTAGGGGTTGACTCAGCTTCGACCCGTCGCGGTAGAGGGCGTTGGCCTTGAGCATCAGGCTCCAGCTCAATTCGTACGCCTTCTTCACGTCCTCCACACTTGCGTCGTGGGGCATGTTGATCGTCTTCGAGATCGCCCCGCTGATGAACGGCTGGGCCGCGGCCATCATCCGGATGTGCGACTCGACCGACAGGAATCGCTTGCCGATCTTGCCGCACTTGTTGGCGCAGTCGAAGACGGGTAAGTGCTCCGTTCGCAGATGCGGGGCCCCCTCGACGGTCATCGTCCCGCAGACGTACTCGCTCGCCTCCGCGACCTGGGCCCGGGTGAACCCGAGGTGCGTCAAAAGGTCGAAGGTCGGCGACTCGTAGAGTTCGGGGCGGATGTTGAGCTTGTCGCGGAGGAAGTCGTCGCCGAGGGTCCAGCGGTTGAACGCGAACTGGATCTCGAAGGCCCCGCCCATCGCGGCCTCCAGCTTGACGATCGCGTCGTCGGTGAAGCCCTTGGCGCGGAGGGAGGCGGGGTTGACGTGCGGGCAGCCGACGAGGGTGCCGGCCCCGCGACAGTAGCGGACGATGTCGTCGATCTGCCTGGGCGTGTAGCCGAGCCGGGCCAGGGCGGGCGGGACGGACTGGTTGATGATCTTGAAGTCCCCCCCGCCGGCGAGCTTCTTGAACTTGACCAGCGCAAAGTCGGGCTCGATGCCGGTGGTGTCGCAATCCATGACGAGCGCGATGGTGCCGGTCGGGGCGACGACGGTCACCTGGGCGTTGCGGAACCCGTGCCGCTCGCC
>DATFWZ010000616.1:0-2534 GCA_035258765.1 Gemmataceae bacterium
GGGCCGGGAGGCCCGGACCATCCACCGGCTCCTGGAGTTCGACCCGGGCATCGGCCGGTTCAAGCGCGACCGCGACAACCCGCTGGAAGCCGACCTGCTCGTCGTGGACGAGGCGTCGATGGTCGATGTCGTCCTCATGAACCAGCTCCTGCGGGCGGTGGGGCCGTGGTGCTGCGTCGTCCTGGTCGGTGATGTGGACCAACTCCCGTCGGTGGGCCCCGGGACGGTCCTGCGCGACCTGATCGAGTCGGGCGTCTGCCGAGTGGTGCGGCTGACCCACATCTTCCGCCAGGCCGGGGCGAGCCACATCGTCCGGGCCGCCCACGCGATCAACGCCGGGCACGTGCCGGAATCCGCCCCCGACGCCTCCGGGGACTTCTTCTTCATCGAGGCCGATACGCCCGAGGCAATCACGGATCGCGTGATCGCGATGGTCCGCGACCGCATCCCGGCCCGGTTCGGACTTGACCCGCTCCGGGACGTGCAGGTCCTGTCGCCGATGAACAAGTCCGAGCTTGGCGTGAACGTCCTCAATCAGACGCTGCAGCAGGTACTGAACCCGTCGCCCGTCGGTAAGGAAGTCGAACGGTTCGGGCGGACATTCCGGGTCGGCGACAAGGTGATTCAGGTGCAGAACAACTACCAGAAGGACGTGTTCAACGGCGACATCGGCCGCGTCGCCGGCATCGACGCGACGGAGCAAAAGTTGACTGCGGATTTCGACGGCCGCGTCGTCGCCTACGACTTCAACGAGCTCGACGAGCTGACCCTGGCGTTCGCGACCACCATTCACAAGGCCCAGGGCTCGGAATACCCGGCCGTGGTCATTCCCCTGCACACGCAGCACTACGTCATGCTGCAAAGGAACTTGTTGTACACTGGGGTAACGCGTGGTAGAAGATTGGTGGCCGTCGTCGGCAGCCGGAAAGCCCTGGGCATCGCCGTGCTCAAGCAGGACACGGCGTACCGGTACTCAATGTTGCGCCAGCGGCTCCAGGCCGCGGATGGCCCCGACGCACCTCCCCGCTGACCCCACTCGACGGGAGAAACCATGACCCGACGCACGGCCGATGATTGGAATCGGTGGCTCGCGGAGTTCAGCCGGGGCGAACAGCCGGAAGCCTGGCGCGGCATCATGTGCTTTTTGCGCTGGATGCAGATCCGAGCCGAGAACGGGCACCCGATCCCCAACTTCCTCCCGGCCATGGAAGGCGACATATTCCACAGCCACTTGTTGCGGCGGATGCTCGCCGGGAAAGACCCGCTCGACGCCCCGCCGCCGGAGTCGTTCGGACAACCGTGGTACGACCTGGTCGAGAACGGACGCGGGATCGCGACCGAGGTCAAGCCGTGGGAGTGGGCCCCGGAGCAGAAGATCTCCGTGAACCAGGGCATCTGGACCATTCTGGAAAAGAAGTCCGACTGCGACTACGTCGTCACCTACCGGTTGAACCCGGCCGCGTACCGCCTGACCAAACAGGGGGACGGGACCTGGCTCCTTGAGCGGGTGGACAAGCCGTGAGAGCCCGCGACCGCGGGTAGGATCCTCGCGTCGATTCAGGTCCGCCGCCCGCAGACTGCCATCGCGGCAGCGATTGGGTGCTCGATTCTTTGAGGTCGCGCACGGGCTATCACCTTCCCATCGGGACTGGCATTCTGATACACTTCCTCGTTACCAACGCCGCGCCCCTCGCGGTTGTTCTGAAGGCCGAGCCGTCACCACGTCTTTGCGGAGTCTCTTCATGCGAGTGAATGTGTCACGACTTTTGGCCGGCCTCGCGCTCCTCGCGGCGCCGATCTTCGCGTCCGCGGCCCCGGCCGCCAAGGGTGACTCGAAGGCCGAGAAGGGAAACGCCGCGGAGGCGATCCGCAAGGCGCTAGATAGCACTCAGACATTTGAGTTCACGGGCGTCACACTCCCGAACGTCCTGAACACCTTGAGCGAGCACTACAAGATCAACATTGTCCTCGACCGGGCGGCGCTACAGCAGATGGGTTTTGAGGCGGAGACCCTGCAGGTCGAATTGAAAAAGCTCGACGGCAAGCTCCGTCAAGCCCTCCGGTCGATCGTCGGCCAATACAACCTGACATTCGCCATCGTCGGGGACTCGCTATTGATCACAACCGAGGAGGTAGCCGTCTACCGGCAGCTCAAACAGCGGATCACCGTGGACTACGACTCGGTCCCCTTGCAGAAGGCCGTCAAGGAACTGGCGGGCAAGTACGGAGTCAACGTCGTCATCGACCCGCGGGCGGTGAAAACCAAGGCGGCGGACAACCCGGTGACGCTGCAGGTGGACGACGTCCCGTTCGAGGCGGCAGTGCGACTCATGTGCGAGATGGCGGACCTGAAGCCGGCCCGGATGGGGAACGTGATCTTCATCACCACCGAGGCCCGGGCGGACAAGCTCAAGGACAGCGACAGCCTCGTCCCGACTCCCGGACTGCCGAATCCGACCCTGTTCCCCGGGATCCCGGGGGTGGTCCCGGGTGGCATCGGCGGGCTCGGTGGCGTCGGCGGGCCGGTCATCCCG